>CAZFQG010000039.1:0-38019 GCA_964520785.1 uncultured Planctomycetaceae bacterium | reverse complement strand
TCCCCGTTGAGGTCGCCCGGAAGGTCGGGGCCGGCGATCAATCCCCACCGGGTCATCAGGGCCGTCTCGATGTCGGCCCGCTCCTGTGCCGAGAGGTCCCCCTCGAAATAGACGAACTCGGCAATGTCCCCCTTGAACATGTAGGAAGCGCTGATCAGATATCTTCCGAGCCACAGTCCGTCCATTCCACCGGAGGCGAGATCGCCGGAGAAGAATTCCTCTCCGTTGATCCGGATCGTGTCCGTCGCCCCGGTGGCGTGCGAAACGCTCCCGACGACCCAGCTCCCCTGCTCGGGCAGTACGGTAGTCGTGTTGTTGTGCGTCTCGTATGTGTTGGGCGGAGTGAAGAACGCGCCGCCGGCGTTGAGCGTATCTTGTTCCGCGCCTTGAGTAATCAGGAAGAACTGCCGGTCGCCCGGTTGACCGGCGTCGTAGACGAACTGATCGCCGGTGGCGGACTCGTCCTGCCGGTAGACCACGAAGACGGTTCCGGGCAGGGCCTCTCCCCACTCCTCTACCGAGCCATGCAGGCCGTCGTTCATGCCGTCAAAAGTCAACACGGGAAGCCCGCTCGCGCCGTTTTCCGTATTGACAATCGGAGCGCTGGCCGCGTCTTTTGACGTCACATGCCGGGCATTGCCCGACTGGTCCTGCCACCACGCGACGGCTTCACCGTAGTTGCCCGCGGGATACGTCGTTACGCCACGATCGGCTCGATACCAGGCGTAGGGCGTGGTGCCATCGGGAATCACCGGACCCCCCGATACCTCACCGGGACGTTCCGGCTTCTCGGGCAAGAATGTCCCTCTCAAATCCCAACGGTCGATCAGGGCCTCCTCGATGGCGATGCGTTCCGTCTCGCTCAGTTCGCCGTCGTAGAAGATCAGTTCACATATCTCGCCGTCCCAATAATGACGTTCTCCCACGGAGAACCGGCCGACCCGCAAACCCTCCAATCCGCCGGAGAGGAGATTTCCGTTGTAAATCTCTTCACCGTTAAAGCGGATGGTATCCGTCGCGCCCGTGGTATGCGACACGCTGCTGATGATCCAACGGTCTCTGGTATCGTAGACCAACTGCCCGTTCGTATAGTTCGTCGCGGGATCGTCGCGCCCGCCGATATCCCATTGTCCAAGAGCCGGATTTCTTGTCGAGAAAAACTCCCGTTCCAGCGGGATCGCGGTGGCGCCGGCATCATAAAGGTAATGAATAGCGGCACTGACGTCACCATCCATGTGCCAAACGGCGAAGACGGTTCCGGGATCCTTCAAACCCCAGTCCTCCGGTGTCCCGTGGAGCTGGTCGCCTAGTCCGTCGAAGGTCAACGCGGGCAATCCCCCTACGCCGTTGTCCGTCGCGGTCGGCGCGATGAAGTAGCTGGGGGCGGAGATGTGCCGAGAATTCCCCGACTGGTCTTGCCACCAAGCAACCGCCCCGGAATCATCGTTCTGAAAACCCGTGATTCCCATATCAGCGCGATACCATGCATAAGGCGCCGTTCCACCGGGAATAACGTCAGTTCCCGTGACGGGACCCGGCTTCGGCGGCATGATCGGAGCGTCCATGGTCTCGTAGCGGATGTTGTCGATGACGATGTTATCCGAAGCGCTGCGGCAATAGACTTGGAAATTGAACGGCATCCCATTTTCCGCGGCGGAGGGGAAATAAAGATACTCGAACGTATCAAAACCCGCCGATCCAGCGGTTGGCTGGAAATACTGGATGTTCGAAACGGGCCCGGTACTGTTCACTTGTAGCCCCGGCCCGACGACGTCCTCAAGATAGGAGGCATCGAGCATAAGGCGGATGCCCGTCCCTTCCTGCAGGTAAATCCCACTGTCGACCGTCGATACCGCGACGCTCGACGGAAGGATCAACGCCTGATCCCCGTCGGGAATCTGCCCATGGAGCGGGTCCCCTGCGCCAGGCCGGTACACGGCCGGGAAAGCCGTGCCGAACGTCTGCATCCAGGACGTCGGGATGGTTTCCAGGCGGTTCCCGAATGTTACCACATCGGCTTCGAATGAGCCGTTGGGAACCGGCGTCGCTGCGCCGGCCAAGCCGGCCCAGACTACGAGCGCGACAATCGTACCCAACACTTGTTGTCGTTTCACGACACTCCTCCTTTCAAAAATGGGGGGATTCCCGCGCTAGTCGACAATCGTCACGGGAATCTTGCACGGGGTGATGGCTTTGGGATTGTCCTCCAAGCCGTTCTTGAGCATGTATCCAATCCGTGCCAAGGCTTCGTCCTCCGAGATTGCCTCGGCGACGTAGGGCCTGGTGACGCTTGTTTCGTCATTCCAATGCCGGTTGTGGACGACGAAAATGTCATCCGGAACGTGAAGCCCTCCGGCCTCGGCCGCCTTGGCAACCATTTCGGCCATCGCGGAAGACCGGCAAAGCAGCGCGGCTTTTCCAGTATTCGAATCCTCCACCGCTCCGGCGGCCACGGCTCCCAAAACGTTGAACGCCGTTGCCGCGTCCTTGGGAAAATTGCGAATCATGATGCGGTCCGCCGGCAAGTTCAATTCCGCCAGTTCCCGGACCATCCCGTCGAACGCCCTGGAATCGCCGCGGCGCCAGTGTTCGCGGTTGATAAACACGAAGTGGCTCGCCCCCAGCCGCCGCGCCAACCGGACCAGGTTCCGGCCGATTTCAAATTGATCCGCCTCGATGTTCGCCAGTGGCACCCCGGGGAACACACCGCCAATGACCACCGCCGGCAGACCGCGCCGCGCAACGTACTCCTGAACGCCCCTGGGACTCAGCGCCAGCACGACGGTCCGTTTATTGTCGTTGGCCGGAAACGACTCGATCAACTCGCGCACCATCGCCTTTGCGCGATCGTACGCAAACAAGTGCGTATGCAAGACGGCGTTGGCGATGACTCCTCGCAAACCTGCTAGAAAACGGTCGGAGGGGATCGGAGGAGCCGAAAACTCCCCCTCGGCACAGTGAATGACATGAACGTGCGTGACCGCCGCCTTCGGTGGTCCCACCGCCGGCCCGACAAACGTACCGCGACCACGGCGCCGCACCAGCATGTTCCGGCGGACCAGAACCGTCATGGCGCGATCCGCGGCCATCCGGTTCACGCCGAGGTATTCGGCCGCCGAATCCGCCGTCAGGTAACGCTCCCCGGCGGCGAGCCCTTGCTGGGCAATGTGCTCCTCCAGCTTCCTGGCAAGAAGTTCTTGGTTCGTCTGCTCTACGAAGTCGCGTTTCATGAATGTCAGCATGACTGATTTGAGATAACTTGTGAATCTTCTAACGCTAATCTCACAATATTTCGTTCCGGGCCGCCAGATACACCCCATCGGTGGCTGGCCCACTGAAACTAGCGGCTTTTGGTGCCTAATCGAGTTAATAGATATCCCTCATAATAGGGGTTATTGTGCCGATTGACCGGTAGATATTACACTGATGAGTGAACTTAGCTACGCCGTTGCGGTGGGAATTGACGTGGATGGACACCGGCGGGCTGGTTTCGTGTTGGGAAGCCGGCGCGTGAAGCACGAACCACCCCGCGAGCACCAGACCGATTCCATTTGCATCGTTTCCCCCATTGTGACTATCATTGCCGACCGAGATCGCTTACAAACCCCCCATTGCAGGAGTGATTGCATGTCTAACTCGAATAGCAACCAGCCTCCCTGCCGCCTTCCCAGGCGCCCCGTCGCGGGGCACAAAGGGACGTTTGGCTTCGCTCTGGTGATCGGAGGATCGCGCGGAATGGCCGGGGCGGCCGCGTTGGCCGGCATGGCGGCCCTTCGAGGAGGAGCGGGGCTGGTGCGTCTGGCCGTTCCGGATGTCTGTCTGGAAACGGTCGCCGCCTTTGAGCCGTGTTATATGACTGTGCCGTTGCCGTGCGATAGGGAGGGGCGGATGGTCGCGGAAGCGGATTCCGTCTTGGAGCCGCATCTGGAATGGGCGACCGCCGTGGCGCTGGGGCCGGGAATCGGCCGCAATGAAGGACTCCGGTCGCTTGTCGCGGGTCTATACCGACAGGTCCCCAAGCCGCTCGTCGTCGACGCCGACGGCCTCAATGCGCTCGCCGAAGAAGGGATCCCCGAATTATCGCCGGACGCCGGGCCCAGGATTCTTACCCCCCACCCCGGCGAGTTCTCGCGGCTGCTCCAAGGACGGAAACCCTCGCCGGAAGAACAGGGCGAGGCGGCGCGCGCCTTTGCCGCCGAGCGCCGCGTCACGCTCGTCCTCAAAGGGCACGAAACGACCGTGACCGACGGCGACCGGGTCTTCGTGAACCACACCGGCAACCCCGGCATGGGGACCGGTGGAACCGGAGACGTCCTCACCGGAGTCGTCACCGCTCTGCTGTGCCAGGGTCTTTCCCCCTGGGACGCCGCACGGTTGGGCGTCTACGTCCACGGATTGGCCGGAGACCTCGCCGCGGCCGAGCTGGGCCAGCCCGGAATGATCGCCTCGGACCTGGTGCGGCTCCTTCCGGCGGCGCTGCGGGACTGCGAGGAATCGGTATAGAGGCGACTGAAGGACTTGTAACGGCCCGTCCATTCCGGGGAACGAAAACAAAAAAGGGAACGCCACGAAAGCGTTCCCTTGCTGTTTCCGCCGGCCAACCGCCGGTATCACATCATCGGGCCCTGCTCGCCGACGCGTTCCATGTTTTCGTCCGGGGGCACCTCCCCCTCGGAAACCCAAAGCGGGTCGAGCGGGCCATCGGCGCCGCGACGTTCGGTCGGGAAGAACAGCTCGACCGCGTAGTGGAGCTGCTTGATCTGGTCCTTGTCATCCACCTCGCCCTCGAGCTTGGAGCGGAGGTCATGCATCTGGCGCCGTCCGGTCGGCCAGCGGACCATCAACATGTCGTTGATCTCGTTGAGCAACTGGTAGATTCTGGCGCGGGTCAGGTCCAGGCGCCGAGCCAAGTCGCGGACACTGGTAACCGGGCCGTCCATCCCAAGCCGGTCCCGTACGAGGTGGTATATCTGCTCGTTCGCGTCGATTTTCACTTGCTCGGAGAGCGGATTCACGAGATTCTGGAGAATCTCTTCCCTGCTCGGCGCGCCCTGCGTTTGCATCACCTTGGCGATCCAACGTTCGATCCCGTCGATGATCCGCGGAGAGATGCGAAGCGCCAGGTGCGGCTGGGGCTCCATGTTCGCCAGAAGGCTGTTCAGGTGGTGGAAAACCTCGAGGATTGCGCTGACCCGCTTCTCGCCGTGCGTCTTCAGATTTCGAATGTCCGAGATGTTCTTGTCGCAATACTCCTTCAGCGTCATTTCCCAGTTGACCCGGGCAAGCCTCCGCAGTGAGGGGCACAAACGTCCCAGCGTTTCCGCGCCCAGGTCGTGGTCTTCAATGATCGCCCGCCATCTGGCCCAGTCAACCTCGGAAACCTGATCCGGGTCGAATTCGCGGTCCGGCGATCGATTCTTCCAGTCCTCGCGGTCGATTTCTTTCGCGTCGGGAACGATATCCTCCGGCGGTGTCTCGGACGCTCGGACCAGAAGGGTCACGAGGGCACTGAGTTTTTTCTCCCCGATACCGGGAGTATTGGCCACCTCGTGAAACGACATCTGGAGGATTTCGCCGAGCGATTTTCCTAACAGCGCCAAGGGCAATCGTCGATCCGTGGGCAAGGCCCAATACGCCAGCGGCTTCTGAAGGTGCTTGCTATACTTCTCTCCCTGAATCGTCTCTTTCAAAGCGTCGAAGTGATTGGCAACCTTGTAGTTTTCCAGTGAAACCATTTCCTGCGAACCTTTTCTCGATTCTAAAAATTTGCCTTTCCGCGCGACGCCCCAAGACCCGATAATGTCTCTCCCAACACAAAACCACGAAAAAAAGTCTTATTTTCGCCCTCCCCGATAGCGGGTCGTAAGCGATAGACTTCCATAAACGTTCCGCCTACAAATGAGCCGAGCATGGTTTCGCCTGGGCAAATAAAAGGGGCAAATTGGGCGGGATTACACATGCGGAACATTCAAGTAAAAACCGTTTAATACGAAGGCAAAGAAGTGGATTCCAATTCTTGCAAAAAACTTTCTTCACGCTTCATTAGACAATTGTGGCTACTGTTTTGAATCTGGTCAAGTACCAACAGGGCTCTTTTTTCGAAATGCCGCCTAAATCGGGCAAATCGTCTAGTTTTTTTGCATTATTTATTCAAGCTATCCCCTCAAATAAGGGGTTTCATGCGAAGGCAACCTATTTTCGTCACTTGTTTGCCATTCCGCCGAGTTTTCGAAAACGGACTCACGATGCTCTCGGCGGGCGGCGCCCATTCCTCCGGTTGATTCCGGCCGTCCGCGTCTCTGCTTCAAACAAGGTACCGGTGTCCGCCACGAATTCGTTGCAAAGGCGAACAAAGCCTCTATAATGTGACTCACATCGTTAATGCCGCCCCCCCCCAAAAGAACCTTGAATTTCGACCAACCGAAAGGAATCCGCCGATGGCAGACGACAAGAAGGGTCTTCCGATGACCCCGAAATGGGATCCCGCGAAGCGCCAACAGGAAATCGCCGACCTTCAAGAGTTGGAACGCAAACCGTTCCTCGCCAAGTCGGCGGGCTACCTGAAGCGGACCGGCCCCGGGTTGATGCAGAGCGCCATGACTCTCGGCGCCGGTAGTGCCGCCGCCTCGGTCGTGGCGGGGGCTTCCTTCGGGTACCACATGCTTTGGGTGCCACCGGTGGCGATGTTTCACGGCGTGAGGATGCTCGCGGCACTGGCCAACGTCGTGCTCACGACCGAGGAGCGGCCCTTCCGCGCATTCGGACGCGAGTTGAGTTGGCTGCTGGTGGCCCTTTGGGCGCTCGGCACCGTGATGGCGTCGGTGATCTGGCACTTCCCTCAATACGGCTTGGCGGCCGGAGCGGTCCGCGACCTGGCCAATCTCGCCGGGGTGAATTCCGTCGCTCCCCAGGGCGAGGATGTCGCGTGGGGATATACCGCGGCCGGCTTGATCATCAGTTTCGCGACGGGTGGAGCGATCCTGCTGATCAACATCGTCACGACGTGGAGCTACGGAGCCGGTTCGTGGGGCGTGAAGCTCTACGAATGGTTTCTCCGAGGGGTAATCGCGTTGATCATTGTTTCGTTCGGAATCGTCGTCGTCGCGAATTTCGGAAACATCGAATGGGGTCAACTTGGCCGGGGCGTCTTCGGTTTGGACGGAATTCCGCAAGCGGACGAGCAAGCGGTAGACGCCGCCATCGCCAGCGGGGCGCTCAAGGCGACCGACAAGGCGAGCGCCATGGATACCGTCACGCTGGTCCTCGGAATGCTCGGAGCGGCGGTGGGAATCAACATGACGTTCCTTTATCCTTACTCCATTTTGGCGAAAGGTTGGGGCCCCCATCATAAGAATCTGGCGCGATGGGACCTGGTCATGTCCATGTTCGTCCCGTTCGTCCTGGTGACCTCGTTGGTCATCCTGGCGATGAGCGTTTCCGGCGTGTTCGACCAGTCGGCCCAGTACGTGCGGTTCTCGATGAAACCGCTCGACGCGGCCCAATCGCTCACTGGCTCCATCGGAGAATACGCCGGGCGGATCATTTTCGATCTGGGATTGATCGGCATGGCGTGCGGCGCGATTTCCGCCCACATGGTCGTCTGCGGATTCACGGTGTGTGAAGTCCTATCGACGCTTTTCAACTTCGAATACACAAAGTGGTGGTACCGGGTATTCACGCTGACTCCCGCGATCGGCGTACTGGGCGTGGTCACGCAAACGCCTATTTGGTTTCCGATTGCCGCCAGCGCCGTATGTTTTACGATGTTGCCGATCGCATACATCGCGTTTCTCGTTATGAACAACAGGCGGAGCTATATCGGCGATGCCGTCGGCGGCGGCTGGAGACGGATCACGTTCAATACGATTCTCGTCGTCGCGTTGGCCGTTGCCACCATCGGCGCCGCGATCAAGATCAAAGGCAACGTGATCGACAGGTTGTTCCCTCCGGAGACCGCCGCCGAATCCGCCCAGAAATAGGCGCTCGAACGAGAAACGATCGATTCGGCTACGGTTCTTCTTCAAATACCCACACCACCGGAACCTCCAACCGCCACGGCCCCCAACCGCCGTGGCGGATTCGTTTCACGAACGCCGGCCGTTGGGTCCTCAGAAGCTCCTGGTCCGCTCGACTTAGTCCGCTGGGACGGTTCTGAATCACGTACCAACGATGCCGGCCCGGGGCATCGGGGTCCGTGTTCGGTTTTAGTCTGCCCCACCGCCGGAGGAGTCCGATGTTCGTCGGAGAACTCGCCCCGAAACGGACCATTTCTTCCTCGCGCGTGTGCGTATCGAGCCAATCGAGCACCGTGCCGTCGAGACCGTCCCAGTAATACGTCGGTTCCATGCCGGCGGCGTTCGCCCCCGGCAGTCCTCCAATAAGAAGATTGTAGTGCGAGAGCCACTGTGGGGCATACCAGCCGAGGTTGGCCGCCATGAGCACCCCGGCGGACGCGACGGCCCCACGGATACTCGCCTTGAAGACGGGGCGTCGGCGCGAGGCCCAACGAAGGAGGCGGTCGGTTCCCAGACCGGAGAAAATCGCCAGAAACGCGAAGCTCGGAAGAAACAGCCGAATGCCGTCGTGGACCGGTGTGCCGGGGACGGCTCTGGCGAGAAGGAGAACGGCCCAATTGAACAGGAGGAGCATTCCGAAGCGGTCCGTTCGGAATTCGCGAAGTGTGCTTAAGAGACCAATCACCGCGGCCGCGAGGATGGGAACCGGGACGGCGATCACGGTCCAGAAGAGCGTATTCCACCATGGCAGCGGGTAATCCAGGTTGTACATCCGGCCTAGAAACAGGATCGAGATATTGAGCCCCCACAGCTCCCCGCGGAACAGGTTCATCCGGGAAAACGCGATCAACCCCTCCACCGGTGCGGGCCACAGGGGCGGGTTCAGAAGGAAGAACGCCAGAATCGCGGCGGGAACACCCACGATGAGGGTTACTATGGCGGCTCGGTCGCGGTAGACAAGAGCCCAAACGACAAAGGGGGGCACGGCGAGCCATCCGGTTGCTTTGGCACTGAGCGTCATTCCCAGGAATAGGCCCCAGACGAAGCTGCGACGCCAAGAGAAGCTCGTCGGGGTGAACGCCGCCCAGGTAAGTATCCAGCACGCTACGAGCGGCCCGTCATTCGAGGCGAAATGCGCGTGGGCAAACATCCGCGGCAGCAGCAGGAGCGAGGCAACCGCCACGACCGCCGCCGTCCGCGAGACGTCCCTCGCCACCCTCCAAAAAAGCACACCGGTAGCAATACTAAAGAGGGATATGGGCCCGAATCTCGCGGCGAGGAGGGGGGGCAAGAAGGGGGAGGAGACCACGCGACCGAAAGCAATGACTATTCCGTAGAATGCCGGATGTCCCTCGACTTGGGTCGTGTATCGCCAGTGCGACTCAATTCCGGCGGCGTTCCACGCGTGCGGATCCGCGAACCAGGCGAGGATGCCGTCGCTCCGCTCAATTGCGTTCCCCTCATCCCACACGATGGGAAGAATCGGCGCCGTGGCCAAAAGCAGGAAGAAACACACGGCTCCGGCGAGAGCCGCCTGCAAAAGGAGCGTTTTCTCTTCGCATGGGGGCGTTGGAAAGGAATTCAAAGCCAAACCGCGGAATCAGTTTGCCAGATCGAAGAGCGCTACGTCGGCGAGAACCGCGATTCCCCGTTTCTGAAGGACCTCAACCGCGGCATCCGGGTCGTCGAACCGGAACACCATCACGGCGCGTTCGTTCTTCCCAAACGTGAAAGCATACATGTATTCGATGTTAAGCCCCGCCTTGTCAACGATCTGGAGGATTTCAGCCAGTCCTCCGGGCCGATCGTCAATTTCGGTGGCGACGACTTCGGTCACGTTGACGACGCAACCGGTCGTTTCGAGTATCTGCTTCGCCTTCTCCCAATCCTGAACAATGAGCCGCAGGATGCCGAACTGCCGGGTATCGGCCAACGCCAGAGTGAGAATGTTGATGCCGGCGTCACCCAACGTCTTGCAGACCGAACTGAGATGGCCCGGCTTATTTTCCAAAAACAAAGAAATCTGCTTGATTTTCATAATCATTTTCTTTCGGATACGGCTTTGGGGCTCGCGGATGACTCTTTCCCGGGCCGGCACAAGCGTTTATCATATCGTCGAGGGGTCGTTGCTGACAATGCTTCAAGGCTTCACGAGCCTGGTCGGTCGAGCTACGGCGATACGGGAACCGACCGTCGCTCGCACCGCAACATGGGACGAACAGAAAGTAACAAGAAAAAAACGAGATTCAAGAGGAAAACCACAATGATTCAAACTCTCGTCTTGAAGTGGATTCTCGGATTGACGACGATTCTGGCGCCGCAAGTCGCCTTTGGTGACCGTTTCGTATTGGAGGTAGAAGACTTCGAGGGCCCCTGGCGACGCCAAACGAATATATCCGGTTACAGCGGAACCGGGTTCTGTACGTCCAACGCGAATCCGAACGTGGCTGATTCAACCATGAAAGGATCGGTCGAGATCGCCCAGCCCGGGGAATACACGGTTTACGTCCGCGGATACACGTCCGACAACTCCAATCGCGCGATGCGGGTCGAGGTGCATGGAAAGAAGCTTGCCGTTACCCACCAGGGCACAAAGCGACGGTGGGGTTGGGAAAAGGCCGGTACGGTTACCCTGCCGAAGGGAAGCGTTTCCGTCGTGGTTCACGACGCCGCGGACGGATTCGAAACGGCCGACTGCGTTCTGCTGACGAACGAGCCGGACGACGACCCGGCCGCGGTGGAGCGGCAGTGGTTTGTTTTCTCCGGTGACCTCCCGGATTCCGCGAACGCCTTGAAATACAACATCGATCGCTGTCTGGAGCACTGCGAGAAACATGCCGATCCGACATCAAAGGATGATTGGCTTCGGCGGCGCGAGGAGGTCGAAGCAGCGTTTCTCGATGCGCTGGGGTTCAATCCGCGGCCGACCGAAACACCGTTGAATCCCCGGACCACCGGCGAGGCGGAACGAGACGATTACACGATCGAGAATCTCCTGTTCGAGAGTATGCCCGGCTTTTTCGTAACCGCCAACATCTACAAGCCGAAGGGACTGGAAGGAAGACTGCCGGCCGTCGTCGTTACGATGGGCCATGCCATGGAGGACGGCAAGAATTACGACCTCTACCGCCAGGCGCAACTCGGCCTCGTGAAACAAGGATTTCTTGTACTCGCGTACGATCCGATCGGACAGGGGGAACGTCGCATTCCCGGTAACGGCCACGCGATGAGCTACCCCGCGTTGATGACCGGCAAGAGCAATCTGCACTACATGGTCTGGGATTCGATCCGCGCGATCGACTACCTGCAATCGCGCGACGACGTCGATCCGGAACGGATCGGCATCACCGGCAACTCCGGGGGCGGACTGAATACGATGTACGCGATGCCGGCCGAGCCGCGGTTCGCGGCCGGAGCGTCGTTTTGTTGCCTCTGTTCGTTCCACGCCTGGATCAAGGACGGCGGAAACCACTGCATCTGCAATCACCTGCCGGGAATCGTCCCCCGAATGGAGCAGTTCGAGTTCGTCGGGCTCTGCGCGGCGCGTCCTTTTCTCAGCGGCAACGGCGAAAAGGATTCGATCTTTCCAATCGCCGGCGTCCGCGAGACGATCCGCCGCGCCAAGCCGATCTACGGGTATTTCGGGGCCGAGGAAGCGGTGAGCGGTGTCGAAGCGCCTCTTCCGCACGGCTGGTCGCAACCGCTCCGCGAAGCGGGGGTCGGGTGGTTCGCGAAATGGCTGCAAGGCCGCGGTGACGGATCACCGATCCCAGAGGAGGAAATGGTGATCGACGATAAGAAATCCCCGGACATTCAGGTGTTGAAAGACGCGCGGTTTCCCGACGGCGCGAAGACCTACGCCGATTTGATTCGAGAGGAGGCCGAACGGCTTGTGAGTTCCTATCCGGCCATTCCGGAGGATGCAGCCGAACGGGAAAGCTGGAGGACCTCTCTGCGGACCGCGCTGTGGGAAACGCTGGGTGGCAGGCCGGCCGCTTTCGAACCTAGAGCAAGAACCCGCGAGAAGTTCGAATGGGAAGGAATTCCGGTCCAACAGGTCGTGATTCAAACGGAGCCCCACATGGAGGTGCCGGGGTTGCTGTTCTCGCCGAAGGAAGCGGGCGGCGGCAAGACCGTGATCTTGATGGCCGACGCCGGCAAGAGTGCGCTTCACAATGATGCGACGCTCGGCGCACTCCTGAAACAGGGTTGCTCCGTGCTGGCCCTGGACGTGCGAGCAATCGGCGAGGGTTCCGTTCCGGAGAACCACTGCGCCAGCGACGCCGTTGTTCTGGGACGTCCCCTCCTTGCTCAGCAGGCGTGGGATTTGATCCAGGCGGCGAATTGGTTGCAGGAGACCTCGCACGGGCCGGTCGAGGTCGTTGCCGACGGCAAGGTTGGGTTCATCGCCCTTCTGGCCGCGGCCCTCTCCGGCGGGTTCGAATCGGTCGTTCTCAACGCGACTCCCCACTCCTTCCTGGAGGGTATCGTCGATCCGCTGCCTTTCCCACTCTGGGCTTATCCGGCGAATATCCTGAAGCTGGCCGATATTCCTCAGTTGGAAGCGGCCGCGGGGGACGGGGTGGCGCGGCGGCCGCAAGGGTAGCCTCATGGAAGAACTCGAAAAAGGTATTGATATTTCCCTTAAGGGTCCCGCGGCGGAAGCGGCGTTGGCCGATTTCGTTGCGCAAATAAAAGCCTGGGGGCTCTCGATGCCGCCGGTGGAGCCGTTGGTCCTCGACTTCGGCTTGGGAACGTTTGGTGACATCGGGCTTATCGAGTATTGGATCGCGAATGAGGTGAGCGAGGGGTATTGCGGCAAGTACCTGTTCGTTTTTGACGGCCAGACCTGTCCGATGCATCGCCACCGGGAGAAGCACGAGACGTTCTTCATCGTCAAGGGGGCGGTCCGCATGGAGTACGACGGAAGCATCCGCGAAATGCACGAAGGGGGCGTTCTCCCGGTCGGGCAGTGGAAATACCATGCCTTTACCGGGATGGGCCCGGCTCTACTGCTGGAAATCAGTAAACCATGCTTGATTGAAGACAATTACTTCGCCGACACGCGAATCCCTATCGGTGGCAACTACGGAAAGCCCGCTTGACGCCCCTTGGCCCTTGCCCCACTGGGTGGTAATATCTGACAAGAACCTGAACCAAGGAGACTCCAATGTCATTGAGAGCGGGTGCCGCCGCCGCTGATATCCGTCCCAACCGCCCCATGGCGCTGTTCGGTTACCCGCACGTGCAGCGGATTTCGACCGGCGTCCACGACCCGATCATGGCCTCGGCCCTCTACCTGAGAACCGGATCGTCGGCGGCCCTATTGGTGGGGCTCGATATTCTGTTCATCAGCCCCTCTCTGGCCAAGGAAATCCGCGGGAATATCGCCCGGCGTTTGGGAATAGAGGAGTCGGACGTATTCGTCAGCACGACCCATACGCACTCCGGTCCCGTGACGGGAAAGCTCCTCTTGTGGCAGGACGACCCCGCCGTCCCCGACCCGGATGAAGCGTATCTCGCGGAAATCGCCGAGAAAGCGGTAGCGGCCGCCGAGGCGGCGATGGCCGATGCGGTCGAGGCCGAGTTGGCTTGGACTACGGCCGACGCGACGGGCGTCGGCGGGAACCGCCTTTCCCGAGATGGGATTATCGATCCCGAAGCCGGGATACTGACGGTTCGCCGAATAAGCGACCGGTCCCTGATCGGCGTTTCGGTCGTCTATTCAATGCACCCGACGGTGATGCACGAAGACTCGACGCTCATTTCGTCCGACTTTCCGCACTACATGCGAGCATGCGTCCATGAACAATTCGCCGAGGTCCCGGTTCTCTATCACATGGGGCCCAGCGGAAACCAGAGTCCGAGGTATTTCGTAGATGGCCAGACCTTCGCGGAAGCCGAGCGTCTGGGACGCAAGCTGGGGGACGCCGTCTGCGCGGCCATCGCGGCCCTGAGCGATTCGGATTATTCGTCGGATGTCGAACTGAAGTCATTCCTAAGCGAGGTGGATTTGCCTCGGCGGACGATTCCTGCGGTGGCGGATGCCGAGAAAACGCTTGCGGAGTATCGCGCGACGTTCGAACGGTTGCGGGCCGAGAATGCGCCCGCGCCGCAAGTCCGTACGGCCGAATGCGCGATCTTCGGCGCCGAAGGGGTGCTTACCGCCGCGAGGGCGAATGAACGGGGCGAGGTGGACGCCGCCATCGAATCATGCCGGCCGTTTCAGGTGCAACTCCTGAAAATCGGCTCCGCCTGGATGGTCGGCTTCCCGGGCGAGATATTTACCGACTACGGTGTGGCGCTGAAACGGCAGTCACCGGAGAAAGCGTTCGTGGCGAGTCTTGTCGGCGGCGACATTCTCAGCTATATCGTCACCCCCGAAGCAGCGGCCGAAGGAGGGTACGAAGCAGCCGGATCCCTTTACGAACCGAAAGCCGGCACGATTCTCGTGAACGCCGCGTTGGCGATCATCCAAGAGAACATGAAGTAATCCTCCCGCTTTCGGAGGAAGAGTGGCTCGCCAATCCAACCGAGAGTCACTCGTAGTTCTCCGCCGAATTCGCCGGAATCGGGCTTCCGCTCGATGCGTCGGTCAGTTCTTTCCCGAGGCCACGTTCGGCTGGTCATCGAGTTTGAGCATTTCGACGTAGTCGGCGGCCAGGGCCAAGACCTCGTCGAGATAATAATCCCGTTCGATTCCCTCGTTCTTGTCGGCGAGTTCCTCCATCTTTTTCTTTTCCTCCTCGTCGGCGTTAACTTCCTTGCGTTCGGCGAGAAACTTCTCTTCGTTGAGCGTGACGGTCTTTCGCGCCTTTTGTTCCTTGTAGCGATCGATCTTCTTCGAGAGCTTCTGAAAATCCTCCGACTGGGCAATCCGTTCTTCGGACGCCTTCTTGAGTGCGTTGACTATCGCCTCGCTAACCAGCCCCAAGTTCGGGAACATCAGCTTCTTGACCTGGTCGAATTCCACCGGATACTCAAGGTCCGACTCGCTGACGTCCAGATGCGTCGTCAGGGAAGGAAGCTCGATATCCGAGAGGACACCGCGTTTCTGAGTGCTGTCTCCGTTGGGCCGATAGAATTGCTGCATCGTAATCTTCAGCGCGCCCATGGCCGGAGAATTGGGCAAATGGAATATCTCGCGACCCAGGTCCGTCAGGCTTTGAACGGTTCCCTTGCCGTGAGTGGCACGATCACCGACGATCAAGCCGCGGCCGTAGTCTTGAATGGCACCGGCGAGAATCTCGCTGGCACTGGCGCTGAACTTACTGATGACGACGACGAGCGGACCGTCCCAAGCGGTGCCGGGGTCGATGTCGAAGTACGGGTGAACCCGTCCGTCGGCATCCTTAACCTGCACCACCGGCCCCTCGTCGATAAACAAGCCGGTCAAGTTGATCGCCTCGGTGAGGGAGCCGCCTCCGTTGGCGCGAAGGTCCAACACGACGGCGTCGACCTTCTGTTCCCTGAATCGGTTCAGAATATCTCGGACGTCGCGGGTCGTGCTCTTATAGTCCGGAAGGCCGCGCCGCGCGCCGGCCATGTCCATGTAGAAACTGGGCAGATCGATCACGCCGATCCGAAAGGGCGTCCGATCCGGCTTCAATCCCGCTTCAAAAATCTCCCCCTTTGCCTCGGAGTCCTTCAGTTCGATCTTGGCGCGGACGATTTCGATGATCCTCGGTTTGGGGTCGTCGACGGACATCACCTTCAGCCGGACGGTCGATCCCTGCTTACCGCGGATTTTCGCCACGACGTCCTGCAATTTCATGTCGACGATGTCCTCGAATTCACCGTCCGGACCCTGGGCGACGGCGATGATCTTATCTTTCGGCTTCAGTCGTCCGTCCTTGTCAGCCGCCCCGCCGCGAATAATCTTGTGGATGACGGTCATGCCGTCTTCCGATTTCAGGGAAGCGCCGATTCCTTCCAACTCGAGACTCATCGCGATCTCGAAGTTCTTAAGGGTATCCGCCGACATGTAACTCGTATGCGGATCGAACGCGTTCGTCATCGACGTCAGATACATCTCGAGCAGTTCGTCATTGTCCGTCTGGTGCATCCGCTTGGCGAAGCTTTGGTACCGGCGGCGCAGCTTTTCCACGGCGGCTTCGCCGCTAAGTTCCTCATACCCGGCCTTGAGAATAAGCAAGTCGTACTTGATCCGCTTGCGCCACCGCTCGGCCGCCTCCGCCGCCGTCTTCGGCCATTCCGCGGCATCCCGGTCAACCACCATCGTCTCATCGACCGTGAAGTCGTGCTCCTCCGAGAGAACCGCGTTGATCGTTTCCAGCCGCTCGTCCACGCGGTTCAGAAAGACCCGAAACACCTCGAACGCGAAACTCACGTCTCGGTCGCGGAGCATGTCGTCCAAGTTCTTCTCGTTTTCCCGGAACTTATCGATATCCGACTGGAGAAAATACATCTTCCAAGGATCGAGCGCCGCGAGGAAAAGCCTCAGGCACCGTTCCGATGCCTCATCATTCAGCGGCCGGCGGAGCAAATGCTCGCGGTTGAGCAGTTTCGTGACCGCGGAGACGATGTGTCGATCCATCGGCCCCGGCGCCAATTCATCCGCGCGGCACGAATCCGCCTCCAGGCGAGGCTGCAAGCCGAGCCACGAAACGCCCGCTAGGCCGGTCACCATACAAAACAACAGCGACACCAAAACGAAACGGTGTCCTCTTGGGAAGGAACGCGATACTCGATTCATGGTAAGGCTCATAAGTGAGAAAAAGAAAAAAAATTATTACCCGGAAATCTAAGCCGCCGATGCAATCGTACAATCAATCGTTTGGCCGGGCAAGGTCAAGTCGCATCCCACTCCGCGAGACGCAAACGGTAACTCTCAAGTCGTGTGTTGCCGTCGCGGGGAGTTTCTTTCGTCGTGCGCGTCGTTCGCCCCACGTTCAGAACTTTCCAAAAACCCCTGAAACTCCGGAAGTCGACGCCAATAGTGTTCGAAACGGGTGCGCTCGATGGCGTATTCTCCGAAGAAATAGTCCTCGAATGCGACCATCGTTTCTTCCAGCCAGGGACGCAATAGGAAGTCGCCTCGCATTTCACGCAAATACCGGCGGTTTGTTTTCCCCCGGGCAAGGCGGATGTATCGCGCGCGATCCAGTTCAACCAGTTGATAACTGAAAAGGAACTTCGTCGCTTCGCCGTATCGTCCGGCTCGATAGTGCTCGTCGGCGGCCTGCAGTAGGTCTCCGTATTCCGAGCGCATGGGGAAAGGCAACGCCTCGATTCGATGTCGATCCGAATCCGCCGCGCGCCGATTCCCCGTGATTCCGTTGAGAGCCTTCGAGCGTACGTAACGAAAGAGCGCGAACACGACCAGCGCGGCAAGCAGAAAAACCGTCGTCCAACCCAGCATCCGCAACCATGACGTGTCCGGACCTTCTGAAGCCGACGGGCCGTCTCGCCGATCCCGATCCCACCACGGTCGCGACAGCCTGACCGGTTTTGCGCCGTCCTTGGCCTGGTCGTACCAGGGCGGCGCATCGCCCCAGCCGGAAACGAACCCGTCTCGTCCGACCTCGACCGGGTCGACGGCATCAGCGGTCGCCATTAGCGAGAGGGACATCTGCAAAGAAACGGCCCCCACGCCGGCATTTTTCCATTCGGACGGCACGGCCGACGCGGTCAGGGGCGCAGGCCGAGTCGTGGACCGGACTCCTTGATCTCCTCGACGGATATGCTGGTTTGCCTTCCATTTCCGAGCTTGCTCGTATTGGTTATGGCCGGGACAGGCGATAAGCATCGCGAAGACGATGGCGGTCATTGCGCCAGCGGCCGCGAGCCATCCGATATGCCACCTTCCTTTTGCTCCGAAGGCGGCATATCCATAAACCGCCCCGTACACGAAACCGGTCCCGTGGGCCAGATTGGCGACCAGCATAATCCGGAGATACGTAAGCGCAATACAAAGGAAGAACCACCCGATCAATATCCGTTTCGTCTCCTCCGTACAAACCTCGGCCATCTCGATATGATACCGTCGACCCACGTACAGCATCCCGAACATGCCGTACACCACCCCGGAGAGCCCCACGATCATCACCGGATCGAGCCGATTGTAGCTCCCGATAACGTATTCGAGCATCGTGGACACATAACCGAGAGATACCACCGCCACCGCATATCTGGCCGAACCAAGCGCCTTTTCAAGCACCGGTCCGAAGATGAGAAACCAGTATAAATTGAAAGCGGCGTGCAACAGATTCGCGTGCATCAGCGTGGCCGTGAACGGCCTCCACGGCTGGCCGAGCCATATCTGGTTCGTAATTCCAAAAAAGTTGAAATAATAGCTTTCTCGCAGCGATCCATCCCAAACGGTACCGTCCAAGGTCAGGATGATCTCCAGCGCCGTAATGAACGCGGCGATGACGAGCGTGACCGGGGTCCGTTTGTAATCGAAGTGCGGAAATTCCAGCATGCGTCAGTTCAGGGTCGGATCCTGGGGAAGGTGATCCAGATGCAAGGCCTCTTTCAGTATGGTATCACCAACCGCCTTGGCTACCCGGCGCCAAAGGTGCTCGTCTTCCTCGAAAATCGCGTCGGAAATGGACTCGTGAATCAACCAAGAGCCCTCCTTCATTTCGCGCTCGAGCTGCCCGGGCCCCCATCCGGAATGGCCGACGTATACCTGAAACGGCTCTTCGGTCTGTTGGACGATCGCCTCCAGTTTGTCTTTCTGGGCTGAAAAGAACAGACCAGGGTAGACGATCGCGTCGGACAGTGTCTCCACGGTGTGAATCGCCAGGATCGGCCCCATCACGGGACCCCCTAAATGGACAAATCTTCTTGAACCGCACGGGGGACCTCCAAGATCGCTCCAAAGCTCCGCTACGGTCTTCGGGCCGGGGCGGTTCAAAATCACCCCCATTGCCCCCCCCTCGCCGTGTTCCAATAACAGAACCACCGACCGGAAAAAGTTGGGATCCGCCAGTTGAGGGGTAGCCGCTAGGAAAAAACCTTGGAGGGATTCGATCACCGTTACTTCCCGAAAACGCACGAAAAACAGATCGCATGCCCAAGCGAGTTGACTCTCGAAGAGGGATCACCTCTTGAATAACTACCCGCCGAAACCGCGGATGCAATTCCGTAATACTAATACATATCTACACACATCATACGTATCCGCGACCAATTATAGTCGGTTTTGCCACCAAAACCTAGTGCTCTGTCAATACTACCCAGGTTTTGGCAAACGGATGTGCAGAACTCCCTGTCATTTCGGCGTCCTAAAACGACGGGGTCGCGTCCTGGAATCACTATTATGCGTTTTTTTAATTCTGTCTCCTATTGACATTAGGAATTGTAATATAATAGAATTGGAGGATGGTCTTTCCGCGCCGCCGGTTCTCCCGGCGACGTCCGAGGAACTGTGGGGAACAGTAAACGGTCTGAATCTAGATTGAATTTTACGGCGGTTTAAATCGCAAGAAGGATTGCAAGGGTCGCTTCATGTCCAGCTCCATCCACCCACTAGGCGTACCCCGTGGGAAATCCGGCCTCTACAACCCGGCTTACGAGCACGACGCGTGCGGCGTCGGCGCGGTTGTGAACATCTCCGGGAAACGCGAGAATCGCATCATCGAATACGGGAAGCGGATTCTGCTGAACTTGAAGCACCGCGGCGCCGCCGGAGCGGATGAAACGACCGGGGATGGGGCCGGCATCCTCATGCAGATCCCCCACGAGTTCCTCTTTGAAGAACTCGGGCGCGGTGGCGTGCTTTTGCCCCCGATGGGCGAGTACGGCGCGGCGATGGTCTTTCTCCCCCGGAATGAGGACACGGCGCGGAAGTGCGTTGATCTCTTTCTCCAGGGAGCCCAAGAAGGGGGCCTGACGCTCCTGGCGACCCGGGTCGTTCCCACGGACAACGGGTGCCTCGGCGAGATCGCGCGAGAGGCCGAACCGGTCATCCGGCAGTTCTTTTTCAGCGGCGAAGGCCTCGCCGGCGAAGCACTCGAACGCAGGCTCTTCGTCATCCGCAAACGGGTGGAACACCGCGTCCGCGAGGCGTTCGCCGAGGCGGCGGCCGATTTCTACATCTGTTCTCTGTCCTGCCGGACGATTTGTTACAAGGGGATGTTCCTGGCGGATCAGCTCCCTGCTTACTACGCCGATTTGAATGATTCCCGCGTGATCTCGTCCCTGGCGGTAGTTCACCAGCGGTACAGCACGAATACGTTCCCGAGCTGGAAACTGGCGCAGCCGTTTCGCATGGCCGCCCACAACGGCGAAATCAATACGCTGCGTGGCAACGCGAACCGCCTTCGCGGGTACGAAAACACCATGCGCTGCCCCGAGTTGGCGGAGGACTTCTCGGACCTGTTCCCGATTTTGGAGCCTGGAGGGAGCGACTCCGCGAACTTCGACAACACGCTCGAGTTGCTCATCCGCGCCGGCCGGTCCGCGCCGCATTCCCTGATGATGATGATTCCCGAGGCGTTCGGGCAACGCTATCACATCAGCATCGACAAGCGGGCGTTCTACGAATACCATGCCGCCATCATGGAGCCCTGGGATGGACCGGCGGCCATGGTGTTTACCGATGGGAAACTCGTGGGGGGGACACTCGACCGCAACGGGCTGCGTCCCTGCCGCTATTTGATTACCACGGACGACCTGGTAATTCTCGCCAGCGAGGCCGGCGTGATTACGTTTCCGCCGGAGCAAATCCGCGAAAAGGGCCGCCTCCGCCCCGGGCGCATGTTCCTTGTCGATACGGAGGCGGGGCGCATCATCGGGGACAACGAAATCAAGGCCAACATCACGCGCCGGAAGCCCTACCGCCGCTGGCTGGAGGAGAACCGCATCGAGCTGCGCGGCCTGTTGGACTCGACCCGATCCGTCGCAATGGCGCCGAAGACGCTGGAGTCGCGTCTTCGGGCCTTCGGTTACAGCCGCGAGGATCTCAGCGCGCTTCTCTTTCCCATGGCGTCCAACGGGCAGGAACCGGTCGGCTCGATGGGAACCGATACCCCTTTGGCGGTCCTCTCGGAGCGGCCGAGACTCCTCTTCGACTATTTCAAGCAGTTGTTCGCTCAGGTGACGAACCCCCCGATCGACCCACTTCGCGAAGGGCTCGTCATGTCGCTCATGGCGTTCACCGGGAAACAGCGGAATCTGCTCGACGAATCGCCGGAACACTGCCGCCAGTTGAAGCTCTCCCACCCGATTCTCACGAACGGAGACGTTGAACTGCTGCGGTCCTCCAACCGCCCTCAGTTGAAGGTGGCGACCCTTTCGGCGCTGTTCGACGCCAGGAGCGACGATCCCGAGGCGGCCCTGGAAACGGCGCTGGCGGACCTCGTCGACGCGGCCGAGGCGGCCATCCGCGGAGGCGCGTCGCTTCTGATTGTCAGTGACCGCGAGGTCTCCGAGACGAAGGCGCCGATTCCCAGCCTGCTGGCGACCGGTGCATTGCACCACGGCCTTCTGGAGCGGCGTCTTCGCGGCGAGGCGGGCATTATCATCGAAAGCGGCGAACCCCGCGAGGTGATGCACTTCTGCCTGTTGTGCGGATACGGGGCCAACGCGGTCAATCCCTATCTGGCGTTCGAGGCGATCGATAAAATGCACGCCGACGGAGAATTCGGCGGAGAAATCGAGTTTTCGCAATTGTCGGATCAGTATATCACGGCGATCAAGAAGGGCATCTTGAAGACGATGTCCAAAATGGGCATCTCCACGTTGCGGAGCTATTTTTCGGCACAGCAATTCGAGGCGATCGGGCTGAACGAGGAACTGGTGGAGCGGTATTTCGCCGGGACCGCCTCGCGGATCGGGGGATGCGGATTGGAGGCCCTCGCGAAGGAGACCCTCGCGCGGCACCACGGTGCCTTCGCGCCGCGGACCGCCGATAAACTGCCATTGGACCACTTCGGCGAATACCATTTCCGCGCCGACGGCGAAAGACACACCTGGACCCCCCAGGCAATCACCTTACTGCAGGCCGCGGTCCGCAACGACGACGCGAAGACGTACGAGGAGTTCGCCGCGGCGGCAAACCGCCGCAGCCGCGAGTCGTGTACGCTCCGCGGGCTGTTCGATTTCCTCCCGAAGCAGCCGGTTCCCCTGGAAGAAGTCGAGCCGGCAACGGAGATTGTTAAGCGGTTCTACACCGGGGCCATGTCGCACGGGTCGATCAGCAAGGAGGCCCACGAGACGATGGCGACGGCGATGAACCGGCTGGGCGGCATGTCCAACACCGGCGAGGGAGGGGAGGACCCCTACCGGTATGACCGTCCGTCGGAAGGAGACTCCAAGAACTCGGCCGTCAAACAGATCGCCAGCGGGCGGTTCGGCGTGACGATCGAGTATCTCTCCCAGGCGAAGGTTCTTCAAATCAAAATGGCCCAGGGGGCCAAACCGGGCGAAGGAGGCCAGCTTCCCGGCCACAAGGTGACCGAAGAAATCGCCAGACTGCGGCATTCGACCCCCGGCGTTTCTCTCATTTCGCCGCCGCCGCACCACGACATCTACTCCATCGAGGACCTGGCCCAGTTGATCTACGATCTGAAGTGCGCGAAACCGGGCGTGAAGGTCTCGGTGAAGCTCGTTTCCGAGGTAGGAGTCGGGACGGTCGCCGCCGGCGTCGCGAAAGGAAACGCCGATGAAGTCCTCATCAGCGGCCACGACGGTGGGACCGGGGCGAGCCCTCTCTCCTCGATCAAGCACGCCGGAGCCCCATGGGAAATCGGCCTGGCCGAAACCCAGCAGACCCTCGTGATGAACGGCCTGCGCGACCGGATTCTCGTCCAGGTGGACGGCCAGTTGAAGACCGGCCGCGACGTCGTGATCGGCGCCTTGCTCGGGGCGGAACGGTTCGGGTTCGGCACCTCGGCGCTGGTTTCCCTGGGCTGCATCCTCATGCGGAAGTGCCACCTGGGAACGTGCCCCGTCGGAATCGCGACACAGCGTCCCGACCTCCGCGACCGTTACACCGGCCAGCCGATCTACCTGATGCGCTACCTCTCGTTCGTGGCGGAAGAGGTCCGCCGGATCATGGCGGAGTTGGGATTCCGCACTTTCGACGAGATGGTGGGAGCGACGGAATGCCTCGATTGCGCCGGCGCCTTCGAACATTACAAGGCCCGGGGGCTCGACTTCTCCCGCCTGTTCGAGATGGCCCGCAGGCCCGAGGGAACCGTCGTCCGATGTACCCGGCCGCAATCCGACACGCACGCGGACCACCTCGACCGGGAACTCATCCCAAAGGTCCAAAAGGCGCTCGACGCCTTCGAACCGGTCCTCATCGAGATCCCCATCCGGAACATCCACCGCACGGTCGGCACGATTCTCAGCCACGAAATCGTCACCCGGCACGGGTCGGCCGGACTTCCGGACGATATGATCCGCGTCGTCTGCACCGGGTCGGCCGGGCAGAGCTTCGGCGCGTTTCTGGCGCCGGGAATCACTTTGCATCTGGTCGGCGAGGCGAACGACTATCTCGGCAAGGGCCTCTCGGGGGGACGGATCATCGTCGAGACCCCCAAGGGCTCCCCCTTCATCGCGATGAACAACGTGATCGTAGGCAACACGCTCCTTTACGGCGCGACCGCCGGCGAGGTCTTCATAAACGGCCTGGCCGGCGAGCGGTTCGCCGTTCGCAACAGTGGAGCCGTCGCCGTCGTCGAAGGGGTCGGCGACCACGGATGCGAGTACATGACCGGCGGGGTCGTCGCCGTCCTCGGCCAGACAGGGCGGAATTTCGCCGCCGGCATGAGCGGAGGCATCGCCTACGTCCTCGACGAACACCAACTCTTCGACACCCTGTGCAACCTCGACATGGTCGATCTGGAGTCCATCTGGCACCCGGACGATCAGGGCCGGTTGCACGCACTGATCACGAAACACTACCAGTACACCAAGAGCCGGCAGGCGAAACGCATCTTGGAAAAGTGGCCCGAAATGGCCGGAAAATTCGTCAAGGTCATGCCGATCGACTACCGCCAGGCGCTGGAGCGCATCCGCGAGCGGGAACAGGCCGGTGATGAAAACACCCCCGCAACGGAGGAGGTCTTCCATGGCTAGTCCCACCGGTTTTATCGAATTCAATCGCGTCAACCCCGGCTATCGCCCCGTGAAGGAACGCGTTAAGGACTTCCGGGAACTCGAGATTCCTCTGACGCCGGATGCGCTGAAGCAACAAACGGCGCGGTGCATGGACTGCGGGGTTCCCTTCTGCCATGCTACCGGATGCCCGCTGTACAATCGGATTCCGGAGTTCAACGAACTGGTCTACCTGGGCCGGTGGAAGGAAGCGTCGGACAATCTGCACTCTACGAATAATTTCCCGGAAATCACCGGCCGGGTGTGCCCCGCCCCGTGCGAGGCCGCATGTACGCTCAATCTGCAGCAGAAGCCGGTCACGATCCGCCATATCGAGTGCCAGATCGTCGAACACGCCTTCCAGAACGGCTGGGTGCGGAAAGTCCTTCCCAGGCATAAGACGGGGCGGCGCGTCGCCGTGGTCGGATCGGGCCCGGCCGGACTGGCGGCCGCCCAGCAACTGACTCGTGCCGGCCACGAAGTGGTACTGTTCGAGAAAGATGACCGGATCGGCGGGCTGTTGCGCTATGGCATACCCGATTTCAAACTGGAGAAGCACATCATCGACCGCCGCGTGGAACAGATGGTTTCGGAAGGGGTGAAATTCGAGACAAACGTGTGCGTCGGTGGAGATATTTCTCCCAGGTACCTCAAGCAACGTTTCGACGCCGTCTGCCTGTGCGTCGGGGCCGGCCGGCCGAGGGCTCTCACCTGCCCCGGCGCGGACCTCGCCGGCGTCCACTATGCCATGGAATTCCTCGCTCAGCAGAACCGCCGCGTGGCGGGCGACAATATCCGCCGGGAGGACGCGATCTCGGCGCGAGGAAAGCATGTCGTCGTCATCGGCGGGGGAGACACCGGAAGCGACTGCGTCGGGACGTCGATCCGGCAAGGGGCGAGGTCGGTCCACCAACTGGAAATCCTGCCCAAGCCGCCGGAGGGATTGAATCCCGAGACCCCCTGGCCCTATTGGCCGCGGATCATGCGGACTTCGAGTTCGCATGAAGAGGGCTGCGTTCGCCGCTGGAGCGTTCTGACGAAATCGCTCGGCGGAACCGGCGGTACCGTCGCGGAATTGCACGCCTGCGAGGTGGACTGGGGCAACGGCCCCCAAGGTTGGCAAATGACCGAACGGTCTGGGAGCGAATTCGCTCTGAAAGCCGACTTGGTCCTCATCGCCATGGGCTTCATTCACCCCCACTACGAGGGGATAATCGAGTCGCTCGAGCTGGAACTCGACCCACGTGGAAATATCCGCACCACCGGCTACGTGACGAACGTCGAGGGAATCTATGCGGCCGGCGACGCCGCGCGCGGCGCATCGCTCGTCGTCCACGCCATCCATGCCGGTCGGCAGGCGGCGGCGGAAATCGACCGCTGGCTGGTGGCCCGCGGGAATTAAGGTCGACGTTTCGGTTTCATCCCGGCCTATTGCGGCACTTTGGCGTGCTGTCATCCCAATATCCCAAAACCTCCGTTTGCCAAGAGCCTCTGATTCGGCCTTTCCGCCGGATAGGGGTTTCTGTTATGATTGGCGAACCGTTACGTGGTGATGCGGCAGGAGGCCGCGGTCGTGGATTCAATTCGCGTATGGATACGCCACCTTTTGCCAGAACGCCCAGCCTTCCCATAACCTCAAGGTTATCGCCCCTTTCTTGGTGGATAACTCTGCCGGGATTGGTGTTTCTGGTCTTCGTGGTACCGTTGACGGCGCGTTATCCGCTTCTGGACCCGGCGGAAGGGCTCCACGCTTCGATCTCCCAAGCAATGGTCGAGTCGGGCGACTGGTCTCACCCCCATCTTCGGGGAGAGGCGTTTCTCGATAAGCCGATTCTGTTTTTCTGGTGTCAGGCGGCGTCCCTCTCTTGCCTCGGAATGACCGAACAGGCCGCCCGATTGCCCGGGCTCGTTTTCGGGTTTCTGGGAGTATTCACAACTGCCCTGATAGGGTGCCGGATGTTCGACCGGCCGACCGGCCTTCTCGCCGGGATGTTTTACGCGACGCTGCTGTTTCCAGCCGTGATGGCCCAATCAGGGGCTCATGACGTCGCGATGCTTCCCTGGGTAAACCTGGCAATTCTCTTCTATTGGGAGATCGAGCAAGGCTGCGACCTCCGCCGACAGCAAGGATTACTCCTACTCGTCGGGGTCTCGTTGGGAATCGCCTGCCTCATGAAGGGCCTGGTCGGGATCGCCGTGGTTGGAACCGTATATGGCTCCTATTTGATCGCCGGCGGCGCATGGCGGAAAGCGGGCTGGAGGCGTCTCTGTTTGACCGCCTCCCTCACCCTCGGCCTCGCGGCCCTTCTGGCGGCTCCTTGGTACTTGTTGATGGAGGTATACCGGCCCGGGTATTTGCGCTACTTCTTCATCGACCGGCATGTTTTCGGGTTCGCCACCGACACCCAGATGCACTCGAACCAGCCCTGGTGGTATTATCTCCCGGTGGTCTTCCTCGGCGGGTTACCCTGGATCGGCTATCTTCCGCACGCGATTCAAGAGACCTGGGCCCTTCGAAACGTCGAAAACGCGGCGCGCGAACGCGGCGCCTATACCTTGCTTTGGTGCTGGCTGGTCGTGACGTTCCTTCTATTCACGGCGGCCCAATCCAAGACGGCCGCCTATATCCTTCCGGTCTTCCCGCCGATTGCCGTCTTGTCCGCCTCGGTCTGGATTCGGCTGATCGACGGGCGGCTCGGTGATTCCGCGCGCCGGGGTCTGGCGCGGACGTTCCGGCTCTCTCTCCCGGTGGCCATGGCGTCGCTGCCGGTCATTCTGGCCGTCCTGCACTACTGTTTCGCCGTCCCCGTTTCTCCGCCGCACTGGATACTCGCCGTCGTGATCGCCCTCATGCCGTTGACGATGGTCATCTCGTGGTCCCGTCGCCGTTTCGCCGAAGTCCTCGCCGTCGGCACGCTTTTCACCGCCGCGGAACTCCTTTTCGTCCTCTTTTTTCTGGTACCCAGCGTGGCTTTGCGTTTTTCGGCGAGAGAACTGGCGAATGAATTCAACCGCCGCGGTCGCGTCCCACGAGAAGTCCTACTCGGGGATGAACACCTTGGCTCCATCATCTTCTATCTGAAGCCGGAACTTCGCGCGAATCTCAAGCCGGGACAAGTCCGTAAGATATTCCTCCAACTGGAACCGGATACATGGAACGCGGCCCCCGGCGCGGCGCTTGTCGTCTCGAAACGCCGTCTGGCGGAAGGAAGTATCCCGCTCCCTCTGGAAGACATGCCATCGCGGGAATTCCCGAAGCACCGTTTGTGGGAGTACGATTCCTGGTCTCCCGGCATCGCGGCGCCCCCACGTCGGACGCCCCTTCGCTAGGAAGCGGCGATCTCAATCCGCCGGCCCTAACCCTTTGTCAGACGTAGGAATTGGGGTTGACGTTTCGGCTTCATCCGGGCGATTGCGGTACTTCGGCGTGTTGCCGACCCAAAATCTTAGTGTTGACGGAGCACTGGGTGCTTTGCGCAGGTTAAGTGGTTCCGCTAGAATAATGAGAGGCGTGCAATTCCGCCGCAATTCGGTACTGGCCCACAGGAGCGACGATGCTGACTCCCGCGAAACGACTGAAGGAAAAACTGGCAAGCGATGTGCCTGTCGTCGGTTTGATGGCGACTGACCATGTTTGGCCCCTTCTGGTCGAACTCTGCCGCCTCTCGAACCTGGACTATCTCGTGATCGACCGCGAACACGGCCCCCACTCGGAAGAGGTCGTCGCCCACGTCTGCCAGGTCGGCCGGCTGGCCGGGTTTCCCGTCTTGATGCGCACCGTCTCCTGCGAGACCTCGACGATCCGCCGCGCCATGGACATGGGGCCGTGCGGGCTGCTTCTGCCGTGCATCGAAAACACGGCCCAACTGGACATGGTCCAAGAGGCGGTCCTCATGCCCCCTCGCGGGAAACGCCGCCCGGGCGGAATGGGCAACTATTGGATGAAAGACGTGCATTACGGCACCTGGCGCGATGAGTTCGAGGCGCATTTCATCGTCATTCCGCAGATCGAGACGCGGCTAGGCGTCGAGAACGTCGACGCGATCGCCGCGCACCGCTTGGTCACGGCGTTGGGGATGGGCCCTTATGATCTTTCGGCGGACCTGGGATGCTGCTGGGATCCGGACAATTCGGAGCACCAGGCCGCCATCCGCAGGACAAAGGCGGCGGCCGACGCGGTCGGCAAGAAGGTGTGGATCGGCTGTGATGGACCGGCTTTGAAAGCCCAAGGTTACACGTTTCTGTGGATCGGCACCGTCTCGTCCGTTCTCCGCGGCGGCTTCACCTCCGCCGTCAGCGCGATCCACTCCGCCGCCGAGTCCGGCACGAACGCAACCTCGCCTCCGGCTTGAGACATCTCTGAACAATTATCCGGACCGTTTCAAAGCAGGTCTTGCCATGACTGGCACGATCGGATGCATCCTGTTCTCCATTGCCGTGTGGAAATCGGCCATTGGGGTCTCCAATCGATGACCCGGTTTTTTTTGGGGCGCCACGTCACGGAGCCGCGATTTGAAAACGGGCCATTCCGGAGTCCATGGCCGCCGACCAGTTTGTCAGCGGGATAGGGAACTTTCGTCGTTGGGGGGCGTCTAAGAAATGCGGGGGGAAAGCCCTCTTTGTAGAAGAGTGCGGAGTCCCCCTATCCGGACTGTTTCGCGCCGATTGTGACCATAACCTTGGTCGGCTCGATCCAGCGCGGTAGACTTACGGCGCGACGGCCTTCGGCTTGCCGGTTAGCATGAAAGAACCCCTCGGACAGGAGAAATTGGTCATGGCTCGTTTTCGTCCACTCGTGGTGATGAGCGCGCTTGTTCTGGTTGGATTGGTAGTAGCGGCAAGCTGGGGCGTCTCCGCGCCCGCGAACCGAAGTGAGGGAACGATGCAAATCGCCTTGAAAGCGGAAAACGACGGAAACTTCAAGGACGCATACGACCAGTTCCGCCGCATTGCCCTGGAAACGGGGGCGAACTCGGCGGAGGTCGGCCAGGCGGTGGAGCATGGGGTGGATTGCCTGGGCCGTCTGAACCGGATTGACGAGGCGGACGCGTTTCTTGAAGCGGCCGTCGAAAAGCACGTCGAGGATTGGCGAGTCCTTTCGACCGTGGCGGATGTGTACGCCTTCCGCCTGCCGCACCAGGGGTTCATCGTGGCGGGGGAGTTTTCCCGCGGTCAGAAGCGGGGCAATACCGGCGGAAAACCGGTCAATTCGCTTGCCAGAGACCGCGTCCGGTCGTTGCAACTGAAGGCCCAGGCGATGCCGCTGGCGGAAGCGGACACCGACTCAGCCGCAATCGGGCAGTTCTTCCTCTCGGTAGCGCGGGTCGTGATGGAAGGGTCCGGGTACTCCCAGGCGTGGCGATTGCAGACGCTGACCGATTTGGGAGAGCTTCCGGACTATGAAGAGGGCTGGTGGTGGCACGGCGGCGGCTCGCGGGGGGCACCGGTGGGGGAGGACGGCTCACCGGTCTTCTACGGCATTCCGGAATCGTTCTCCGAGGCCGTCAATGACGGCGAGCGTTGGCGGTGGTGCCTGGAACAGGCCGCCCGATTCGACAAAGGGTTGGAAAACGAGGTCCTGCTCGACCGGGCCGATTTCCTCTGGAGCCAGTTCGGCGTGCAGACGATGCAGTTTTTGGGCCCGCAAATGGAGGCCCTCGACCAGAAGGCGGGCATCTACTCCCTGCCGGAACTGCCGGAGGACGCGACGATCGCGAAGCTGGCGACGGGCATCGCGCGGATTGAACTGCCGGAGGAACACAATTACATCCTGTTGTATCAACAGGCAGTGAAGGGACAGGGACACGTCGCGGTCCGCGCCTTGACGCGACTTGCCGAAATCTTCCAGAACCGGCAGCAGTTCCCCAAGGCGGCCGGCTATTGGAAAGAGTTGGTGGACCGCAAGCTGGGCTCGGAATGGGACCGCCAGCAGTGGCAAAGGGCGTATGAGCAGATCGTCGGCAACTGGGGCCGGTTCGACCCCACCCGGGAGCAGACGGCGGGAGGGGGGGCGAACGTGGATTATGTCTTCCGCAACGGGAATGCCATGGAATTCACGGCGCGGCGGATCAAAATCGATGTGTTATTGGAAGACGTCAAAGCGTATCTGAAATCGCGTCCAAGCCAGGTTGACTGGAACAAGGTCAATCTTGGCAATATCGGTTACCGGTTGATCCACGAAGATCAGAGCAAATACATCGGCGAGACGGCGGCCGCCTGGAAAGCGGAACCGGAACCGCGGCCCAACCATTTCGACCGGCGGATCACCATCTACGTACCGGTGGAAAAGGCCGGAGCCTATCTGATCGAGGCGAAGATGCGCGACGGGAACACGTCGTATCTGGTGCTTTGGCTCAACGACACGATCATCGTCCGCAAGCCGCTCGCGGAGACGACCTATTACTTCGTGGCGGATGCCGAAACCGGCGCCCCCGTCAGCAAGGCGAAGCTCGATTTCTTCGGTTGGCGACAAGAACGCGTGGGCGGAAACCGTCCCCAATGGAACGTCCTTACCAACGAAACGGCCCGATATACGGATGCGCAAGGACAGTTGATCGCCCATCCGACGGCCCAGCCGCAAGGGTACCAGTGTCTCGTCACCGCGACGGACGCCTCGGGCCGGTTCGCCCACCTGGGATTCGACCACGTTTGGTACAACCGTCTCTACGACGCCGAATACGCACAGACCAAGGCCTATTCAATTACGGATCGCCCCGTCTACCGGCCCGCTCAGCCGATGCACTACAAATTCTGGGTCCGGCACGCGCAGTACGACATGCCGGACACGTCCCGGTTCGCCGGGAAGACGTTCGGCTTGGAACTCATCGACCCGAAGGGGACGCGGCTGTGGCAGAAAGAGGTAACCGCGGACGAGTACGGCGGGATCGAAGGGGACTGGGAGATTCCAAAGGATGCCACGCTGGGCGTGTATCGGATTCACATCGGCGAGTTTCAGGACCAGCCCGCGCCGGTCGATCCGCGCGCCAGGTTGCGCCGGAGACCCCGGAATGAGGCGGAGTCGGTCCGCCGGATGCAACCTGTCTACGGCCAGGCGACATTCCGCGTCGAGGAATACAAGAAGCCGGAATTCGAGGTGACCGTGGAGGCGCCTGAAAAACCGGTCATGCTGGGGGAAAAGATCGCGGCGACGATCCGCGCGAAGTACTACTTCGGTTCGCCGGTCGTCAACGCCAAGGTGAAATACACCATCACGCGGACCGGCCACGACGCGACCTGGTACGCTCCGAGGCCGTGGGATTGGCTCTACGGCGAAGGGTACTGGTGGTTCGCGTACGATTACGACTGGTTCCCCGGCTGGCACAAGTGGGGGTGCGTCCGGCCGCGTCCGATCTGGTGGCCCGCGCCGCCGTCCCCGCCGGAGACGATCGCCGAGCGGGAGGTCGAGATCGGTCCGGACGGGAAGGTCGACGTGGAAATCGATACGGAACTAGCGAAGGTTCTCTATGGAGACACCGACCACCGCTATTCCATTTCCGCCGAGGTGACCGACCAGTCGCGGCGGACGATCGTCGGGCAGGGCAACGTCCTGGTGACGAGCGATCCGTTCCGCGTCTACGTCTGGCTGCGCCGGGGCTTCTACCGTGTCGGAGACACCATCGAGGCGTCGTTCCAGGCGAGGACGCCCGACGGGAAACCGGTGAAGGGCTCCGGCGAGGCGGTTCTTTACGCCGTCTCGTATGAAGACGGCCAAGTGAAGGAGACGCCCGTCCTAACCGAGGCGGTCGCCACGAACGAGGAGGGGTCGGCCGAATGGAAGCTCAAGGCGGGTAAGACGGGCCAGTACCGGCTCTCCTACACCCTCGAGGATGCCGAGAAGCGGACGATGGAGGGGGGGTATGTCTTCACGGTCCATGGCGGGAACTTCGACGGATCGGCGTTTCGGTTCAACGACCTGGAACTCATTCCGGAGAAGGCCGAGTACGCCCCGGGGGAGAACGTCCGGCTGGAAATCAATACCGACCGCGCAGGGAGCACGGTACTGTATTTCCTCCGTCCGACGAACGGCGTCTATCTGAAGCCGCAGGTCCTCCAGCTCGACGGCAAGAGCACGATGCGCGAGTTCACCGTCGTGAAGAAGGACATGCCGAACTTTTTCGTTGAAGCGGTGACCGTCTCCGGCGGAAGGGTGCATACCCAGACGAAGGAGATCGTCGTGCCACCGGAAAAACGGATCGTCAACGTGGAGGTCGCACCATCGGCCGAGACCTATAAGCCGGGCGAAGCGGCGACGGTCAAGCTGAAGCTGACCGACCTTGAAGGCAAGCCGTTCGTCGGTTCCACCGTAGTGACGATCTACGACAAGGCGCTGGAGTACATTTCAGGCGGGGCGAATACGCAGGACATCAAGGAGTTCTTCTGGAAGTGGCGGCGCCACCACCAACCCATTACGGTCGACAGCGCCAGCGAGGTCTCCGGGAACATCGTCCCGCCGGACGCCCTCGGCATGAACGATCTGGGGGTCTTCGGCGGAGAAAACGCCGCGATGGAACGCCAGGAGGGCGTGCCGGGAGGCATGATGCCCGGGATCGGAGGCATGGGGAGCGCCGTGCGGAGGGGCCCCGGCCTGAGGAGTACCAACCGCAAGGCCGAGGCCGATGGAATGGCATTCGGGATGGCGATGGGGGCGAAAGGAGCGATGCCGGCCCCCGCCGCCGCGCCGGGAATGGCCATGGACGCCGCGACGGAAGCTCCGGCGATGCTGGCCGAGCAGGCCAAGGGAGGGCCCGGGATGGGCGCCGAGGGGGCTCTCGTCGAGCCGGCGATCCGGACGGAATTCGCCGACACGGCCCTCTGGGTCGGAGCACTGGAGACGGACGCCGACGGCACGGCCCTGGTCAAGCTCGACATGCCCGAAAACCTGACGACGTGGCGGATCAAAGTCTGGGCGATGGGGGGCGGCACCCGCGTCGGACAAGGCGCCACCGACGTCATCACGCGGAAGGACTTCATTCTGCGCTTGCAGGCCCCGCGGTTCTTCGTGCAGACGGATCAAATCGTCCTCTCCGCCGTGGTCCACAATTACCTGAAGTCGGCCAAGACGGCGAAGGTCTCCGTCGAGACCGATCCGGCCGTGTTGCGGCTGATGGATGAGCCGACGAAATCGGTGGAGATTCCGGCCGGCGGCGAGACCCGCGTCGACTGGTGGGTCGAAGTCGTCACCGAGGGAGAGGCCAAGGTACTCATGAAGGCCCTCACCGACGAGGACTCCGACGCGATGGAGCAGACGTTCCCCGCCTATCTGCACGGAATGCTCAAGACCGATTCGTACTCCGGCGTGATCCGCCCGGGCGAGGAACTGGGCGAATTCGAGGTGACGGTGCCGGAGCAGCGCCGGTCGGAGCAGACGCTTCTGGAGGTGCAGTATTCGCCCACGCTCGCCGGAGCGATGGTCGACGCGCTGCCGTACCTGGTGAGCTATCCCTACGGCTGCACCGAACAGACGCTCAACCGGTTCCTGCCGACGGTCATCACGCAAAAGATTCTCATCGACGCCGGGGTCGATCTGGAAGCCGTCCGGGAGAAACGGACGCACTTGAATCCCCAGGAACTGGGCGATGCCCGGGAGCGGGCTGAAGACTGGCGCCGCTACGCGCGGAACCCCGTCTTCGATGAAGAGGAGGTCCGAGCGATGGTAAGGACCGGCGTCGACCGGCTGGCCGATATGCAGGTCTCCGACGGCGGCTGGGGCTGGTTCTCCGGCTGGGGCGAGAAGTCGTATCCGCATACGACGGCGACGGTCGTCCACGGGCTGCAAATCGCCCAGGCGAACGACGTGGCCCTCCCCGGGGACATGCTCGAGCGGGGTGTCTCGTGGCTGGAGCAGTATCAGGCGGAACAGGTCCAATCGCTTGAGAACGGCCGGCTCAAGGAACGGCCGAAGGAGATGAAATGGAAATCCCACGCGGACAACCTCGACGCGCTGGTGTTCATGGTCCTCGTCGACGCCGGCAAGAAGAACGCCCAGATGCAGGCGTTCCTCTACGAAGACCGCAACGAACTGGCGGTCTACGCGAAGGCGATGTTCGGGCTGGCCTTGCACAAGCTGGGCCAGCGCGAGCAGTTGGCGATGATCATGCAAAACATCGGCCAGTACCTGGAGCAGGACGACGAAAACCAGACGGCGTGGCTGCGGCTGCCGGATGACATCTGGTGGTACTGGTACGGCAGCGAGTATGAGGCCCAGGCCTACTACCTGAAGCTCCTTTCGGCGACCGATCCTGAAAACCCGGTCGCTTCGCGACTGGTGAAGTATTTACTGAATAACCGCAAGCACGCCACCTACTGGAACTCCACCCGCGATACGGCCGTCTGCATCGAGGCGCTGGCCGACTACCTCCGCGCCAGCGGCGAGGACAAGCCGGACATGACGGTTCAGGTTCTGCTCGACGGCGTCGTCCGGAAGACGGTCAAGATCGCTCCGGACAACGTCTTCACGTTCGACGGCCGCTTCGAGGTGAAGGGGGAGGCCCTGGCCGCCGGGAAGCACGCGGTTCAGCTCCGCAAGGAAGGGACCGGGCCGCTCTACTACAACGGCTATCTCACCAATTTCACGCTGGAGGACTTCATCACCAAAGCCGGCCTGGAGATCAAGGTCAACCGGAAGTACTACAAGCTGACCGCGGTCGAAAAGAAGCAGTTCGCGCCCGGCGCCCGCGGCCAGGCCGTCGCCCAGCGGGGCACGAAGTACGAACGGACCGAGGTCCTGAATGAGGGTCTCCTCCAGAGCGGCGATCTGGTCGAGGTGGAACTCGAAATCGACAGCAAGAACGATTACGAGTACCTCATCTTCGAGGACATGAAGCCGTCCGGGTTCGAAACGGTCGAAGTCCGCAGCGGCTACAACGGCAACGAACTGGGCGCCTACGTCGAATTCCGCGACAACCGCGTCGTCTTCTTCGTCCAGCGCCTGCCGCGCGGCAAGCACAGCGTCACCTACCGCATGCGGGCGGAAATTCCCGGCAAGCTCAGCGCCCTTCCGACAAGAGCCTCCGCCATGTACGCCCCGGAACTCAAGGCCAATTCGGACGAACTGAAGGTGCAGGTGAAGGACGAGTAGGGGGTCTTGGGATTGGGGATTACTCATAGGTGGCACGTCCCAGAGCCGCAGGCGATGGGCGTGGTAGGAACTGGACAAGTCCTCCCACCTCAGCCACGCCCTTCGGTCAGGTGGCACGTCCCAGAGCCGCAGGCGATGGGCGTGGTACGTACTGAACAAGCTTCCCCACCTCAGCCACGCCCTTCGTACCTCAGGGACGTGCCACCTGAAACGAATCGTACAACCAGCCTACTCCGTCAAAAATGGTAACGTTTCGTCCATTGCCAACGGAACATCACGCCCTCCCGCGTACCAGCCCGCACTCGACCATTCCCAGTCCTCCGGACTCCGCACCAGCCCGCGTCGAACTGGATTGGCGTGAATGTACTCGATCATGGAAACCAGTGCCGTCTCATTGCGGACATTCCGATCGTAACCGCCTCCGGGTTGCCAGAAACGGCGCCGCTCGCGATTTCCCTCCCAGACCGTAATCCGCCTGATCCATGATGGGGCGTTAGTCTCCAACCAGGAAACGGCGCGACGAGCCGTCTTCTCCTTGATCGAGCCGATGAACCGTCCGACTTCGACGCCCGGCTCTCTCGGCGCCACGAGGATATGGACGTGCTCCGGCATGAATACGTACGCCCACAAATCAACGGGCCAGTTTGGGCGCACATCTTCAATCGCGTCGACCAGCCAACGGCGGACACGGTCGCGTTCCAGGAATCGGTACCCCTGGTAGCATGAGAAAGTGAGTTCGTGGGGGCATTTGTCCGTGTCGAAGCGGCGGCGCCGTTTTGAGAAAAAGGGTACGCCATTGTCGGGGTTGATGAATCTCATGGAATCACGCCGTGGGTAAAGGGTGTCTTTGTGATCGGTCAGGTGGCACGTCCCTGAGGTACGAAGGGCGTGGCTGAGGTGCGAAACACTTGTCCAGTACCTACCACGCCCATCGCCGGAGGCTCTGGGGCGTGCCACCTGAAATACGGCCGCACGCGCTACTCCCCCGGCACCGAAACCTCCAGCCCGAGGTAGTTCGTCAGGGCCTCGCGGACCGGGGCGACCACGTCGCCGCGGGTGGCGCTCACATGATGGCGGTAGCCCTGCTTGCCCACGTGGAGCAATACGTCCTGGAGTCCGCCAATGTGCGCCACGCCGGCGCACCCGAAGAAGTCGGCGGGGATCGGGTCGTCGGTGAACTCACCGGTACCGAGGTAGAACCGGGGCCGGCCGCCCAAGGTCATCATGCTGCCGAACGTGAAGGGCGTCGGTGCGATCCGGCCCTGGTTGCAGCCGTAGCTCCGGCCTTCCCCGACGGCGTTGGCCAGGATCGCGTGGTCCGAGACGCGGCCTTCGCCGGCCATCATGCTCGGCGGGACCGGCCCGCAATGAAATAGGATGCACTTGTCGTCGTCATCGCCGTAGTTGTTGTTCCAGTCGAGACAGGTCGCGGGCGCATAGGACGCCAGAGAGAGGGCGTACATCGCCACCGCATTGCCGGCATCCACTTCACAGGCTGCCGGAATGCCGCGGTCGTTGAGTTCTCCGAGCAGCACGCACGGCGAGATGCCCAGGTGCTTCTGCATCTCGACCCAGCACCGCAGCGCGATGGCGTCCATCCGGTACTCGTCGATGATATCGTCGAGCGTCACGCCCAGGCGGATCAGCTTGTCCGCCGCTTCATCCGGTACGCCGCTCCACGACCCGCACGCCTCGAGCGCCGCCTTCTTCGCATCGTAGGTGCCGTCCTTCGCCACGCTTTCCATCCGCTTGAACACGTCGCTCAGGTCCAGCGTCTCCATCGTGATCCCGCACCGCTGCAACGCCACCTCGTCGATGCGGACCGTCTTGAACGCCGTTGTCCGCGCGCCGATGGCCCCGACGACCATCTTCCGCAGCCCGTTGGTCACCCGGCAGACGCCGTCGAAATAGCGGATGTTCTCCGCGAACCGCGGGCTGGAAGGGGCAACGGTATGCGGCTTGATTGCCGTAAACTTCAGGCCGTACTGGAAGAACACGTCCATCATCGAGAACTTGCCGCAGAACGCGTCGCGCCGCCGCGCCGGGGCCATCTTATCCATCTCGTCCGGATACGCGTGGATGAGGATCGGCACGCCGCAATCCCGTAGCGCCGCAATTCCGCCCGTCTCGTCCCCGAAGTTCGGCAGACACAGGATAACTCCGCCGAATTTACCCTTGTTTTCATGGAGAAACCGGGCATAGACCTCGCCTTCCGCGGTCGTCTCGACGGCCCCGTTCCGCGTCGCGTCGCGGTCGAGCATCAGGCTGTCGTGGCCCAGCGCTTTGAGCACGCGCGGCAGCTCCTCCCGCGCGGCATCCATCAGGTCCGCGGGGAAGAATCCCCGGTTTCCAAAGAACAGGGCAAACGTCGTCTTGGTATCGTTCATATCGGGCTCCGTCGTTTCTGGCCTGGGCGGCATAGCCCGGCAAGCCGCGATTATACCAAAGGGCGTCCGTTTGGCAACACGGGGGAGGGGTCTTGGGACTGGGGTGTGCATGTGAGGGGCGTTCGCCGAGGCCTTGCCTAGGTGGCACGTCCCAGAGCCTCCGGCGATGGGCGTGGTAGGTAGTGGACAACCTTTCCCACCTCAGCCACGCCCTTCGTACCTCAGGGCCGTGCCACCTGCAATGGGTCGGGCAACCTGCTTTGCACTACCGGCGCCGCCACAGCCCGCACGCGCCGAACAGACACGCAACGGCCAGCCATACCGACGGTTCGGGAACGGCGGAAGCGGCCGGGGTATAGATGTCGACGACGCTGTAGCCGCCAAAATCGAGTTCGCCTCCGGCAAATAGAACCGTATCTCCTACCGTCACGGCGGCCATATTCAATCTGGTATACCCTTTCGGCGTGCG
>CAZFQG010000038.1:0-38065 GCA_964520785.1 uncultured Planctomycetaceae bacterium | reverse complement strand
AACGGGGACGGAATGGTCGGCAGTGCCGATCTGGATATCGTCCGCGCAAACTGGGGAGCGACGGTCGACGCCGGTTGTCTTCCCTGCGGCGATCCCTCCGGCGACGGAATCGTCGGCAGCGCCGATTTGGATATCGTCCGTGCCAACTGGGGCGCGACGGCAAGTGCCGCCGTTCCCGAACCGGCGAGCGCGGCCTTGCTTCTGGCTTTGGTCCTGGCCGGCTGCGGCGCGCGCCGTCGCCCGAGTCGCTGACGGAACCGGGAGATTCGAGGCTTCGCCTTACCGGCCGGAACGGAGGGGCGAAGCCTCGGACTCCTCGATCAGAAAACGGTTTTTCGAAAACAGTCGGGCTCCAACGAAAGTGAGGTCGAGCCATGAGAAAACGAACCGGTTTTACCCTTGTCGAACTTCTGGTGGTGATTGCCATCATCGGAATCTTGATCGCGCTGTTGCTTCCGGCGGTGCAGGCCGCGCGCGAGGCGGCGCGGCGGATGCACTGCACGAACAACAACAAGAACATCGGGGTCGGGCTGCACAACTATATACTCTCGCACGATTCGTTTCCGCCCGGCGCCGGAGGGACCGGGACGAATTGGAGTTGGTCCGCCCTCATCCTGCCGTTCATGGAAAGGACGCAGGCCCTGGCGACCTGCAACTTCGAGGTCGGATACATCGTAACCGCCACCGCCCACGCGACGCGGACCTTTATTCCGCTTTATCACTGTCCCAGCGCCCCGGACCATGAGCTGTTGTCCTGCTGCATCGACATCGTCGGCGGCCACGGATACACTGCCGAGGAGGATACGGCCGAGACGAACTATTCCGCCATCGGCACGCACCTGCGGGTCGCCTACGGGCGCGGACCGGCGGGAACCGACACCGGCGTCATGCACGTCGGCGAGGCCCATAAAATCCGCGACGTCAGCGATGGACTTTCCCAGACCGTGATCGTCAGCGAATACGTCCGCAACGACAACGACCTTCACAAGACCCGCGTTTCCCAGTATTGCCCCGGACAAAGGTGTTTCATGGGCAAGTTCTGGGCGTCGGAGAACGTCATTACCAGCGGCTACGGCATCAACAGCGGGACGGACTACTTCAAGTCGGCCATCCAAAGCCGGCATCCGGACGGAGCCGTCTTTCTGTTCGGCGACGGCCATGCCGATTTCCTGTCGCAGAACATCGACCAGAAAGTCCTCGAGTTTTTGACCACGCGCGCCGGCGGCGAGGTCGTGGAGGGAAGCTGGTACTGATCAGTCCCGGCGCAACATTCACAAGGAGGCGTTTCATGCGAATCTTCATGCTTGCGGTCGCGGTTTTGAGCCTCGCCGTCGCCGGTTGCGGCAGCGGCGGGCCGGACGTCGTTCCCGTCCATGGAAAGGTGATGTGGCGAGGCCGGCCGGTCGCCGACGGAGAGGTCCGGTTCATCCCGACCGGACAGACCAAAGGTCCCGCCAGCGTGGGGAATATCGTCGCCGGAGAATACAAGATCGACGCCCGCGGCGGGGTCCCGGTGGGAACGCACCGGATTGAGATTCGCATCATCGGCCGCACCGGCGCCGATACGGGGAGCGGGGTCATGTCCACGGAAGGGGCCATTGGAAGCATTGGTCCTCCCGTTTACGACTCGCCGGACTCTCCACTGACATGCGAAGTCACGTCGAATGAAGATACGTACGACTTCGATATCCCGTAAGTTTAGCCATTTCTCGAGAAAACGTTCCACTTAAGACACATCCATCTACGGAGCCTGCCATGCGCCCTCGCCACATCTTTTGTTCTCTAGCACTTTGCCTCATCGCGTGCGGCACGACGCTCGCCGACCCGATCGACGTCGGCTCGCGCCGGGAATTGTTCATCGATGACGCGCTCGTCGACTCGATGGAAAACGTCACGCTCAAGGTCCACCAGCCGGTCCGCAAGGAAGTCTCGATCAAATGGGACAAACCGTGGGAGGGGAGCGGCTGCGGCTACACCACCGTCTTTCAGGACGGCGACAAGTACCGGATGTATTACAAGTCGTGGAATCACCCGGGGCGGGTGAAGGGGGCAAAGGAGCATCCGCTGGTGATCGGCTACGCGGAGAGCGCCGACGGAGTCCATTGGACGCGGCCGAATCTGGGGCTCTACGAATTCGAGGGGTCGAAGGAGAACAACATCACCCTGGACCGCATCGCGGACAGCGAATGCCACGACTTCTCCCCCTTCATCGACCTGAATCCCGAGGCGACGCCGGAAGGGAAATACAAGGCGATCGGAGTCAAACACGCCGGAAAGAAGGATCGCGGGTTATGGGCCTTCCAATCGCCGGATGGAATCAATTGGACACCGATGAAGGACGGCGCGGTCTATACGCAGGGCGCATTCGACACGCAGAATATCGCCTACTATTGCGAGCAGGAAGGGCAATACGTGCTCTATTATCGCGTCTTCATCGAGGGCGTCCGGCACATCGAGAAGGCCGTTTCGGACGATTTCGTCAATTGGACGCGGATCGGACCGATCCAGTTCCCTCGCGGCGATGGCCCGACACCCCAGGAGGCGTTTTACGTCAACCAGATCAAGCCGTACTACCGCGCCCCGCACATCCTCATCGGCTTCCCGGCACGGTATTGCGACCGGGGGTTGACCGCTTCGACCTATGAGCTGCCGGAGCCGGAACTCCGCAAGGAGCGGGTCGCCGTCAGCCGCCGCTACGGAACCGCCGTCACCGACACGGTACTCATCACCAGCCGCGACGGGATCAACTTCCAGCGTCCGAAGGAGCCGTTCCTGCCGCCGGGGCTGCGCACCCGCTACAACTGGTCGTACGGCGACAACTACATCGCCTGGCACGTCGTGGAAACCGGCCCCACCGAAGACGACATGCCGCGCGAGCTGTCCCTCTATTCGACGGAGGCCTATTTCACGGAGGATTGGTCCAGGCTGCGGCGGTTCACGTTGCGGATCGACGGCTTCGTCTCGGCCCACGCCGACCATGACGGAGGGGAACTCCTCACGAAGCCGTTTACCTTCGCCGGCAAGCGCCTCTCCCTGAACATGGCCACCTCCGCGGCGGGTCTGGTTCAAGTGGAACTCCAAACGGCCGAGGGGGAACCGCTTGAGGGGTTCGCGCTGGCGGACGCCGATCCGCTCTATGGGGATACGCTGGATCGGACGGTCTCGTGGAAAGGGAACACCGACGTCTCCGCCCTCGCCGGAAAGCCGATCCGGATGCGGTTCGTCCTCAAAGAGGCGGACGTCTACTCCTGGAAATTCGAGGAATGAGGCGATAGAGCCTCGGTCAGATTGACGCCGATCCGGCGAAAGCGGGTGAGCACCGTCCGCCCGCCGGTCGGCGTCACCGTTTTCGTCGGGCAGGAGACCTGACTGGTTTCGGGTTGGTCATTCACGTGTCTTTGCGGGGCGGGCCGTCCAATGGGTCCGTCTGGCGCGAATAGATATGCGCGAGCATCTTCAGGAGCATTTCGTCCCTTCGCCGGATAGCTTTTACGTCCTTCCCTCCCGAATAGTCGTAGAATCCTCGCCCCGACTTGACACCCATGTGTTCCGCCTTGACCATATCCGTCAGGATTTCCGGTGACTCCTTCATGTCGCTCAGGGAACGGAAAAGATAGGAGGCAATCGAGGAAAAGACGTCCAGTCCTCCCAAGTCCGCGGTCTCGAGAGGGCCGAGGATGGGATAGCGGAAGCCGGGACCGTATTTCATCGCGCGATCCACGTCCTCGGGAAGCGCGATCCCTTGGGCGACGATATGGAGAGCTTCGCGGAGGACGGCGAACTGGAGGCGGTTGCCGATGAATCCGGGCGCGTCTTTTCGCACCACGACCGGCTTCTTGCCGACGGCGGTCGACAGGTCCCTCAAGACATCGACGGCGGCTTCTTCCGTTTCCTCCCCTAAAGTCAACTCGACCAGCGGGATGATGTGGGGCGGGTTCCAGAAGTGCATCCCGAGGAAACGGGCTTTGTTCCGCATTCTCTCGCCGATTTGATTGATGCTGAGCCCCGACGTGTTCGTCGCGAGAATCGCCTCGGGACGCGCGACGATCTCCACCTCCCGCCAGAAACTCTGTTTGACATCGAGTTTCTCGACGACGGATTCCATAATCAGTTCGGCGTCGCGAAGGACCTCGATGCCGACATGGTAGGAGATGCGACCGGCGGCCTGGTCGGCCTCGTGCCGCGTCATCAGGCCGTTGGTCAGAAGGCTGTCGTTGTAGAGCGCCACCAGTTGCTTCGATCGCTCGAGACGGACCTCGTCGATATCGACTATGCGGACCCGGTAACCGCTTGCGGCGAAGAGTTGGGCGATGCCGGAACCCATGGTTCCCGCCCCCCCAATGCCGATGGTGCGGATGTCTTGGATATTCATTGCCCCGACTCCATCCGTTTCAGGTCTTCCGGGATAATCAGCCCGGCCTCGGTCGCGGCTTGGACCTCGTCCACGCTGAATTCGGGATTGATTTCCTTTAATACGATGCCGGCGGCGGTCACTTCCATGAAGCCCATCTCCGTGACGATGTAGTCGACTTGGCGCGCGGCGGTCAAGGGATAGACGCAGCGTTTGAGAATCTTCGGTTCTCCCTTGGCGGTATGCTCCATGGCGATGATTACCTTCTTGGCTCCGGTGACAAGGTCCATGGCGCCCCCCATTCCGGGGACCATTTTTCCGGGAATCATCCAGCTTGCGAGATTGCCCTGTTCATCGACTTGGAGCGCCCCCAGGACGGTCGCGTCGACGTGCCCTCCGCGGATGATACCGAAAGAGGTGGCGGAATCGAAAAACGCGCCGCCCGGCAGGATGGTGACGCACTGCCCGCCGGCGTTGACGATTCTAGGGTCCTCGGCACCCGGTGCCGGGGGCGGCCCGACCCCGATGAATCCGTTTTCGGACTGGAAGAAAATCAGAACGCCCCGGGGAACGAATCCGGCGACCAGCGTGGGCAGCCCGATTCCCAAATTGACCACGTCGCCGTCCTTGAGTTCCCTCGCGACCCGCCTGGCGATGAATGCCTTGACTTCGTGCTTCTCCATTATGATGCACCTCCACTTACGATATGGGTTACGAAGATGCCGGGCGTGACGACGTGATTTGGGTCGATCCGGCCCACCTCGACCACCTCTTCGGCTTCGAGGATGACCACGTCGGCGGCGGTGGCCATGATGTGGTTGAAGTTTCTCGTCGCGCCGTAGTAGACGATGTTGCCGTAGAGATCGGCCGTCTGTCCGGCAATCAGGGCCACATCGGCGCGCAGGGGCTTCTCCAGAAGATACGTGGCGCCGTCCACTTCAATCAGCCGTTTACCTTCCTCCGCGACCGTTCCCAGTCCCGTCGGGGTCAGAATTCCCCCCAACCCGGCTCCCGCGGCTCGTATCTGCTCGGCCAGGGTACCTTGCGGCACGAGGACCACGTCGAGTTCTCCGTCGTGCATCTGGCGGCCCGTTTCCGGATTGGTTCCGATGTGCGAGACGATCACCTTCTTAAACTGCTTATTGACCACGAGTTTTCCGACGCCGATTTCGGGAAACCCGGTATCGTTGCAGATGAGGGTCAGGTCCCTGACGCCCCTCTCCACCAGTTTGTCGATGATGCGGTGCGGATTGCCGCACCCCAGGAAGCCGCCGATCATGACGGTCATGCCGCTGTCGACCTTGCCGGCGGCCTCTTCCAGTGTAATCAGTTTGTTCATGGTTCTTGGTGTCCTTCTCACCTCTTAACGACCATGGCGATACCCTGCCCGCCGCCGATACAGAGCGTGGCAAGCCCCTTCGCTACGCCGCGTTTTTCCATTTCGTACAGAAGCGTCACGAGAATTCTAGCGCCCGAGGCGCCGATCGGGTGGCCCAGCGCGATCGCTCCGCCGTTGACGTTGACCTTGCCCATGTCGAAGTCCAGGTCCTTGGCGACGGCGAGGGCCTGGGCGGCAAACGCCTCGTTGGCTTCGATGAGGTCGATCTCTTCGATGCGCATGGCCACCTTTTCGAGCGCCTTTCGGGACGCCGGGATCGGTCCGGTTCCCATGATGCTCGGATCGACCGCGGCGGACGCATAACCGGCGATTTCGGCCATCGGCTCCAGTCCAAGCTCTCTCGCCTTATCCTGGCTCATCACTACCAGCGCGGCGGCGCCGTCGTTAATGCCGGAAGCATTTCCCGCGGTGACGGTCCCCCCCTCCTTGAAGGCCGGCCGCAACCTGGCCAGGGCCTCCTGGTTGGTGCCGAAACGCGGATGCTCGTCGATATCCACAACGACGGGGTCTCCCTTTCTCTGAGGGACGGGGACCGGGACGATTTCGTCCTTGAACCGCCCGCTCTTGATGGCTTCCTCGGCCTTTCGCTGGCTGCGGCAGGCGAATTCATCTTGTTCTTCCCTGGTGAAGCCGTATCGTTCGGCGATGTTCTCCGCGGTAACGCCCATGTGCCGGCGGCTGAAAATGTCCGTCAGGCCGTCGAGGACCATGTAGTCGATTACCTGGCCGTCCCCCATCCGCTCACCCCACCGGTGGCTGGAAAGCAGGTACGGCGCGCGGCTCATGTTCTCCGTTCCCCCCACGACGAAGACCTCCCCATCGCCCGCGCGAATCGCCTGGGCGGCGAGGGTGACGGCCTTGAGGCCCGAACCGCAAACCTTGTTGACGGTGTAGGAGCAGACCGATTGCGGAATTCCCGCGCCGATGGCCACTTGCCGAGCGACGTTTTGCCCTAGTCCCGCCTGGAGGACATTCCCAAAGATGACTTCGTCGACCAGCGCGGGATCCAGCCGTACGCGCGCCAGGGCTTCTCGGACGGCGATCGTCCCCAATTCTACGGCACTTAGGTCCTTGAAGACGCCTCCGAACGTCCCCACCGGGGTTCTTGCGGCGCTAATGATGACGGCTTGTTTCACAATCCCTCCATTTTCTCTTACTCGTCGAGAGTATTTATCAATAAAACGCGAGATTCTACCTTGTCTCAGTGACCAACTTCAGTGTCCAGCCCTAATACACTCCCAGGTTCGCCAGGAGGATGGCCGGAATGGATGACAACACGGGCAACAGCAACGACGTCACGAAAATGTCAACGTACGACTCCTTGTGCGTCAATCCCGTCACGATCAATAGTGTAAGGACTGCGCCGTTGTGGGGAAGGGTATCCAGGCCGCCGGAGGCAAGAGAGGCGATTCTGTGAAAGGCTTCCGGGCTGATTCCGGTCTCCAGGGCCATTTGGTAGTATTTGTCTCCCAATGCTTCCAGGGCGATGCCCATGCCGCCGGACGCGGAGCCCGTCGCTCCGGCGAGGACGTTGACGGCCACTGCTTCCGAGATCAGGGGGGACCCTTGGATTCCCATGACCCAATGCGTTAAGGTTTGGAAACCCGGCACCGCCCGGACCACCGAGCCGAAACCGACCGCGGCGCTGGTGTTGATGATGGCCAGGACGGAATCCTTCGCTCCGGTGTTGATGGTTTTGGTGAAGCCGCGATACCTTCGGAGGTTGGCGAGCATCGCCAGGGCGATTCCCGAGAGGAGGGCGACGACGATATCCCATTTGAAGAGATTGAGGGTAAGGACCACGCACAGAAGTGGAAGAGCGGACACGAGCGGATTGGGCAATTCGCCGCGCGATGCTTCCGATTCCTCCCTCGACTTCTCCGGTTCGACGAAGACTTCTCCCCGGGCCGTCAATCGCCGCTCTCTCCACGCCATGTAGGCGTACCCCAAGCCGAACATGAAGCCGGCGGCGGTCAGGCCCATCATGGGCGCGGCGGTCGGCGTGGTCTTGAAATACTGCATTGGAATGAGGTTCTGTATTTGAGGGGTTCCCGGCAGCGCGGTCATGGTGAACGTGAACGAGCCCAGGGCGATGCAACCGGGGATGAGCTTTCTCGAGAGGTTCGCGTTGCGGAACAGAGCCAAAGCCAGAGGGTACATGGCGAAGACGACGACGAACAGGCTGATGCCGCCGTAGGTAAGAACGGCACAGCCGAGAATCACGCCGAGGATGGCCCGTTTCGCGCCGAGGATGCCGGTCAGCCAACCGGCGATCGAGCGGGCCGAGCCCGTGTATTCCATGAGGTGGCCGAAGATCGCACCAAGCATGAAGACGGGAAACCAGGTTTTCGTAAAGGCGACGAACCCGCCCATATAGGTATCGCGATATGCTTCCAGCAGCGGGAGTTCTCCCGTCAGGGCGACAACCAGGGCAGCCAGGGGGGCGACCCAGATGATGGAGTATCCCCGGTACGCGAGAAACATCAGCAATACGAGGCCGGTGACGATTCCCAGCATGTGCCACTCTTTGTTGTTTTCCGTCGTTGGTGCCGCTTTGGGGATGGAATTTCAGCCGGCCGTCCAGCCGCCGTCGATCGTCAGCGTGGACCCCGTGATATGGCCACCGGCATCGGAACAGAGAAACGTGGTGACTTGGGCGATGGTCTCCGGTTCGATCAACCGCTTGACGGCCGCCTTCTGGAGCATGATCGTCTTGACCACTTCTTCTTCGGAAATCCCGTGGGTTTTCGCCTGGTCGGCGATCTGGTTGTCCACGAGGGGGGTTCTGACATAGGCTGGGCAGATGGAATTGACGGTGATTCCGTAGGGACCTCCCTCCAGGGCGGCCGTCTTGGTCAGTCCGGCCAGGCCGTGTTTCGCCGAGACGTAGGCGCATTTGAATTCCGACGCCACGAGCCCGTGGATGGAGTTGATATTGATCACCCTGCCCCAGCGTCTGGCCTTCATGGAGGGCCAGGCATACTTCGTCAAAAGGAACGGGGCGGTCAGCATGAGGCGGATCATGAAATCCCACTTATCCTCGGGGAACTCTTCGATAGGGGAGACGGTCTGAATTCCGGCGACGTTCACGAGGACGTCGACCACGGAAAACGTCTTCAGGGCGAAATCGACGGCCGACTTGCAGTCTTCCCTCCGGCTGAGATCGGCTTGGAAGGGCGCGGCGCCGATTCGCTCCGCCACGCCGTGCAGTTTGTCCGCGTCGATGTCGACAACGACGACCCTGGCACCGTCCTTGGCGAACGACTCCGCGATGGCCCTGCCGATTCCGCTGGCTCCTCCCGTTACGATACAAGCCTTGTCTTTGATCATGTTCCTCGATCCTCCTCCAGTGACGTACGCATGACCGGATTGTAGGGGGTCGGACGGCCTATGTCAACGAAAGACGCTGCGCCGCCGGTACCGACGAACGACCTGGTCGCGCCGTCGGATTCCAACCTATGGCATCGGTTCCCCGTGCATCCGGGCCGCAAGTGCCCCGAGTCGCCCAAGAAAGGGTCGATTGCTTTCCAGGAACGCATCGGCCGATTCCAGTTCCGCGATCGTCATCCAGTGAACCGCCGCGACTTCCGCCGGATTGGGATTCATCTCCGCGTCTTCGGTCAACTCGGCCAGCCACCAACTAAGATGTACCTGCCAGGGGGTAGTGTTCTCCCAGAGGAACCGGACGGGCCGGACGGCGGTGCCCAATTCCTCGAAGAACTCGCGAACGAGCGCCTCTTCAGGCGTTTCCCCAGGCTCAATGCCACCTCCGGGGAAGCAGAGCTTTCCTGGAGCGACCACCGTCCGGGACCGCTCCACGACCAAGAACCGCCCCGCGCGGAGGACAACCCCGATCGCGCCGCGACGGCCCGGGGTGGCGGGGATGGGAGGGTCGTTCATGCGGCGTTCGGGGCCTATTTGTCGTAGTGAAGCAGGCCGGCGATCTTGTATTTCTGGAGTTTCGCGGCCCCTTTGAGAAAATCGAGTTCGATCAGGAAGGTGCAGCCGGCAATGTTTCCGCCCGCCTTCTCGATCATTTGGCAACAGGCCTCTACCGTGCCCCCGGTCGCCAGGAGATCGTCCACGATCAAGACGTTGTCACCCAGCCGAACCGCATCGATGTGCATTTCAAGCGTATCGGTGCCGTATTCGAGGGCGTAGGTGTGGGAAACGACGTCGTAGGGGAGCTTCCCCGGCTTTCGAACCGGAATAAAGGGGACCCCCAGCTCCAGCGCAATCGGCCCCCCAAAGATGAAGCCCCTCGCCTCGGCCGCCGCCACCGAACTAACCCCCACCCCCCGAAACGGCTCCGCCATCCCCCGAACCGCCTCCCGAAAGGCATCAGGATTTGCCAGAAGAGGGGTTATGTCATAAAAAAGTATCCCAGGTTTAGGAAAATCCGGAATCGAACGGATATGGTCGGCTAGGTTCATGGCAGGGAAAAAGGGGTTCGTGGTGAAAGATCCGTAACCATGGCGGGGAGTATAAAAGTTTCACCCCTCGCAAGCAAGAGAGGGATGGGGCGCGCGGCATCTGGGCGGGGGAATTCGTGTTGTGAACGAGCACAGGAGAATCTGCCTCGGCGGAGGAATGCTTGCAGCAAGTTCGAGTTCCTCAATCGCCAACACCGCGATCCACGCTGTGCCGCTGGGCGCGTGGGAAACTTGGTGCCTTGGTTTAGCGCGGCGAGCGCCTGGGGCGAACGGCCAGAAAGCCGCTCAGCGCTAACAGGATGAGGCCGGTCGCGGGTTCCGGAACGGCGGCGGCGGGTGGAACGCCGGCACCCCAATTCGCCCGCACGAGGTCCAAGTCCGCGCTGCCCACCACGCCGTCTCCCGAGGGATCTCCGTTTGCCGGACCGGGCGAGACGGCCGCTCCCCATCGCGAGCGAACGAGATCCAGGTCTGCGCTGCCGACGTACCCGTCGCCGTTCAAGTCCCCCGGCAAGAATGGGCCGACGCTGATTTGCCAACCGATGTCGGCGAGGGCGGCGACGTCCAGGTACGTGAAGACCTTTCTGCGCCCCTGTGCCAAATCCGGATCCATCGCCGCTTCCTGCTTGGCTCCCGTGGGAAACACATAGCTCTGCGTCGAGTTCGCCCAATGGGTTCCGGTCGAGGTCACCGACGGCTCCGATCCATGCACCGCGACGGCTTCCGGGCCGGTGAATCGCGTCCCGCTGACGAACCTGGTCCACGAATCCGCCAATCCAAAGCCGAGGACGTGACCGATTTCGTGAAGCAGCGTGGAGTAGAGATCATTCTTGCCGCTGGAGGGCAAGGTGAGATAGTCGTCATGCCAAACGCTACCGGCGTCGACCGAGACCATGCCGCCCCAGGGCGCGAAATCGACCGCGTCGGTCCCCTTCGTGGGGCCTTCACCGCGTCGCTCCACGATTTCGAACCAGGAAGCGAACCCGCTGGCGGAGTAGCCTCCCGGCCCGCCATAGGCGAGCGTGTTGCCGTCGATGTCTCTCGATCCGACGTAAATAATAATCGTATCCGCCGGGACGACGAGATTGGGGATACGATATTCCTCGCCGGTGCTGGGGTGGGAAACGATCGCTTCCCAGGAATTCCGTGCCTTGGGAACGATCGCCAAAAGGTCATCCTGGAGAATGCCGCTAAAGAAATCGCCGGCCGCCTCGAGGGTCGCCAGGGCATTCGACCCCGGCGCGAAGAACCCGTTCGTGTCGAGCGACGTGTCGAATTGCAGGGTGACGTTCGCGTGGAGCGTCGCGGCCGGAATGAGGAAAACGGCGAGAGCGACGGTGGCGGTTCGAGAAAACATCAGGCGCCTTTCACTAGGTGCTCTTCTTGACGGGATCGAAACGGCAACACCGCCGCTTTGAGCGTTTTCATGCGAATCATTTTATCCTTTTGGGCCGTTTTTTTCAACTTCCCGCTCCAACAGCTTGTGAAAAGCGAGCGCTGTGTTATAATTAGAAAACAGTCAAATTTCGTTTTACTTAGCGAGGCCCAATGATGGTAGAGTCGGAAGAGGTCGGTGACCTCCTGCCGAGAATCGCCGAGGGGAATGATGAGGCGGTCGAAGCCCTGTGGAACCGTTATTTCGAGAGCCTTGTCCGGGTTGCCGGCCGGAAGCTCGAGGGAATGGCCCAGCGCGCCGTCAGCGACGAAGATGTCGCCCTAAGCGCCCTAATGAGCTTCGTTGACGGAATAAGGCGGCACAAGTTTGACGGTCTGCGGAATCAAAATGAGCTTTGGAAGTTACTCGTTACGATAACGGCAAGAAAAGCCACCGGTTACCGCCGCAAGGCGTTCGCGGAGAAACGGGGAGGCGGGCGCGTCCGCGGAGAGTCCGTCTTCGTGGGAACGAAGCCGGAGGCGGAGAGAGAAGCCGGTATCGGCCAGGTGATCGGAACCTGTCCCACTCCGGAAATGGCGAACATGGTCGTTGAGAATTGCCGGGAAATGCTGGGGCTGCTGGAGCCGAAGAGCCGGCAGATCGCCCTCTGGACGCTGGAGGGCTACGCCCCGGCCGAAATCGCTGAAAGACTCGATTGTGCCCGGCGGACCGTGGAGAGAAAACTGGAGCGGATTCGGCGAACGTGGAGCCGCCTCGGTCTGGGGCCGTCGGGCGATCGCCGGGAAGAGAAACGGCAATCTCCGCAAGATCCGCCTTCTTGATCCGGGAAGACCGGCGCGTGGGGCGCGAATACTCCACATCCGGGGGGTGGTAAATACCTGATTGAAGGGATGGGAAGTTCGTAGTGGTCCAAGAACGAGTCATGGTCGTATACAATGCAATCAGTTCCGACCGGCCACGCGGCCGATCGGAGGAAGGACGGCCGTGACGAGCCCAACGGAAAAACTTCGATCCCCCCACCACGAACCATCCATCGGCGCCGTAGTGGACCGAATCTGCGACGATTTCGAAAACGCCTGGCGGCAAGGCCGGCACCCGGAAATAGAACGCTATTTGGAGAAAGTCCCGCTCCAAGAGCGCGGAAAGCTGCTGCGCGAGTTGGTCTGCATCGAACTGGAATACCGGCGGAAGTCGGGCGAGTCTTGCGAGCGCGGGGAATATACGGCCCGGTTTCCAGAGCTTGCCCGTTTCGTCGACGAGGCTTTCATCGCCGAGAGCGGGCCGGCCGACCCGCACGAAGCGCCGACGACCGTCTTTCCGTCGGAGAAGGTCGGCCAGGCCGTCGCCACGTCCAGTCGTTACACCGAGATCGAATTCCATGATCAGGGGGGGCTCGGCGAGGTATTCCTGGCCTATGACGAACAGCTCGGCCGGAAGGTGGCGGTCAAATTCATCCACGAGGAGTTCCAAGACGACGAAGACTTGCTCCGCCGATTCCACATCGAGGCGGAAGTGACCGGCCGGCTGGATCATCCGGGAGTGGTTCCGGTCTACGGCGTCGGCGAAGGGTGGGATGGGCGTCCCTTCTACGTGATGCGGTTTCTCGATGGAGACACTTTGGATACGGCCATCGCCGAGTTCCATTCGCGTGATTTCAGTCGAGCGAGGCATTCCGCCAGGCGAATGGCCCTCCACCGGTTGCTGAGGCACCTGGTGTCGGGGTGCCAGACGGTCGCGTACGCCCACAACCGGGGCGTTCTTCACCGCGATATCAAGCCGGCCCACATTATAATCGGAAAGTACGGCGAGACTCTCGTTCTCGACTGGGGACTAGCGCTTTTCGTGGAGCGGGACGCCAGGGCCAAGGCCAGCGGCGAGAAGACGTTGCTTCCCGATCGCGTGAATCGGTCCGATTCGGACGTCGGCGCCGGTACCATCGGATACATGTCTCCGGAACAGCTTCCCGGCAGCTCCGAGCCGATCGGTCCGGGAGTGGATATCTACAGCTTCGGCGCCACGCTCTACAAGATAATCACGGGCCGGGTCGCGATTCGCGAGAATCCGCCGAATTGGCAGGAGCGGCTCCGCGAGGGGGATTTTCCGCGACCGCGCGAACTCAGCCGTGAGTGCCCCCCCGCCCTGGAGGCGGTTTGCTTGAAGGCGATGGCCCCCAGGCCGGCGTCGCGGTATCGGACGTTGAGCGAATTCACGGAGGATATCGAACGTTTCATGGCGGACGAGCCGGTCTCGGCGTACCGCGAGCCGCCGGCGGAAAGGTTCGTCCGAAGCGCGCGTCGCCACAGGGCGTGGACCCTGGCCGGACTGGCCGCGTTGGTGTCAATCGCCGCCGCCGGGGTGTTGGCTTCGGTCCTGCTCCAGCGCCACGCGGCGGAGCAAACCCTACTGCGCAACCAGGCCGAGGAGGCGGAGGCGCTTGCCGAGGAGACTTCCCTGGCGAGTCTTCGCGGAACGGCCGCGTTCGTCGCGGAGTTTCTCGGTTCGCGCATCGAACAGCGGTTTCGCCAGTTGGAGCTGCTCTCGGAGGATCAAGAATTGCACCAGCTCGTCCTCGCCGCCGAAGGCAAGGAAGTCGGCTCGGCGGAATGGAACGCCTTGGGGGAATGGCTCGCTCGCGTTTCTCAGGCCTCGCTGGACGCGGACGAGTCGGATTCCTGGTTCATCATGGATGACGTCGGGACGCAATTGGCCCGGAATCCGGAGAAAGACACGACGGGACGGAACTTCGCCTTCCGTTCGTACTTTCACGGCGGATCGCGGGATTTCGACCCCGATGACGCGATTCCGGACGGGATCAGGCCGATCACGACGTCGACCGTTTCGGCCGTATACCAAGGAACCCGCTCCGACTACAAGATCGCGTTCTCCGTCCCCATCGTGGCCGAGGAACGCGTCATCGGCGTGCTCGCGATCTCGGTCGTTTGGGACGATCTCCTGGCATTCAACGCGGTTTCCGGTGAAACCCGCATCCAACTGACCGATCTGCGCCCGGACTTCCTGGAAGGAGAAGAACGCACCGGTCTGGTCCTGGAACATCCCTTGCTCGTCGAGGCGAGGAAAATTCACAAGCGTAAATACGGAAACCCGTTCGTCCGAGAGCCCGATGCCGTGATCGCCACGTACCAGCGTCTCCGCGAGATCCGAATGGGCGACTGGACCGATTTCGAGAAGCGATCCCGCGACTATCATTCCCTTGACATCGCTTGCGTCGAGCGCGACGCGGTCGCCGGAACGGCCGACGCGGACGCGTGGTATCTCGGAGCCTACGAGCCGGTCTTCTATCGGGACGGGAAGGGAAATCTCGTCGACCTCGGCTGGGTCGTCACCGTCTACAGCAAGGGGATCGCCGGGAATCCTCCGGCGGCTGAATCGCCTTCGCGTCTTCGCCGAGATTGATGGACGCTCGGCGAGGGCGGCCACATAATCGACTCACGTAATCGACGATGTCGCTCAATCGACCCGCGCCGGTCGAGCGGTTCGCCACCCCCGGCGAACGAGCCCAACCTTCCCCCCACCCCTCTCACGTATCGAAAGCCTACCCCCATGTTCTCCACGAAGATTCCCTTGGCCAAGATCGGTCTGTTTCTCGACGAGTATCGGACCCGACACCCTAGAATCGCTCTTTCTTCATCGTCTGGTCCACTTGCGCCGGGACCTCCACCGAAAACGTTCCGTCCGCGTCCGGGCCGAATCCATCCACGACCACCAGGGCCCCGTCACGACGGACGCGGTACGGCTTGCCGGATAGGGGGCTGACGCGGAACCGGTCGCTCGTTTTCCCGGCGGCATGTGAAAGGGCCAGGTAAAGCGCCTCGTAGAGGGCGCGGTCATGTGCTTGAAGAAGGTGTCCCGACTCGACATCCTTCAGAAACAGCAGCATGGCCGCCAGCGGATAGTCCTTGCCCCCGCGCAAACGCTCCGCTTCCATCTCGATCTCCGCGAAGGCCCGGCGCCGCTTGAAATACGGTTGCCCACAAAGGTCGATGAGCCGCCGCGCCGCCTGCAAGTAAAACAACTCATCGGAATCCACCGAACGCTCGAGCGCCTTCGAAAGATCGAACAGGCTCCGCTCGCGGGCCAATGCGTCGATCTCGTCGACGGTAAGAAACCGGGTGATCTTCCCGTCGCGGATCGCTTCATACGAGTGCAGGACGGCCGCTCGGTCACCGATCCAAGCATGGGCGTCCGGCGTCCACCCTTCCAACGCGTCCAACACCAGCTTCGCCAGTTCCGCGGTATGTCGCGGGGCGGCGTCGGGAGAGTGCGCCGTTTCGACGATCACCGAAGCGATTTCCTCTCGCATCGCCGCCGCCTCCCCCCGCGTGTACACATTTTTTTCCGCGGCCAGAAGGGCGGCCCAGTGGAGCATTCGCTCTATGTTTTCCATCGCGGCGTCGAGGTCTTTACGAGCGTGCAATTGGTCGGCGGCGTCGAAAGCCTCCAATCGCGCGCAGAGCCGGACCCGATCGACGAAGTCCAGGTCGTTGCCGAAACCCCGAGTATGGTCGATGCCAAAACCGCGCGACTCGCGCGACAGGACCTCGCGGCACCGTTCCAGGGACTCGGCGTGGTCGTCGCGGAACGCCAAAACCTTCTCGAAATGGAGAGGGTTGAACTCGAATCCAATCGTCGGAAACAGTCCGTCCGACTGTTCCTTCAGTCCGGCCAATCTCCGCGAGGAGAAAATCGATTCCAGCAGGACGGCCGCGTTTTGGCCCTCCTCGACAAGGGGTTCTTGGAGCGCCTCCGGGGTTCCTCCGGTTTCTTCAACCCGCGCCAGTTCCTCCCGCAGGCGCGGATCAGCCGAAGCCCTTAGTCCGGGCAGCTTGCCGTAATCGTCCATCGAGGAGGAAATGTCAGACGCCGGACGGCATCCCGCCGCGGAGACTACGGCGGCAATGAATAACACGCATCGCGGAGACATGGCGGAAATCGCGTGCATCCCGTCCAATTGGCTACTGGCGGATCGCGGTGGTTCGGAATTGAACGCGGTCCAGCGGAATGAATGTTCCTTCGCTCGGTCGACCCGAGGCAAGGGCCGTCTTGTCCCAGGGAATCGCGTAAGCGGCCACCTTGCCACTATTGAGTTCGGCGATGTAGAGAGCCGCATCGCTCGGACGGAGGGTCGCGGCGCCGCGGATGAGGTTTACCTCGCCGGTCACCATAAGGAACTGGGGGCTCTTGGAAGGATCGGCGCCGAAGTCTTCCAGGACATTCCGCTTGTAGATCGCCGTAAACTTGCTGGTGTGTCTGGAGATGACTGCGGCCGTCAGATCGCCGGTCAGGAAATCGAGGAAGTAGATCGCCTCGACGCCATCCCCCATGAGTCCCGTAGCGATCGCGAAGCCCTCGCGCCGGTCGGTTGCCGTCGCGTGCAGCGGAGTCTGGGGCCAGAATTGCATCAGCCCAATCCCGACGAGTGCCCCCACAATGAGCCAGGTTAACTTTGTTTGATGATTGTTTTTCATTCTCTATCTCCACCAAATTGCCAGACATTAACTCGGCGTGGGCAAGAACGTCTTCCGAACCGCCCGGTCAACCTCCATCCTACCCAAAATCCCGGTCTTTGCATACACCGAATTCGGGCTCGGTGGACGTCCGGGTGCCAAGAGGGCACGTCATCTCCGCGTTGCTCTGGAGTTGTGCGATCGAGAATCCATTCTCAGCCGCTGCTCGGTCTTCACACACCACCCCGGCGAGAATGAGGGATGAAACAGGTTTCGCTATTCGCGTCCGAGAAACAGCGACGTTTCGCGATGCCGGGCGCGGAAATGGACGAATACGGTCGAGGCTCCTTGCGGGGTACCTCGGCGTTGAGTATTCTTGGGCAAAATGTTGCCTGTTGCTTCCGTCTGAACTCCGATCAACCCTTGGGAGAGGAGAATCCGAATCGATCACGAGATTTGGAGTATTGGCATGAACACCATGAAAGCCCAGATTACGCGAACTTATGGTCCCGGTGCCCGGTTTGAGTCGGCGGAGATTCCCGTGCCGGTGCCGGCGGAGGGGGAAATCCTCATCGACGTCAGGGCGAGCAGCCTGAATCCCATCGACAACAAGCTCTTGCGGCAAAACTTGGGTTTCAATCCGCCCCTGCCGGCCGTCTTGCATGGGGACGTGGCCGGCGTAGTCTCGGCCGTTGGTCCCGGAGTGGACGCCTTCGCGCCGGGAGACGAAGTCTACGCTTGCGCCGGCGGCCCTGGCGGGGCACTGGCCGAGGCGATGGTCGCGGATGCTCGGCTCGTCGCGCGGAAACCGCGGACGCTCGACTTCGCCTCCGCCGCCGCGCTTCCTCTTGTGGCGATCACGGCCTGGGAGGGACTCTTCGACCGCGCACGGATCGACTCCTCGCACCACGTGCTCGTGCATGCCGGAACCGGAGGCGTGGGGCACGTCGGGGTCCAACTCGCCAAGATCAAGGGAGCCACGGTGGCGACGACCGTCTCGACCGAGGAGAAGGCCGATATCGCCAAGGGCCTGGGGGCGGACGAGATCATCTTCTATCGGGATGAACCGGTGGACCACTACGTCCGGCGGCTCGCCGACGGCCAAGGATTCGACGTCGTGTTCGACACCGTCGGCGGCGAGACGCTCGACCGGTCCTTCGCCGCGGCGCGGAACTACGGCCAGGTCGTGACGATCCTGGCCCGGCAGTCGCACGATCTGACGACCGCGTTCGGCCGAGGCCTGACGATCCATTTCGAGATGATGCTCCTCCCCCTGGTGACCGGCGCGGGACGGGAACACCACGGGGAGATACTGGAGGAGGTCGCCCGGTACGTCGACGAGGGCCGTCTCCGCCCCCTTCTGCACGAGCGGCAATTCTCCTTCGACGAGGCGAACGAGGTACATGCGCTTTACGAGTCCCGAGGGCATGTGGGGAAGATCGTGCTGGTACGGTGAGCACGCGGTACGATTCCGGATAATCCGTCAATACGAAGTTGCGCCGACCGAGGCTGTACCGCGATTGCATCTCCATGGCAACGCACGGAGCCCCCGGGGCCCACCCGGTCGGCGGAATATCGCGTATCGTTCGAACAGGCGAGGAAATCCTTGACAGCCGTCAAATGGTTTGTTCTGATGGTATTAGCATTTCTTGCAGTCTCCCCATCCCTCAGACCATTCCGAAGAAATTCCGATGAGATTCGCTGCCTTCATCTTCCCCGTTCTTCTGATCCTCGCACCCCCCAGCCTTGCCACGGATGCACAGTGGTGGAACGACGCCTGGAAGAGCCGCGCCATCGCGAAGGTACCCGCCGGAGCGGAAAGGTTGCTCCGGATAGAGATCCCCGAGGGGGTCGATCTCCACACCCTGCGGTGCGTTCTCGATGGCCAGGGGGAACCGCTTGCGCATTGGACGCAGACGGTAGAAGTCCGGCGGCATGCGCCACTCGCCGCCGACGCGAACGTCCATTTCGGGTTTCCACGGATCATCCGCGTGGCCAACGGCGACTTGCTGGTCTTCTACCGCGTCGGTACGTCCCACGCCGCGGGGCCGGCCAAGATCGCCATGCACCGTTCCGCCGACAACGGCAAGACGTGGTCGGCCGCGAGCATTCTCTGGGAAGGCTTCCCCACCAAAACCGCCCACAACCCGGTCGCCGTCGTCACTCGAGGGGGGGAAATCCTCCTCTGGTGCTCCGCCTACCAGTGGAGTCCGCGGGAGAAAGGGCCGTGTTACTGGAGCGTCTCGAAGGATCACGGCAAGACATGGTCCGCTTTCGAACCGTTCGGCGGAAACGAGGGGTTCTCGACGTATTACATGGTCGATGCGATCCAAACGGCGGACGGCCTTCTGGGCGGCTCGGCCGATTTCAAATGGCCCGGCGTCGGTAATTGCCACGTCCCGATCTGGCATTCGGCCGATGACGGAAAGACCTGGCAGGTCCGCTCGCGGCTGACGAGCCCGAACGAGGACATCGGCGACGAAACGGCTCTGCTGGAAACGTCGCCGGGCGAAATCCTGTGCATTCTTCGCGACCGCTACGGCAAACATAAGGACACCTGGGCGTTCCGTTCCGCCGACGGCGGCAAGACCTGGTCCGAGAAAGAGCCGATGCGGCCGATGCTCGGGTGTACGCTCCAGCGTCCCTTCCTGACGCGGCTCGACGAGAAGACGGTCCTCTTAAGCGGGCGGGACCGGGACCGCAAAAAAATCGTCGTCTACGTCTCGCGCGACAACGCCAAGACCTTCGGCGAGCGGCACGTCTTCGACGAATACCTCCGGGACGGCGCCTACACGGCCGCCGTCGCGATGGAATCCCGCGAGGCTTACATGGTCTGGTACTCCGACGGCGGCAAGAAGGGGACGCACCCCGACATCGAAGCCGCGACGTTCCACGTTCTGGACGAACCAAAGTGTTTGTGGATCCATCTGCCGGAGTCGGCCGACACGGCGAAGCCCCACTCGCTGCACCTCTACCATGGGAATCCAAACGCGGCACCCGGCGAGGAACGCACCGACGCGGACGTGCGGAAGGGGTCGTTCACCGCACTCGTGCTGGAGTAGGTGGGAACTTCTCATCGAATCTCCCCGCGATCTCCCGGCGAATCGTCTCCTTGTCCTCGCCCGCTCTGGCGAAGAAAACGGCGAGGGCTACCGCCTGGGCGCCTTTAATTCCCTCCGGATGATTATGCGTAACGGCAGCCGACAGTTTCGCTTCTTCGAGGACGCGTTCTTCTGAGTCGAATGCAAATCCGACCGGGCTGACACGCATTGCCGAGCCGTTACCGAAGCTGTAATACGGTGCACCGAGGGGCGGAAAAAGCCAACGTGAAAAATGCTCGCCGTATGCGGCCAACGGAAACGCGCGCCCCCAAAAGTTGCATCTGCTCGCGATAGTCACTGCCGGTGAGAATCGCATCCGCCACGGCGCACGTCATGATCGTGCCGTCCGTGAATCGCGAATCCGAAACGAATAATGGGAAGTCCTTGCGCTTCCACCCTTGGGTCTGATAGACCCACCCGACGATATCCTCCACAATCGCACCCAACATGACGAAGGAACTCCCCTGGTGTTGTTCCCGGCTCACGGCGACCCGTCAACCTTCAAGTCGATCCACGAAACCCGCGACTGAAGCGGTTACTCCCCGTTCCAGGAAATTTGCCGGATCGGTTGAGGGCCCGCCGCGGTTTCCGCTTGGGCCTTCGAGGCGACCTTGGTTGCCAGGTCCGCGAACTCGCGGCGGGTTTCCTCGGAAATGTGAGTCAGCTTGTATGAAACGCGTCGCAGGCTGTCCGGATTCTGACGAGCCGTCGAGGAGAGCCCCCCCACGAACGCCGCTGTCTGGGAGAAATTCGTGTCCGCCACCTTCCCGAACCACGGCATGAACGTCTTCGTCAACAATTCGAGTCCCCCGGGCGCGATCGAAGAGAATGTATCCAGCCGGGTCGTGACGTAATACTGGCCGTTCGTCTCGCGGACAAACGCGCTTTTAAGTATCAACACTCCCGAATAGGTGATCGGATTCGGCCAAAGCGGCCCTTCGTAGATGCACGTCGTGTAGGCGATGTGCGTATCGTGGTTTTCGTATAGATACTCGATCGTGCCGGTCGTTCCCTCGCCATCGCGATAAGAGAAAGTGTTCGGACCGGTCTGCTTCAGCGTGATCTTCGATATTCCCAGAATCCGCCACAGATTGACGACGACATCCGGATGGCGCACCGTGAAGGAGTACATCTCCGGATCGCAAGGTACGACTTGTGTCGGGAGCCGGCGAAATACGCTCTCCCGGTTGAGGATCGCGGATATCTTCGACCTCGCGTTTTCGTCGAGTCTTTCAAAGGGAACACTCCGGATGGCCGATTCCCTGGCGACCCGATCCGTCGCGGCCTTGTACGGATTGCGCGATGGTCCGTCGGTGGGTTCGGCGGCGCCGATCCGTCCAAATGACAAGCAAGCGACCGATATACCGATCGAGGCGAACACGCGAAGCGCGTGCGGAATACGATAACTCATGACCCCCCCAATTTAGCGTCATTGCGCGAAACGCGCCGAGTTACTTCTAGTTCATGTTTTCAGCACTAATGGCCGATCCGTTTACGGAACTACTCTCCGCCTCACGGTGTACGGAAGTACCCGCGTCGAGGTCGGGAGAATACGAGTCCTGGTAAGGAATATTCGGATCGCGCCGGTTGTGCGGGTCAGTAAAAACGAACCGCTAAGCCGTTTCGTCGCCGATGGCCCCGCTAAATAACTCTCATTCACTATAAACTTCCTGTTCCTCCCATTCTTCTTTTCGCGTTTGACCTACCCGCGTCATCCCCCACTCAAACGGGGCTACGCGCCTCCAGCAAGAACCGATAGAATGAACCCCTTCGTGCGGCTGCCAAAAGAGTACCGCCGCCTCGCTGGAATGAATAAGGCAAAAGAACAAAAAGGAGTATTTTCATGGAAAAATGGCCAATTGGCGTTTTCGCGAGTATTGATGCCGGGCTCGGCGTTAATCTGGACGTGGTGCGCGAACTGGGAATCCCCACAGTCCATTTGCACGCGCCGCAAAAAGCCACCCGCACGAAAGAAAAGGCCGACGAGTTCCTCGCCAAGCTTAAGGACTACGGCATTACGATCACGGTCGTTTTCGGCGGATTCGAGGGAGAGAGCTACGCGGATATTCCCACCGTAGTAAGGACGGTCGGGCTGGTTCCTTCGGAGACCCGAGCGGAGCGAACGCAAGAGATGAAGGAGATCGCCGATTTCGCGAAGATGTTGGATGTCGAGGTGGTCGCGCTGCATATCGGGTTCGTGCCGCACGACAAGGCCGATCCCCTTTTTGCTGAGTGCGTCGCCGTGACCCAAGAGATTTGCGACCACTGCAAGGCGAACGGCCAGCGACTCCACTTGGAGACCGGTCAGGAGACGCCGGAGGCCCTGCTTGAATTCATCGCCGCCGTCGGCCGTGACAACCTGTTCATCAACTTCGATCCGGCCAACATGATCCTCTACGGCAGCGGCGAGCCGATCGCGGCATTGAAGAAGGTGGGCAAGTTCGTCCGCAGTGTCCACTGCAAGGACGGCAAGTGGTCGGCCAACCCCGGTAAGGATTGGGGGCAAGAAGTCCCGCTCGGCCAGGGAGACGTCGGCTTCGAGAACTTTCTGGCGACGCTCAAGGAGATCGGCTACGACGGTCCCTTGACGATCGAAAGGGAGATTCCCCAAGAGCCCGAGCGGCAGAAGGTGGAAATCGGCCAGGGAATGAGCCTATTGAACGAGTTGAAGGCCAAAATCCTCGGTTGATTGCCGGTCGTCAATCCCCCCTGCGGCGCCCACGAAGACGGCCTTTCGCGGGCGCTCCACACTCCAAACCCAACCCCGTTTTGTTCACACCAGGGAATTCTCCATGCCCCGATTCTCCATGACGGTACCTCACGACTTGTCCCAAGACGAGGCGGTTGAAAGGCTCAAGAAAGAGACCACGCGGTTCCTCGGCGGCGACCAGTCGCTCGTTTCCGACCTGAACTACGACTGGCGCGACAGTGCCGCCTCTTTTTCATTCAAGGTCATGGGCTTCAGTGTCGACGGCACGGCGACCGTGCAGCCTCAAGACGTTTCAATCCTCGCAAACCTCCCCCTCGCGGCGATCATGTTCAAAGGGAAGATCGAATCGACCCTCCGCGAGAAATTGAACGAAATTCTCGGTTGAGGGGCGCGATTGCATGAACGAGACCGAGAAGACCCCTCTATGGAGGGGCTCTTTCAGCGCCTGCGTACATTGAATGCGCCAAGTCCGAATTTGACTAGCCGGGCCCTGGGATCGGAAAAACTTCTGGTGAGTCCTTCCCACCCTATCCGTGTACCAACGAACCGGTTATTATAACCGACGGAAGAAGGATAGGCCTATTTTTTTGGAGGAAAACGATGAAGCTCGGAGCCAGTTATTGGATGTTTGAAGGGGGCCTCGAAGCGACGCTTCCCGTTCGCGACGCGATGGAACAGGCAAAGAAGGTCGGTTACGATTCCATCGAGCTGTGCATCGCCAGCACCGGTGTACTTACGCACAAGACGACGCGGGCACAGTGCGAAGACATCGTCGCGATGTCTCACGACATTGGGATAGAAATCTCCAGCTTGGCCAGCGGCGAGAGTTGGGGGTGCTCCCCCACCAGCGACGATCCGGCGGTTCGGGAGAAGATCGCCGACTTCACTAAGAAGGCCCTTCAGGTAGCGGCGTGGTTCGATACCGATGCCTATCTACTTGTGCCCGGCGCGGTTGACGTATTCTTCCTACCCGAGGGGGATGTGGTCGCGTACGACGTCTGTTACGACCGTGCCAGGGCATTCGTCGCCGGCCTCGTCGATACGGCGAAGGAGACCGGCGTGACGATCTGTCTCGAAAACGTTTGGAACAAGTTCCTGTTAAGTCCCTTGGAAACGCGGGACTTCATCGATGGTTTCAGTTCGCCGTTCGTGGGGAGCTACTTCGACATCGGCAACGTTCTCCTTTTCGGCTATCCCGACCAGTGGATTCGGATTCTGGGCGAGCGGATCAAGCGGGTCCACGTGAAGGATTTCGACAAGCGGATCGGCACGGCCGAGGGATTCGTCGACCTTTTGGAGGGGAGTGTCCAATTCAAGGACGTCACCCAGGCACTGGCCGAGGTCGGCTACGACGGCTACGTGACGGCGGAGATGCTTCCCTTCCAGCCCGGCCGGCCCGAGAAGACGATCGAGGCGATGCGGAGGATTTTCGGATAACGGGTGAATGCTCCGCTTCGCGATGAGGGAGCGTCCGGGACGCAATCGCCGGGAGTAAGACCGCGTCCGGTCACGAGGAGAGTCCCGGGTCGCGCGCACTATCGTGCTCGAGGTATCGCGTTTTTTTCGTCCGTGTTTTCTGTTTCAAAGCTACCGTAACTAAACAAGTCCAGATCGGAGTACACACGATGGTTCGAATCGGAATAGTCGGTTTCGGGTTCATGGGCAAAATGCACTGGAACAACCTTGCCAAGATCGCGGAGGCCCGGGTCAGCGCGATTTGCGACGTCGACCCGGACAAGCTTTCCGGGAAGGCCGGAGTGGCCGGGAATATCGCCGGAACGGAGGCGGCGATCGACCTGTCCGACGTCGACCTTTTCTCCGATGCCGAGGAGATGTTCGCGTCCGGAAAGTGCGATGCCGTCTCGATCGCCCTGCCCACCTACCAGCACAAGGAGTACACTCTCAAGGCGCTCGAATCCGGTTTGCACGTGCTCTGCGAAAAGCCCATGGCGATCAATTCCGCGGAGTGCCGGGCGATGTGCGAGGCGTCGGCGTCCGCCGGCAGAATCCTGCAAATCGGCCACTGCATCCGCTTCTGGCCGGAATACGCCGTTACCAAGCAACTGATCGATTCCGGAGAGTATGGGAGGGTGAAGGCGGCCGGGTTTCGCCGCTTCAGCATGACGCCGACCTGGTCGTGGGACGGCTGGTTGATGGATGAAAAACGAAGCGGTGGCGCGGTCCAGGATCTGCACATCCACGACGCCGATTACGTGCAATATCTTTTCGGCCTGCCCAAGGCGGTTTTCGCGACCGCCTCCGTCGACGCCGCGAGAGGGGGAGACCACGTCGTCGCCCAATACGTCTACGAGAATGGGCCCTGCGTTTCCGCCGAGGGAGGCTGGATCATGACCCCCAGCTTCGGCTTCGAAATGAGCTTTGACATCATCCTCGAAGGCGCCACGATCTGTTATAACTGCGGCCGTACGCCCGCCTTCAAGGTCTGCCCCGGCGACGGTGATGCCTTTACCCCCGAAATCCCCGAGGGAGACGGCTACTACCAGGAACTCCTCCACTTCACCGCCGCGGTCGCCGGTAAGGACGTCCCCACCATCCTTACCCCCGAACAATCGCTCGATTCGGTCCGGTTGATCGAACTGGAGAAGCAGTCGGTCAAGACCGGAGGGGTGGTCGAGCTGTAGGCTCCGTCCCTATATATATCGGGCCTCGGCCATCGAGCGATGCTCCACCGTAGGGCGCCTTGGGGGAAGGGATTCTACTCCCCATCTCGCGCACCGCGGAATCCTACGTCCTCGAAGCTCAGTTCCGGCCGCGATTTCCCGCGCATACTTACGGAGAAGCCCGGTCTTGCGTTCGCGGCCGAGAGATACGAGCCGCCGCGCTGGATATACTCGTCTCCTTCCTCGGGACCGGTCGGGTTTTCGACGGGGCTTCTCGCGTAGTATTCGGCATCGTAGCGGTCCGAGCACCATTCCCAGACGTTTCCCATGAGATCATACAATCCGAAGCGGCTCGGTGGGTACGACTTCACCGGCGCACCACGGCGATAACCGTCTTCCTCGCGGTTCTCGCCCGGGAACCACCCCTGCCAGTAGTTCGCCAGGCACCGGCCGCCGGGGCGTTCCTCATCGCCCCAGGGAAACGTTTTCTCGATAAGCCCCGACCTCGCGGCGCATTCCCACTGGGCTTCGGTCGGCAACGTCTTTCCGGCCCAGTGGCAGTAGGCGACGGCGTCATGGTGCGAGACATGCACGACCGGGTACAACTCCTTGCCGATGATCGTCGACTCTCCTCCTTGAGGCCGGCGCCAATCCGCGCCGGAGCGCTTTACCCATTTCCCCACCTGATCGTCAAAGACGTACGACCATCCGCGGTTCTCCGCCGTCGTCCGGTACCCGGTCGCCTCGACGAATTCCGCGAACTGGGCATTGGTCACTTCATGGATGTCGAGCCAGAACGCCTCGACGCGGACCCGGTGGGCCGGCGCATCTTCCACGAACCGTCCGGCGGCGCTGCCCATGATGAACTCGCTCGCCGGGATTTCCACCATGCCGTCGCGCTCCGGCAGCGATACCGGCAAGATCGCTCCGGCGGCATCGAAATCCGACTCACCAAGGAAACACCCCATGTAATAGCGGGCCCAGGCGATGGTCGTGATGACCATCAGCGCGAGGAGCAGACCGGTTGCCGCCGATTTCCGCATGCACGGGCCTCCGAAAAACACGGTCGGGCGCCGACTAATGGACGGCCAGCATCGGCCGGAGCGCCTCGACGAAGTCCCGAACATCATCGAATTCGCGGTAGACGCTCACGAAGCGGACATACGCGACCTGATCAAACGTCCTCAACCGATCCATGACGAGTTCTCCCAGTTCTCGACTGGGAACTTCCGTATCGAAATTCGCCTCCAATTCCCCCTCGATTTCCGCCAGAAGGGATTCGATCCGCCGGTCGCTGATAGGCCGCTTCCAACAGGCTTTCTCGATCCCCCGCTTGAGTTTGAGCCGGTCATAGGGGACGCGCGCGCCGTCTTTCTTGATGATCTTGACGGTACTCAGTTCAATTCGTTCGTAGGTCGTGAAGCGCCGCCCGCAGGCTGAGCATTTTCGTCGGCGTCGAATTGCCGTGCCGTCGTCGACGTTGCGGGTATCAACGACTCGATCATTGTCGACATGGCAAAAGGGGCACTGCATCCGTCGGCCTCATTTTCCGCGAATCCCATTGGTAGATAACCAAACGCGGTAAATTCTACCGGAGGCCCCAATCGTAGTCAACGGCGAACGAGAAGGAAACTCGATAATCCATCCACGGGTTCCGAAGCCTTTCTCGCCCCGGCATTTACTCTTACCATTCCCTGCAATAAAGCGCCACCAACAACCCCCCCCTCCAAGGATACCCACCAAGACCGATGTTCCTCTAGCGGTGAATAACTCGTTCTGTTGACCGTGGTCGCTCGATTCGCGAACCTCGAGCGATAATGCCTTGGACCTTTGGTTAGTGTGGATTCAAGGGAAAGCCGTCCGGGGCCCGATGCTCGCGTTGCGAGCAGAGGCCGCTCGTTGCCTCTCTCCGCGATGCGCACTTCGTTTACCGCCCATCGCGATGACGCCCCGGCTCGACCCGGATTGTCTTGCGAGGGCTCTTCCGCCTTTTCATCCAGGTGTTCCCAGACTCGCGGCCGAGCGATTAATTGCCACCCGTGCCGCTTTCGCGCGCCCGGATCGCGTTGACCGTCTCGGCGATTTCGTTACGGAGAAAGCCGCCGTTGAACGTCTCGGCGAAGGACTCAATGGTCGGAAGACTCTTCTTCGTGCCGATGTTTCGCAATACTTCGAGAACGGCCTTTGCTCGCATCGGATCGCCAAAATCGCAGTGTTCGAGGACGTACGGCTCGGCGGCCGAACCGAACTGGACCAGGCACTCCGCCGCCGGACGCGCATCGGATCCGCGCCGCGAAAAATAGACCGCGACCGATTCGAACGTGTCGGGATGCTTGAGTTTCCCCAATGCGTGGAAGACCGTGGCGTTTAGTTCGCCGGTCAAGAATGCCGGATCCGGCCGTTCTAGAAGCTGAGTCAATTGGGGTGCGGCGTATTTTCCCCCCCAGGCGACCATCCCGCGGACGGCAAGCCGGCGCGCTTCATCGGATTCGCTCGAATCGAACACGACGTTCCTGAGCGTAAGAGCAACCTTTTTCCGAATCTCGGCGGGTGTCTCGGACGTGCCCAGACCGGCGAGTCGGCTCAACGCTTCAAGGCGTACTCGAGGGTCGCCGCTTTTCAAGGAGTCGAGCAGGGCGTCCGGATCGCGCGCCGGAACCTCCCCGGGCGAACCTTCGGGACTGAACGGATCGACGTCGGAGATTTCGCCGGGAGCGAAGGGGGCCGACCCCGGTGCGCCAAATCCGCGGCCGCCGAAACCCGAGGTCGAACCGTTCGCGTCGGACAGGGGCGGCGGGCCGCCGGTTCCGAAACCGGGAATTGCCGCGCTCATGCCGGGTTCGCCGCCGGGTCCAAGGCCCTCGAACTCAGCGCGCATTCCCCACTGGGGCATTGATTCGGCCGGGATTTTTGATGAATCGACCACGACCGTGATCTTTCGGGCGGTGGCGTCCACCTGCTCCACCACCCCCACGCGCTCTTTCAAAGCGGCCACGAGTCCGTCAAAATCTTGAACATTCTCCATCTCGACGACCCCATTGGCGACTTGCATGGTGCCGGTGTTGAACTGTTGAATCCGCTGGAAAACGCCAAAGGAATTCCGGCCGTTGAGCCCCTTGCAGGTAATGGTCACGCCGCTGGGGCCGCCCATCGACACCCGCCTCGGCGGCGGGGCTTCTAGCCGGTATCCGTTTTGGAGTTTCTTCATGCGTTTGGCGAAATCCAGGAAGGTCCGAGAGATCGTCTGCAAGGACGCCTCGGAAGCACCGGGGATCATGCGAATTCGCATCGCCTCCGGCAGGGCTCGCGTCTGGAAGGTGGAGAGTGATGTCAAATCTAGTTGCCGGTCACGGAGTTCGGCATCCTGCTCCGGAGTCAAACTCTGACCTTTCTTCATCAGTCCCCCGAACAGATCGTCTAGCTCTTGTATTTCTCGCCTGATCGTGGAGGTCTCCCGGTCCAGGTCTTCGGCGGTCCGGATGGACTGAAGAGATCGAAGCAGCTCGTCCGATTTTGCCTCGATCGACTTGAGTATCCCCACGAACTCGTCCACCGCCGCCGGATTCCCGCGCTGCGCCGTTTCGGCTCCCGGCGGCAGCGGCTCGGGCTGCCCACCCTCACAGCCGAAAAGGAAAAATGCGCCAAGAAGTAGGCCGGCCACTCGCCGGTTTCCGGCAACCCAAACAGAGAAGAAGACGCATCGCATCGGATTTCTCTCCCACAAAACTCGCAAAAGGAGGCTCACTCGACCGAGGACGAACTCAAAGAGGCGAGTCGCCCGCGCCCACCCCGTTTTCTCCCCGGGAGACAGATCGCCACCCTCAAAAGAAACCGCGAATGGTCAAGTTCCAGTATACCGGCGAAAAAAGGGTGTTGGAAGTATTCCCGAAATCGAACCGGATGTCGTGCATGTACATCGTCCCAGATTGCCTGGATTCATAGGTTTTTCAAGTGTTGCGTAACAACCGGCCATTCTGATGTTGAAGCCACTCTTAAGAGGCATATGCAAATATCCAAAGAGCTATAAATCCGACCTTGCATGATTGGGTTACTTGTGGTCAATTATGGAAATTCCCGTTGGATGAGGTTCCCGGATAGGGCATTGTGCCGTCACGGGAGGAACAAGGACTCTGTTTACGGTGTACACGGAGCACTCTACCCCCGGCACGGAGGATGGATTCTCCGCGGTGGCGAGTTTTTTGAGGCGAAATGGAAGTCGCGGTTCAAAGTAGACGCAAAGGGACGTCATCGGTGAGTTTGTTCGACGCCAAAGAGCAGGTTCGGCAGGCGACCGATATCGTCGATCTCGTCGGCAGCTATATGGAGCTGCGGCGCCAGGGGCGGGTTTTCGTCGGCCGTTGTCCCTGGCATGAGGACCGGCGGCCGAGTTTGCAGGTCAACCCCGAGCGGCAGTCTTTCAAATGCTGGGTGTGCGACATCGGGGGGGACGTCTTCAGCTTTCTGATGAAAATGGAGCAGGTCAGCTTTCCCGAGGCCCTGGAAATGTTGGCCGAACGGGCAAATATCACCCTGGATAAGCACGCATTTCGCCGCAAGACGGTTCGGATCGCCGCAGACCCTTCCGAGGCGGTATACGACGACGATCCCACCGGCGGGGTGATGGAAATCGACAAACCGACGCTCTTGCAGGCGGCGGCCTGGGCGGAGAAGCAGTACGAAGAGTGCCTTCTGGAGATGCCGGAAGCGGAACCCGCGCGGCAGTACCTGGCGGACCGCGGCATCGTCGCGGACGACATCCGGCGGTTTCATCTCGGTTTTTCTCCGGAAGCCGGCGATTGGCTCCTGGCGAAAGTGGGGCATAACCCAAAAAGGGCGAAGATCCTCGAAGCGCTGGGTATCCTCGTCCGCCGTGACGGTGGGGGCTGGTACGACCGGTTCCACGGACGCATCCTCTTCTCGATCCGCGATTCGCAGGGACGGCCGGTCGGCATCGGCGGTCGCGTTCTGCCGGGTTCCGAACATCCCGCGAAGTACGTCAATTCACCGGAGACGCTGCTTTTTTCCAAGAGCAACCTGCTTTACGGGCTGGACCTCGCGAAGGAGACCATGCGGCGCGGCCGCCGAGTGCTGGTCATGGAGGGATACACGGATTGCATCGCGGCCCACCAACACGGGTTCACCGATGCCGTTGCCGTTTTGGGAACCGCGCTGGGGGAACGCCACATCACGACGCTTCGCCGGTTCGCCGATCAGGTCGTCCTTGTCCTCGACGGAGACGAGGCGGGTCAAAAAAGGGCCGGCGAGGTCCTGGAACTATTCCTCGCGCAAGAGGTCGACCTGCGGCTCGTTACGCTGCCGGAGGGGAAAGATCCGTGCGAGTTCCTTCAGCAGGACGGCGCCGAGGCGTTCCAGGAGTTGGTGAACGGCGCTTCCGACGCGTTGGAACATGCGTTCACGTCGATCACGCGGAACATCGATCTGAAGAACGATCTTCACGGCGCGGCGCAGGCGTTGGAACGGATGGTTGCGCTTGTCGCCAAGGCGCCGCGCGGCGCCGGCTTGTCGCGGCTGCGCGAGGATATTATTCTCAACCGGTTGGCCCACCACTTCCGCGTTCCGGAATTGGACGTCCGCGCGCGGCTGACGGAAGCCCGGCGAAAGGCACGGCCGCGAATCACCGGCCCGGCTCCGATCGTACCCGAGTCGCCGGCGGTCAAGCTGCGCGAATTGTACCGCCGCGATCCCTTTCAGACGGAACTCCTGGAGATCCTCGTGCAGTTTCCCGACCTGCTTGTCGCGGCGAGGGAACATTTCGCCATTGAGACAATAACCTTGGCCTCGCTGAGGGCCATCTACGCGGCGATGAACCGCCTGGCGGAGGAAGGGTGTTTGGCTGATTTTCCGCGGTTGATGGTAGAGTTCGATGAACCGGCGATAAAGAGCCTGCTGGTCGAATTGGACGAATCGCCGCGGATTCGGAATCACCCGGACCCCGCCGCCTTGTTGGAGGAGTTGATCGCCAACTTCCAAAGACGCAAGTCCCGGATGCAGGACCCGACGCAGGTCGTAGCGCTGCGAGATGATGCCCTGGACCAGGACCGAAAGACTCAAATGCTCGGCGACATGCTGAAATCACTACGAGCCCGGCAGGGCATTTCCGACTCCACGGAAGGAGCCGACCCTGACCCGGGCGACGACACCATGGCCCCTTTTTAGCGGCCTTCCGCCGGAATCCCGAGTGTCCTCCCGTGAAACCGGGCACTTCGGAACCACCTTTCCGGCATGTACGATGAACCCGTCAATCTTTCGTCCACGATGCAAAGGAGTGCGGAGATGGACCCATTCGACCGCGAATTGCAGGACCTGATCGCCAAGGGGAAGGATCAGGGGTATCTTACCTATGACGAAGTCGCCCGGTATTTGCCGGACGACGACGTCGACCCGGAAAAGCTGGATCGACTGCTCATCTCTCTGGACGAGGAAAACATCGATCTGGTTCACGAGCCACCCGAGCCGGAGTTCGACGATCCCGCGGAGCCGGCGGCGGACACGGTCCTCAGAACGGTCGGGCACGCGGAAGCGGAGGAGAATGCCGAGATTGATGACGCAGCGAGCCTGCTTCCGGATCCGGCCGATTCGAAACTCCACCACGATCCGATTCGGCTCTATCTGAGTCAGATGGCCCAAACGCCCCTTTTGTCGCGCGAGGAGGAGATCTCCCTCGCGAAGAAGGTGGAAGTCACGCGCCGCCGTTTCCGGCGTACCGTGGTCGGCTGCAATCTGGCGATGCGGATGACCGTCGTCACCCTCGAGCGGGTTTACCGCGGAAAACTCCCGTTCGACAGGACCATTAAGGTCTCTTTGACCGAGCGTCTCAGTAAGGACCAGATTCTTGCGAGAATGCCCCACAATCTCGGTACTGTCAACCACCTTTTGGAGGCAAATCGCGTCGATTTCGTCAAGCTTATCAGCCGCCAGATGGTGCCGGAGGAAAGGAGGATCGTTCGAAGGCGTTTCCTTCAAAGAAGAACGAAGGCTCTCATTCTCGTCGAGGAACTAAGCATCCGCACGCGGCGGATCAAGGGAATGATGCGCCAGCTCGAAGAGATGGCTGACCGGATGCACGATATCCGTTACAAGCTACGCTCCGAGGAACTCGATCCGGACGTCCGCGCAGACCTGCGGCGTGAACTCCGTGATCTGATGATCACCACCCAGGAGAGCCCCACGAGTATCCAGCGCCGCGTCGCGCGGATGCGAAACCAGTTCAGGGACTACGAAGAGGTCAAACGCCGTCTTTCCGCCGGGAACCTGCGACTCGTCGTCTCCATCGCGAAAAAATACCGCAATCGGGGATTGAGCTTTCTGGACCTGATTCAGGAGGGGAACACCGGGCTGATGCGGGCCGTCGACAAATACGAATACCGCCGAGGTTTCAAGTTCTCGACCTATGCGACCTGGTGGATCCGGCAAGCGATCACCAGGGCAATCGCGGATCAGGCAAGAACCGTGCACATCCCGGTTCACATGATCGATGTATTGGGTAGAATAAAGAATGTCTCCAAGCGGCTGCTCCACGAATTGGATCGCGAACCGACCTTGGAGGAAATCGCCCACGCCGTGGGTCTGTCGATCGAGGAAACCAGTCGAGTCCTGACGATCGGCCGTTCGCCGATGAGCCTTGACCGCCCCATTGGGGAGGGAGAAGACAGCTCGTTTGGTGAATTCGTTGAAGATGAAGGACTCCCCAGACCATTCCGAGCCACCACCAATGCCCTTCTTCGGGACCAAATTGACAGTCTACTCAAGACGCTCACCTACCGCGAACGCGAAATCATTCGACTGCGGTATGGTCTTGGGGATGGGTATGCTTATACCCTCGAAGAAGTGGGGCGGATATTCAAGGTTACTCGGGAACGTGTCCGCCAAATTGAATCCAAGGCGGTCAGCAAGTTGCGCCACCCGGTCCGTAGCCAGCAACTGGAAGGGTTCCTGGAACATGCGGCCGGTTGAATCGGAACCCGTTCGGCCCCGACCCGAAACGGGCGTCCCGTCGAAGGGACGGCACGCCCAGAGCGAAACCACACGGTGAACACCCACAAACCGTCGGTCCTCGGACCGGCGGTTTTTTCATGGACATGCGAGAATCAAACCCATACGAACTGAATTGAAAGGAGAGCGATAATCCACACCATGGCAATTCGAAGAAAAGTCGGACCCTCGATTTCCGTCAGTCTGGAAGTGCTGCGGGCGTTACATCGGATTGGGCGGCAGCGCGCCGATCTGGAATCGCGGTTGCGGCGAGTGCCGGCTCTCATCGCCGCCCACCGCAATCTGATTGAGACGAAGGAGGCGGAACTGGCGGGTCTGAAGCGGCAGCAGAAGGAGTTTCGAATACTGGTCGATTCCAAGCAGGGCCGGCTGCAGGACGGAGAAGCCAAGATTCAGAAACTGAGGATGCAGCTCAACGCCGCCTCGAACAACCGCGAGTACCAGGCCCTAATCGAGCAAATCGAGGCGACGACGATGGCCAATAGCGTCTTGTCGGACGAGATCCTCGAAGGATTCGACCGGTTGGACGAATTCGAGGTCAAGGTGGCCGCGGCGGAACAAAAGGCGAAGGAAACCCGCCAGAAGTCCGAAGCCGCCATTGCCCAGGCCCAAGAAAGCGAACCGGAGTTGAAAAAGGAGCTCCGACACCTGGAGGAGGAGTTTTCGGAGGCCCGAACCAAGGCGACTCGCGAATTCCTCGCGGAGTACGAGCGTATCGTCCGCTTGAAAGGGGAAGACGCGATCGCCCCGATCATCGGCTCTTCCTGCGGCGCCTGCCATCAGACGGTCCCTCTGAACGAGATTAACAAGATCACCCTGGAGGAGCTGGTAATCTGCCGTTCATGCGGGGCCATCCTTTACACGGCGGAGGAGAGTGTCGTTTAGTCCAATGAGGAAGAAAAAGACCGTCCTAACGGCGGTATTCGTCCTTGCATTCTGCCTCGTCGCCTCCGCCCAAGAGGTGAAGCGGGTTTTGCCGCGCGAGCTTGCCGGCGAGAATCTGTTGCGGGACGACCGGTGGGGACCGTGGGAGGACGGGTTTGTCCTGGAGGGGGATGTCTTCGTCTGCGATAACGGCGAGGACGCGTCGCTCAACAAGGGCGCGGGGCAGACGGTGGTTCTCGATCAAGTGAGGGCGGCCCCGCTGATCGCGTCGGCTTGGAGCAAAGCGGAGAACATCCCCGGCTCGCCGACGGCCGAGTATTCGCTCTACCTCGACCTCACGTACTCCGACGGGACGCACCAGTGGGGGATCGTGAAGTCGTTCCCCACCGGAACCGGCCAGTGGACGCGGCGAGAACTCGTCGTCGTTCCCACCAAGCCGATTCGATCGGTGTCGTATTGGTTGCTTCTGAGGGGACGTTCGGGCAAGGCATACTTCCGCGAGCCGGCACTCCATGCGTGCGATCTCGAAGGTTCGGCCGCGCTTTTTCATGGAGCGGCCGTCGTCCCGGGCCCGGGACCGGCCCGGGGTTTCCAAGTCCGCGACGTAGCCGCCGATTCCGGATTCCACGCGATTTCGGACACGGCGCTGGGGCTGAAGCTCGACGTCGCGACGACCCACCGGTCGGGACGCACCTACTACGACGTGACCCTGATGGACACGACCGGTAAGGACCGCGCGGTCACGCTCCTTTACGCCATTGGCGCCAAGGCGGCGCGGTGGCTCAATGACCCGGTACAAAGCGCCGTCCCGGCCGCTGGCGGCGAGAACGCGAACACGCGGTACTACCCGGCCGGATCGATCGAGCAGCTTTCGCGTTATCCGTTCGGCGCGATCGTCGTCTGCGAGAGGGGAAAAGACGAAGGAATCGCGCTGGGGATCGACATGGCCCGGCCGGCGTTCTTCCGTATCGCGTACAACGCGGTGACGGAGGAACTCTATCTCGCGTACGACATCGGCCTTGCGCCGGAAAAGAACTCGGCGGCGCTAGGTTTTTGCGAATTCACGTTCGACCCCGAGTGGGACTTCCGCGCGGCATTGGCCGCGTATTACGAGGCCTTTCCCGAGGCTTTCCGGCGGCGAGTCGGAAGCCAGGGCCTGTGGATGCCTTTCGCCAAGATCAGCGAGGTGGAAGAATGGGAGGATTTCGGGTTCCGCTTCAAGGAGGGGACGAACGAAACCGCTTGGGACGACGCGCACGGAATCCTGACGTTCCGGTACACGGAGCCGATGACCTGGTGGATGCGGATGGCCCACGACGTGCCGAGGACCCACGAAGCCGCTTTGGCCGAGGCGCGGCGGCTGGCCGAAACGGGAAACCGCGACGCCCGGGCGCTCTTCGCGTCCGGAATGCGCGACGCGGAAGGAAACCTCGTCGCCCAACTGCTGGACACGCCCTGGTGCGATGGGGCCGTCTGGAGCATGAACTCGCTGCCGGGAATCCAAGGCGAATTCACCGACTTCAAGAACAAGTGGGCCGCGACGAACCCGGACGCGCGATACGCCGAAGGCGCTGATCCGGCAGTCGACGGAGAATACATCGATTCGAGCGAAGGATACGTTACCGCGACCCTCGACTTCGACCGCGGTCACTTCGCCGCGGCCGAAACGCCCCTTTGTTTCGATCCGGATACCCATGCACCGGGCATCCTGCGCGGCCTCGTCGCGTTCGAGTACATCCGCGCCATCGCCAAAGACGTCCATGCGCGAGGCAAGCTGATGATGGCCAACAGCACGCCGGATCGACTCTGCTGGCTCGTTCCCCTTCTGGACGTCGCCGGAACCGAGACCAACTGGAATTACGGTGGCCGCTGGTCTCCCTGGTCGATCGAAGATCTTCTATACCGCCGCGCTCTGTGCAAAGGGAAGCCATTTTGCTTCCTCATGAATACCGACTTCGACGGCTTCTCTCACGAAATGGTCGAGCGGTACATGAAGAGGTCGCTTGCCTTCGGAATGTTCCCCGGCTTCTTCAGCGCCGACGCCGCGACGAGGCACTACTTCACGAACCCGGACCTCTATAACCGCGACCGGCCCCTCTTCAAGAAGTACGTCCCCCTGTGCCGTCTCGTCGCCGAAGCCGGTTGGGAGCCCGTTCCACTGGCCCGGACCGACTCGCCGGGCATTTCCCTGGAAAGGTTCGGAGGGCGTTACTTGACCGTCCTCAATTCAGGAAGTTCCGCGACTCGAATCACCATAGAGTTGGAGGGAGATTCCGGTGCGCACTGCGTGGATCTCGTCCGCCGGACGAGACTTCCGGTGAAAGACGGCCGTGTACTCTTGTCCCTCGCTCCGGAGGACGTCGCCGTCCTCGATCTCGGCCAAGGCGAATAGGGCCTTTGTCACGGTCTCTCGTTCACCTGCAGTCTCTCGGAAAGCCGGCCCTCGAGGTCGGCCGCGACGAGTTCCTCGAACGTCACCTCCATTCCCTGACGCCGCGCGCTGATCATCGCCAGGGCCAGCTTCTGCGGATCGCAGCCCTGCAAGCAGGCCTGCTCCATCTCCCGGCACCCGATCTCCACGCCCGCCTGCTTCGCCATGATCAGGGCGCCGAGGACGGCGCCGACGTCGGTTCTGCGAAAGGGCATTCCGAGGATATCCAGGACCGAGACCGGCGTTCCCGAAGTGAAAGCGCGCATCCAGGGAAAAAACACCGTCCAGTTCAAGACCAGCAATAGCAGAAAAGACGCCAGCATCGCCAAGACGATAAGCCCGAGCGTGACAAGCACCATCGAATCCTGAGCTAAGAACTTGTCCGTAAATTAGTTGGGGGGCCCATCCTGATTTTCACGCAGCGTAGCGGAGTGAAATTCGGGATCGCCCCCGGGAATTCGGGAAGTTAATTCTATACGAGTTCTAAGACCATTGAAATACCTCCGGCCGGGCTTTCCGGCCCGCGGAAAGAATGAACGCACTCTACCGTCGCATCGGGTTCGCATCTCCTGCCACCGGTGGCAGGCGTCCCGCGGTCCGGAGTGGTTGGTTTTCTTCGCTCTCGCCGACGTCCGGCCGCTGGATATCGGCCCTGTCGTCCGGCCGCGGACGTTCAGCCTCGAGAATCTGGCTCTTGTAGAAGTGGGTGGTCTCCTCCGTGACCAGCCGAGTTCCCAGCGGCTTGCAGTAGACCTCCGCGCGAAACATGTGGTTCCCCGGGATACTCGCCTCCGCCTGGATCGTCAGGACGATCGTCTCACCGGGCAGGATCGACCCAATCGGGCTGAAGACGACCTGACCGGGGCTCACCTTGTTCGGCTGACCCTGGACCATGACGGGTTCGATCCCCTTCGAGAAGTAACCAACGACCTCGATTTCCTCGGCCCGCTTCGTTCCGCGGTTTTGTACCTGAATTTTGTACTCCGCCCTTTTTCCGGTGGCGACCGGACCGACCGGATCGGAGACCTTCAGGACCAGATCGGCGATTGCCTCGACCTGCGTCACGGCCACGCCCCCCGCCTTGACGTGTTCCTCGGCGACCGCCTCGAATTCGAACTTTTGGTAACCGGGCTTCTTCAGATGGCATTCGATGTTGAACGTCTCGGTCGCGCCGGGGGCCAGTGTAGGAATGGTCCACGTAATGAGCGATCCATCTTCGGACCTCTTGCCGGAGTGGTCACACCGCAGCACGCTCGCGCC
>CAZFQG010000037.1:0-38143 GCA_964520785.1 uncultured Planctomycetaceae bacterium | reverse complement strand
GGAAATAGTGAAAATCTCGCCTTGGTGGGCTAACAATTGTGAGTTGCGGCACTAGTACCAGTAACAACCAGCGAATTCCGCTGAATCCGTGGGTTGGCAATCTGGGAAAAAGCACGCGATTACGGGGCGGGGCAAACGTCAATGCAAGGTTTCTCGTTCCCGTTCGACGGGATGGCAGGGGGTGTTTTTCGGGGGCCAGTCGCCTGCGTCGTGGGCAAGACCACCAAAAAAAACCTTCGCGGCCGCGGCCCGCGGCGACTTGGCATACGGATTGCATGAGTGCTGATTCAATAGGAATGCTGATTCAACAGGAAATCGGGCAACGTCGACGTAAGGACCCCGGAAGAAAACGGGCGCCGAGCGAGAATCGAGTCGTGACGTTGCCGACGTCTAAACGCCCCAACCGAGGATTCATGACCGAAAACCGCGAGACGAGAAACTGGTACAGACTTTCGCCGCAAGAATCGCTGGATCGGGTCGGCGGCCGCGCGGCGGGGCTCTCGCGCCAAGAGGCCGCCGCCCGACTGGAGCGTCACGGCCGCAATACCATCCGAAGCGACGAGCAAATCAGCGCGTGGAGGGTACTGCTCGATCAGTTCATGAGCCCGTTGATCTACGTTTTGATCGCGGCGTTGGCGGTCACGCTGGCAATCCAAAGTTGGGGCGACGCGATCGTGATCGCCGCCGTCCTCGCCGTGAACGCCACGGTCGGATTCATCCAGGAATACCGGGCGGAGACGGCGGTTCATTCCCTGATGGAGATGGTCTCGCCAAGGGCGACCGTGCGTCGCGAGGATAGGGTGCGGCCGATCGATAGCGAAGAACTCGTCCCTGGAGACATCGCCGTTCTGTCCGAGGGCGATATGGTGCCGGCCGACATCCGATTGCTGGACTCCTCTTCACTTCAGGTCAATGAGTCCGCCTTGACCGGGGAGTCGGTTCCGACCGGCAAGACGGAGGAACCGATGGCCGACGCGGACGAGAATCTCCCTCCGGTGGAGCAGCGGAACATGGCGTTCATGGGGACGGCCGTCACGGCGGGACACGCCGAGGGGGTCGTCGTCGGCACCGGGGCACGAACCGAGTTGGGAAAGATCGCCGAGGGCGTCCGGGAGGCCGGCGAGATCGAAACGCCCCTGCAGCGTCGGATGGATCGGCTGGCCAAACGGATCGCGGCCGTTATCTTGTTCGTCGCCGCCATCGCGTTCGGCGCGGGATTGCTCATGGGCAACGCCGTCGTGGACATGTTTCTCTTAGCGGTATCTCTGTCCGTGGCGGCGATTCCCGCCGGGCTACCGGTAGTAATGACGGTCGCTCTGGCCATCGGCGTGCGGCGAATGGCGAGGCGCAACGCGGTGATTCGCAATCTTCCGGCCGTCGAGACCCTCGGCAGTACGATGACGATCGTCTCCGACAAGACCGGAACGCTGACGCAGAACCGGATGACCGTGCAGACCATCGTCGCCGGCGACGGCCGCTTCGACGTGACCGGAAAGACTTCCTCCGCGGAAGGTCAAATCACGTCGCGAGGGTCTTCCGTCGAAATCGAGCGGGGAACGCCTCTGTTCTTCACGCTATTGTCCGGTTTGCTCAACAACTCGGCGTCGATAGAGAAGACCGTCTCGATCGACGGGCACGAGAAGGCGGAACCCGGTGAAGAAATGCAGCGCGAGGAGAATGAAGAGGATCGCGACGCGGGATCGGCGCCCCCGGAAGACGCGCCGCCCTTCCAGGGCGATCCGATGGAGGTCGCCTTGCTCGTCTCGGCCGCCAAAGGGGGCCTTTGGAAGGGAGATTTGTTGGAGGATTACCCCCGGATCGACGAAGTGCCGTTCAAGACCGAGCGTCGCTTTTCGGCCAGCGTTCACGAGGTGCCGGATGGAGAGGAGGGACCGTTGGTGCTCGTTAAGGGCGCGCCCGAAGTGATATTCGAGATGTGTGAACGAAGGGGTACCGACTCCGGAGGAACGATTCCCCTCGACCGCGACGAATTCAACCAACAAAACGCGGAAATGGCGAACAGGGGTCTTCGAGTCCTGGCGATGGCGATCGGCCGCGGCCGCGAGGCGCACGATTCGATCCAACGCGAAGAACCTCGCGGCATGACGTTCGTCGGAATGCAGGGCCTGCTCGACCCCCCTCGGCGGGAGGCCATCGACGCGGTCGATCGGTGCCACGAGGCGGGGATTCGAGTCATCATGGTCACGGGAGACCATTCCGGGACCGCGACGGCGATCGCCAGACAGGTCCACCTCGCCCGCGCCCATTCCGGTAGTGAGCGGGATTCACGACGGTCCCCGAGCGGACCAGGGGGAAGCGACCGCGCGGAGGAGATACTGGAGGCCGGGACGGGGCGGGAGATCGCGGCCGTCTCGGACGAAGAACTGGACGACGTGCTGTCCGGAACGAACGTCTTCGCGCGAGTCAAGCCGGAGCAGAAGCTCAGGATCGTCGAACGACTGAAGGCGCAAAGACAGGTCGTGGCGGTGACCGGCGACGGAGTGAATGACGCCCCCGCTTTGAAAGCGGCCCATCTCGGTGCTGCGATGGGCCGGTCGGGGACCGATGTCGCCAAGGAAGCGAGCGACATGGTGATCACCGACGACAATTTCGCGAGCATCTACTCCGCGGTGGAGGAGGGCCGAACGGCGTTCCGCAATATCGGCATGGCGACGTTCTTCCTGCTGAGCACCGGCGCGGCCGTCGTGTTGATCATTCTCGCGGCGCTCGGCATGGGGTGGCCGCTGCCGTTGTTGCCCGCCCAGATACTCTGGTGCAACGTGGTGACCAACGGCATCGCCGACGTCGTGCTGGGTTTCGAGCCGGGCGAACGGGCCCTGTATCGGCGACCGCCGCGTCCGACCGGCGAGGGCGTTCTCGACGCGGCGCTGATTGAGCGATTGATCTGGATCGGAATCTGGCTCGCCGTCGGAACGCTGGGCGTCTTCTACTGGATATACTTCCATGGAGACGATAGCCTCGCCCTGGCTCGCGTGGCGGCGCTGACGACGCTCGTGCTGTTCCAAAAAATCCACGTGTTCAACTGCCGCAGCGAAGACGTGTCCATCTTCAAGAAGAGCCTCTTCGCCAACAAGGTACTTCTGGCGGGCGTACTGACGTCTCTGGCCGTCCACGTGGCGGCCCTCTATATCCCATGGACCCAGGAGTTGCTCGAATTCCAACCGCTCCCATGGTACGTCTGGATCGCCACTATCGGCGTCGCCTCCACGGCGATCATCGTCAACGAGGTGCACAAATGGCTGCGCCCGCGGGACATGGTCAACCGGCCCGAGAGTTGGATTTCTCGATTGACCTCGCTGGGCAAGCACCTTGGATGGTCCCGCGCCCAATGATCGACTTTGCCTGTCGTCGCGGCACGAGACGGTCATTTTCCTTAGGTACCTCTGCCAAGGCCACTCCGAGGAACTGTCCGTCCCTCCGCGTAAGGGCGCCTCCGGTGCGAGAACGGACGAGCACTACCTTCCTTTCCGTGGTGTCGTCCAAAAATGCCTCCTTGCGGAGCCGAGCGTCAACGTCACTTGTCATGTCGACGGGCAGATACACAAGTCCACCGTCCGCGTCCGTTTCATTCCGTCCAGCGCGGCGGTTGCCGTCAACAGGAAGACCAACCGATAACGCGACGTATCGTACCACTGGACTCGAGGCGGATTCCGTTGCGAATCATGCGTTTCGCGGGCCTTAGCCGCTCGTCAGCAATCCATCGCGAACAGCCTGAACCGCCGAGTCGTCGGCCTTTTGTATCTCGGCCGACCGAACGGCGTGAACGAACTCCAAATGGATATCGTCGGGCGTCTCCGGCGACGCGGGAAGCTCCCCCGCGAGATGTCGCGCGCGAGGCGTATCATTGGGGTCATCCCAATCGTCCAGGATCGCCTCGAAAACCTCGTCAATATGAATAATCTGACACATTAGTCGCCTCCATGCCGTTGCGCCCGGTCGTATTCGACGATCTGTCCGGGGGAATTATGTCTCGGGTCCCCGTTCTTCCAGAGACAGGAACACGAATCGGTTCGGACCGCCGGGAGTTCGGACCCGCATCCGCACGCCTCCTTCGAGGTCATGCTCTTCGACGATCGAGCGGAGTTCATCGATATCGGCAACTTTCTCCCCTTGCACATGGCTGATGATGTCACCCGGTTTCATTCCGGCGGTGGATGCCGCGCTAAAGGGGCGCATCTCGAGCACCAACACGCCCCGCGGCGGGTCGAGATTGTATCGCTGGGCGATCTGAGGGGTAATCGCTTGGAGGCGTTCGAACCCCAACTTACCCAACGCCTCCAACTCGCCCGAATCGTCCGGCGGGGGCGACGTTTCGGAGGGGCGGTCCGGAGTTCTGCCTGCCGAAGGCTGCTGTTCCAAGGTCACCTCGATGTCCATCGGCTTTCCATCGCGAAGCAGAGTCAGCCGCGCCGTCTCGCCGGGTTCCGCTCGTGCCACTCGACGCCGTAGCGCCGCGGCGCTCGTGATCGGTTCGCCATCGACGTTCTCGATGATATCGCCCGATTCGAGTCCGGCCTGGTCCGCCGGTCCGCCGTCGATCATGTCCTCCACCAGGACGCCCCGCTCGGCCCCGAAACTGGCCAGAAGCCGCTTGTCGTCACTGATCATCACGCCCAAGTAGCCGCGCTCGACCTTCCCTTCATCGATCAATTTCGCGACTACTTCGCGAATCATCTCGGCGGGGATCGCGAAACCGATACCGGCGGAGGCTCCGCTGCGGCTCGCGATGGCGGTGTTCATCCCGACGACCTCGCCTCTGGCGTTGGCGAGCGGGCCGCCCGAATTGCCCGGATTGATCGCGGCATCGGTTTGGATGAAGTCCTCGTATCCGTGTGGCCCGAGAATCCCCATTCGGCGGCCGGTCGCGGAGACGATCCCTTGGCTGACGGAGAAGGCATAGCGGAACGGCGAGCCGACGGCCAGGACGATGTCGCCTTGTTGAGACGGATCGGTCGCAAGCGTCGCGGGGCGCAAATCCGACTTCTTCGTCACCAATAAAGCGATGTCGGTTTGCGGATCGGAACCAAGCAGTTCGGCCGCGGCTTCGCTGTTATCGTGAAACGTCAGTGTGATCGCGTCCGCTCGAGCCACCACGTGGTGACTGGTAACGACATGACCCCGCTCATCGTATATCCAGCCACTTGCGCTTCCGACCGGCAAAGGCACGTTGTACCGCTCGTACTCGGGAGACCTTCGCGGAGGCCGCGGTGCGCGAAAGAACTGCCCCAACTCGGGATCGATCTCCGAGAGCGGACCGAAGCGTCTCGCCAGTTTCTCGATTTCCGTTGGGGAAAGCCGCGAACCGAGCCCCATTCGCCCCATTCTGGGACGAATCTCGACGGACACCTGTACCACGCTGGGCTTTACCGCGCTCGCGACTTCGCGGAAGGCGTCGCTCAAAGCGGAGAGCCGGTCGCGAGCATTCGCGTTGCCGGCTTCTTCGTCGGCGTTTCCGGCGGTCGACGACGAACCGGCGAGTCCTCCGGATTCCCGCGGTCCGACCGGTTTGTCTCCGCGGCTTTTGGCGACCGCTTCTTCCGAGTTCTCGGCTTCAGGCATCCGCCGGCTCGCGTCCTCTTCCGCGCTTCGAGTCGCGACGCTTGCTTGCGATCCCTCCTCGCCGGTGGTATCGATTGATTCGGATGCTCCAACCGGGCTCTCCGTCGCGTCCGCCGGTCCGCCGAACTTTGATCGTGAATTCGACACCGTGTCCATGCGTTCCTCCTGTCCAGGGCGGGTACAGGCGGTGCCGAATGCCAGCCCGACCAACACGGTGCCCAGGTACATGGGGATTCGCCTCCGAACGAATAACATTGTTCGTCTCCTTATCGAAATGACTCATTTGGTTCTCTCGCGCTGACCCCGTCTCGCGAATGTTCCGAACATCGATCACTCCTTTTACGTTTTGCGCGACTTGCTCGGCAACGATCTTCTCCGCGTAAGAGTCAACCGTCCCTTCCAAGGTGACCACGCCGTTTTCCACGCTAACGTCGATCTGGAAAGCCTCGGTGAGGGGATCGAACGCCAAGGCGGAAATTACGTCACCGCGAATCTGGGCATCCGTGCGTATAATGGGCTTCACGACGATTTCGTTGATCACCGCGCGCACGCCTTTCACGGACGCGGCCGCTTCCGCCGCGTCCAGCCTCGCGGTATAAGTGTCCACCGACCCCGACAAGGTCACGATTCCGTCGTCCGTCGACACGTCGATTCTGTGCGATGGAACCGCCGGCTCCACGATCAGCTTGGTTTCCACGGCGAGCGTGATGTCGCCGTCGGCCAGGCGTTCCGGAGCCGCGGACGCGGCGTTCCCGGTCGCGAGACAACATAGCAGGACACTCGCCCCGAAGGCGATGCAACAATATGGCCAATTCCTCATTGGTTTCCTCCTGAAATGAGTTGATTTGATTCGAATCTGGCGTTGGTAAGGACAACACGGGCGTTCCCGCGACGTCTGGGCGCGGAGTGGCGGATCACGACACAGTGCCTTATCGCGCCGCCACGGCCTTGGCAGACGAATCCCGGCCATTGGTCTCGTAAATGGTCCGGGTTTTTCCTTCCTTCGAATCAGTATAAGTTTATACGGCATATGCGGCACCGGTATTCCGTTACTCGCCAAAATGGGAAACACTCCTCATCGCCGAGCAAATGCGATGCCGCAACGCGCGACAAGCCGCATGTAACTTCGTTGTGCATGGTAAACGCGCCGGATGAACCCTTCGAAACGACACCGCGAGGGGGGTCGTTCCACGCGCGGACGTTGCCGACCAACGTCCGCCCAGTTCCAGGTTCGGACACCCGCGGTCGCCTCGCGGTCGACGACCGACGGTTCGCGGGAACGCCTTCGCAACGAATCGGCGCGGCCGATCGCTGAGATTACGGGTGAAGTTCTCCAAATCCGGCGCAGGGTTTGCTTAATCTGAAATCACATACTGCGAACCCCCGCCGTTGCCAAGGCGTGAGAAACGCCTGCATTGTTTGTGAGCACATCGGAGATCGCGGGAGGAGCGGCGACGCGTCGCAGAGATGACACCGTGCAAACCGTTGGGTTTGCCCGCGAATGAGTCGGCGACTCTTTTGCGGTGCTGGTCCCCTGGAACCGGATGAACCATTTCGCAAGGGTCGTTCCCCGACCAACGTGGCCGTCACTCCACCGCCCGCGTTCGAGAAGTCGTGTTCGTGGCTCGCCGGGCGTCAAACATTCACATCGAGGAGGAGAAGGATGAAATCAGTTTCCGGTCCGTCGAATTGGAGATATCGACTTCCGACGAGGACGTTCGGCTGAGCGGACGTGTTGGGAGTTACTTTTAGAAACAGGTGGCCCAGACTGCCGCGTTGCACATCATCGGACCGCGTCACCTGGTGAACGAAATCGAAGTCGATTGAAGTTGGACGGTCCGAGGGCCGTAGCGACACTCGAATGGGTCGCGATCATGCTTCGTCCGGTCGGCTTCGATTGGATCGCGAGAAATGCATGGGACGGAACACGCGTGGCGCGCTCGAACGCGTTCACACCGCCGCGCATCGCCTTTGTCCGACTTCGCGGGACGCTGGCGATGCGCGGATTTGAAAGCTCGCGACGAGAATTGGGAAACCAAACATTTCGCTTCGTTCGAACGGCTTCGAAGCGTGATCGGCGGACAATCGATTCGTTCGCGCCAGGATGGTTTACGAACAGGCTGCTAGGCCGGCTGGGCGATCGCCTCGGCGGCTTCCCCCACAAGTTCCGTTTCGTGGGCGCGGGCGGCCACGTCGCCCAGAGAGATGATTCCGACTACATTCTTGTTGTGCTCCTCGGTAACCAGAAGCCGACGAATTCGTCTGTCGCGCATGGTATTGGCGGCCGCGTCCAAGGGCCGATCCGGTCGGCAGGCGACCGGATCGGCCGTCATCGCGTCTCCCACGCGAACCTCTTTCGGGTTCTTTCCGTCCGCGATCGCTCGGACTACGATATCCCGGTCCGTTAGCATTCCGACGACCGAGCCATCCGCCGTCACGACCGGAATTGCGCCGGCATCGACACATCGCATTTTCTGCGCGGCGTCAAAAAGACTTTCGTCCGGGGTGATCGTCTCGACGTCTCGGGTCATGATTTCCTGTACTTGCATTTCCGTGTCTCTCCTCTACATGGAATGGTGATTCGTGGACGAACGAACGGGCCGGTTTTTCTACTGGGCGAGTCGCTCGTCTTTCTGCCGCAACCGTGGATTGCGGGACGACGCTCCCCTTGAAGCGCAATCGGCGTGCCGAGAATGGAGTCGTTATATGGTTCTTGTCGGAAATTCGCCGCCGGCATCCGCTCATTTCGCCCAACGCGACATTCTGACGTTTGTACGCGCAACGGTGGTCCGTTCGCGAGGTCTCCGCCTAACGGGAATGGGCTCATCGGCGGCTCAGGCGGGGAATATGTTTCGACGAGCGACGATTTCGCCTCCGACCACCCAGGTGATTCCTCCAGCGCAGAACCTCCAACGCAGAACAAGGTCACGACATCTCGTATCGGGGCGGCTCGGCTTTGCTAGAATCTCGGCCGGCCGGTAGTGCTGCATGACGCTCAAAAAGGTCACCTGTTTCGCGGGGTCCCATAGCCGCGCGACGACGCTCCGCGACGACGCTCGGAAAGAACGAGGCCAGAACAATTTTGAAGACAATGATAATCGCGTGGTCTCGACGGTCGCTCACCGCCGACACGAAGATTTTTTCTAGTATTGCCGAACGGACGGTACGGCATTTGCACCTACGCGACACGGCGACGCTTTCGGCGGTAACTGTCCATTTTCCGGAAGAAACTGAGGAACTGCCCTTTTCTTGCCTGGTGATATCGTGCATTTATATGGGTTATGAATGCAACCGACTATGTGAAGGAACTGAGGCGGCGCGACGAAACGATCGAGCGGCAAGCCGAGCGGATCAGGCAGCTTGAAGCTGAGTCTATGTTGCCTACAATATCTATGATTTGCCCGACTCGAAGGAACTGCCGCTGCCGGCGGGCCTGCGTAACAGTCGAAGTGAATATGGAATCGAGGTCATTCTCATTCTGGCGTTTCTGCACTATTGGATCGGCGTCTCGCTCGATAACGCCCGCGAAATCATGCGGTTTTTCACGGGCCTGGAATTGTCGAAATCGCAGGCCGATTCCCTCTTGAGCCAGTTGGCCGCCGACTGGGACGAGCAGTACGACACGATCGCCGAACTGATTGCGCTTTCGATGGTCGTTTATATCGACGAGACCGGCTGGAAGGTAGGCAGGCGTTCCTGTTATACTTGGGCTTTCTCGACGGCCATGCATGTGCTATTTCGCTGCGGCGTGGGACGGGGGAAAGCCGAGGCCGAAACGGTGCTCGGCCAGTTCGCGGGCGTCGGCGTGACGGACGATTACGCCGCCTACAAAAGCCTTTTCAGCAAGCATCAACTCTGCTGGGCACACTTGATTCGCAAGGCGATTAAGCTCGCACTGCAATACCCGGACGAGAAACACTACGCGGTGTTTCTCGACGATTTATGCGAAATCTATGGGCAGGCCGTTCATTACCGCGAGGATCGTCGGTTGAGCGTTGGACGCGAGTCCAAGGCACATGAACTGCAAAAGAAAATCCGTTCACTGTGCACTCGCCACGGCGAAACGATCGACAAGGACGCCACGCCCGATTCCGAAGCGACGTTCATTCGGCTGCAAAACGAGCTGATCGACAACCTCGCGTGCCTGTTTGTTTTCGTCGAGCATCCGCAAGTCGAGCCGACCAACAATACTAGCGAGCGGAACGTTCGTCGCGAAGCGGAAATACGCAAGGGCGGACGAACCAGCAAAACGTCGCTCGGCGCCAAACGCCGTGGCGTAATCATGACGGTGCTGGCGTCGCTGCAAACTCGGTTTGAAAAATTCACGCTGGAGTGTCTACTCTCGGAAGTCGAGCGCTGGCTCGCGGAAGGACGTTCAATCTTCGAGTCGGAACTGGCCGAATTGCAAAGGCCCCACGCTCCGCCGCCCCTCGCGGCGGCGTTTCACTCCAGCCAGTAGAGAACCGCGTCCACCAAGTGTTCGGCACACGCTTACGTATCCTATTCGACCGTCCCGCTGCGCGAAAATGGACAGTTACGCGAGAAAGCCCCTCGTCGATCATCCGCATCCGGAATTCGTGCAGGCGTTGCGGTCCGAACTCCACGGCCGGCATCTGGCCATACGCCCGCGTGATCCGCTGGAGCATCTGGTGAATGCCGTCGATGGGCCCAACCCTCCGCCCCCCATCCTGGTACCCCCGCAAATTCTTCTGATCGTCCCAGTAGAGCGCCGCCAGGGTCAGCAACGGCATCTCGCTGGCCGGCCCCACCTCTTTTCCCCGAGCCAGCCAATCCCGGATCTGGCGCTCATACTCCTCTTTGCTGGCCACACTGCCATGTTTACCCAGATAGACGCATCGCTTGCCCAGCCAGACCACGGCCTGCCCGGTCGCCTTGTGCAGGCAGTATTTCGGTATTCTCACGATCCCCTCCACGGATTTCGAAAACTCTCCAGACGTCGAACCGCCGTGTCGGTTCCAGTCCCTCGCCCATAGTTGACCGTCAGACAGCAATTACAGACCACCGAGGACTACAGACCAATTAGTCGGTAATTACAGACTAACCAGCCGCCTATACATCGTCCTTGCTCTATATATTCCTGTCGTAAACCCTTGCTATTTCAACCATTACGACTGGGCGGTAGTGGACTCGAACCACCGACTTCCACCGTGTGAAGATGGCGCTCTAACCGACTGAGCTAACCGCCCGACGTGACCGGTGTTGCCGATCAACAGGGTATTTCTACTCCACTTCGGTTAGGAAGTCAACGGGAACAAGTAGGAAGAAACGGGTAACAACCGAAAGGAATGCCCGGTTGCGCGAAGGAGCCGATCCTGCGAGAGATCATTTTCATTATTTACTAAAAAAAGAAAAACATCCGCGAAAGAGTGGGTATCGTCCGAAGAACTGAATACACTGAATACCATGGGATCATAGAAGGAGCGAAAGTTCACGTCGCTGACTTTTTTGCGACGGGACGTAGCGAGGCTGCCGCCGGGATTGGTTCGAGGCCCGTTAGCGATTTTGCCGTTCCGGGCGGGGTTCATGGGGCGGCGCCGCGGATTTGCCGATATCGGAGAAGCAAGAGGTCCCTTTATTCCGAACCCCGCCGCGGCGGCACCCCTCCAGGAGAAAGACACTGCCCTTCTCGTGAATTCCGCGAAAACCTCCGCCGTTCCTGCATTCGACTTTGAATCCCCTGCGCCGTCCGGCCTTTGTCAAGCGATACCATGTCCCGAAACGCGACGATTGAACGCAATACCTCCGAGACCCGAATTCGGGTTGTAATCGACCTGGACGGCCGCGGCGACGCGTCGGTCGCCACCGGTGTCGGTTTTTTCGATCATATGCTGACGCTCTTGGCGAAGCACTCGGCCGTCGATATGACGGTGGACGCGAAGGGGGACCTGGATATCGATTCTCACCACACGGTGGAGGACGTCGGCATCGTGTTCGGCACGGCAGTCCGGGACGCACTGGGGGACAAGGCGGGTATCCGCCGATACGGCTCTTTTACGCTGCCGATGGACGAGACACTCGCCACGGCGACGGTCGACCTGGGCGGTCGCGTCTACTTCGTGTCCAACGTCGAGTTCACCGCGGCCAAGGTGGGAGAATTCGACACCGAATTGGTGAACGAATTCTGGCAGGCTTTCGCGGCGAATTGCGGCTGCAATCTGCATTTGAACCTGCATTACGGCCGGAATACCCATCATATCGCCGAGGCGGTCTTTAAGGCGGCCGCGAGGGCGCTGCGCGAGGCGATGGAGCTGGATCCGCGAATTCAGGGAGTGCCGAGTACGAAGGGAAGACTTCAGTAGCAGGCGTCAGAGGGGCACGGCGGCCATCGGATGAGAAGGCATGAACGAAGCGGTTCGCGACTTCGAGCCTCGGGCGGCGCTGACGTTTCGTCGACCGGCTCGCATGGGCGGTCAAGAGAAGGAGTATCCCGGTTTGGAGAATAAGGAAGCTTGACGCGGCCCACCAACCGACCGTCGCGGTTTCGCGGCGCCGCGCCAACTGCTTCGAATCGTCGTGCGCTCTGGCGGAAAGAATGACAAGGAAAGTCTTGCGCGGCCGGAAAATGGGGTGCATGAGAATAATACTCCGATCGGCCCCTTCTTGACCCGCGAAACCCGACTCTTTCCCGACCCTTTTCAAAGAGCGGCCGGTATATGCGCACCAGGCAATCGGGTAAAATGGATTTTTCGGGCCGTGCCGAGTCGCGGCCGTTTCCACCGCCATACCCCCAATCGTGGAGGCATCCGCATGTTCCCAGTCGAACCACGAAGATCTCGCCGGGATTTTCTGATGACCGCCGCCGCGGCCGGCGCGGCCGGAGTGTTTGCACAAATACCAAAGCCGGCGGCTCGTGCCGCCGTGGAGGGGTTGCCACCGGTGCGTCAGGTAACATTCGGACCCAAGCACCACTGGTTCGCCTACTACGACAAGCTTCAGTTCGATCCGACGCAACGGTACCTGCTCGGGATGGAAGTCGGTTTCGAACACCGTTCCCCGACGGCCGACGACGTGATCAAGATTGGCATGGTTGATCTGGCCGAGAACAACGAATGGATCGAACTGGGTGAAAGCCGCGCTTGGGGCTGGCAGCAAGGATGCATGCTCCAGTGGCGGCCCGGCTCACGGTCCGAAATCCTTTGGAATGACCGCGAGGGGGATCGTTTCGTCTGCCATATTCTGGACGTCTTTTCTCGAAAGAAGCGGACGGTGCCCTTTCCAGTATATTCGGTCGGACCCGATGGAACGACGGCCGTCTCTCCCGACTTCGCGCGGATCGCCGACATGCGCCCCGGGTATGGTTATCCCGGTCTGACCGACCCCTACAAGGACGTTCTCGCACCGGATCAGACCGGCATTTTCCGCGGCGAGCTGGACACGGGTGAAACATCGTTGATAGTCAGTCTGGCCGAGGTCGCGAGGATTCCCTACAAATACGACCTCCGCGAGAAGAAGCACTATTTCAATCACCTTCTTTTCAACCCGGACGGGTCGCGGTTCATATTCCTCCACCGGTGGATGCCGCGGGACCCTTGGGACTGGCGGACTCGAATGTTCACGGCGGCTCCGGACGGCTCCGACCTCCGCTTGGTGGACGGCTCCGGCGGGACGTCACACTTCATTTGGCGAGATCCTTCGCACATCCTGGCGTACTCTCTGCACGGGGGGCGCGACAACGTCGGCTTCTTCCTTTTCGAGGACAAGGAGGGGGGCGGCGACGTGAAGCGGATCGGCAAGGACGTCATGCGCGGCGACGGTCACTGCACCTATCTGCCGAACCGGGACTATATCCTCAACGATACCTACCCCGACCGCGACGGCAACATCACGCCTTATCTTTATCGGATTTCGACCAACGAGAGAATTCCCCTGGGCCGTTTCAACCGGCCGAAGGAATATACCGGCGAATGGCGCGTGGACACGCATCCTCGCTGCAGCCCCGATGGAACGATGGTCGTTATCGACTCGGCCCACACCGGAGAAGGCCGCCAGATGTTTATCATCGACATCAGCGGGATCGTGAAGTAGTCGCCAAGGAAGAAAATGCCTTCACCCCCAAGGCAGGCCGTCCCAAATCTTCTCCTCGAGCGTCCGTTCCGGCTCGGGCATCGATTCGAAGTGGCGCGCGGCGACTCGGGCGAGCTGTTCGGCGTCGCGGATGTTCGTCAGGAAGTGGACCGCTCCCGCTTCTCGGAAGGCGGCCTCCTTGTCCGTCAGGTGACGATCTCCCACCACGGCGAAACGAACGAACGGCGCCTCGCGGCGGAGTTCCTCGAACGCCTCCATCAGGGCATCGCATCCGATTCCGGTCGCGTCGAGTACCAAAAAAGCCGCCGCAGACCCGTTGACGAGGCTCCACCCGTAGGCGAAGTTCGAACTCTCCTCCATGAGGACCCGTTTCGAAAGCCGCGGGCCGATCGACCGCCACGCCCGCTTGATCGCGACGGACCAGTGTTTCTTGGGTTCGCAGATGACGAAGCGGAATGAATGGGGCATTGCAGGAAAGCTCCAGTGGATTGGCGGCGGACCTTTCACGGTTTTCGTGGATTCCGCCCAACTCGGCGTCGCGATCCGAAACCTGGAATGCGCCGGCACGCGCGACAAGACGCAAGTCCGAACCCGGTCGTCCACGCGACGAAGAATCGGCCGGATACCGAGGCCGACCGCCGGCGAGGAACGAAACACGCGTTCCGCTTTGGCGGGTCTATCGCGGTCACGCTCCCGGCGGGGAACCGGTCCCCTACGATGCGATCCCCACGACCTCCCGGGCGAAGTTCAGCCCATCGACGGCCGTTTTTCCGTAGCGGTCACATCCGGCGTTTTCGGCGACGAGTTCGCTGGCGGCGGCGCCGCCGAGCATGATGCGCACGCCGTCGCGGAGTCCGGCTTCTTGGATCGCTTTGACCGTGTCTACGACCGACTTGTAGCACGTGGTCAGAAGGACGCTCATACCGACGACGGCCGGTTTGTGTTCGCGGACCGCTTCGACGAACTTCTCGGGAGCTACGTCGACGCCCAGGTCGACCACCTCGAAGCCGACGGAACGGAGCATCATGATGACGATGTCCTTACCGATGTCATGGACGTCGTGCCGCACCGAACCCATGACCACCGTCCCCAGGGATTGGCCCGTTTGCTGCCGGTCCAAGGCCGGATCCACCAAATCCATGATCTCCTTCATAATCATGCCGGAGAACATCAACTGCGGCAGGAAGACGACTCCCGCGGTGAAGCGTTCCCCCAACTCGACCATGCCCTGGTTGCACTCGGCGATAATCGCGGGGGCGGAAACGCCGGCGTCGAGTTTTTCGCGGACCAGGCGGTGGGCGTCCGTTTTGTTTCCTTCGGCCAGGGCTTTTCCCAGCTCGGTAAGTTCGGCCATTGGTCGGAGTCTCCGTTGAATGTGCTCTGAGGTTTTCGGTTTTTCGCGTTGAAGGCTTCGATATCGAACAGGCGCACGTTCGGGAATATCCCCTCATTCATTCTTCGTCCACCGGCGCCGTTCGCGGGAACTGGGGATGTCCATGGTCTTGCGGTATTTCGTGACGGTCCGGCGCGCGACGGTAATGCCCTGCTCGGCCAGTTTTTCCACCAGTTTATCGTCGCTGTACGGATTCCGTTTGTCCTCGTTGTCGATAATCTCTTGAAGCTTTACGCGGACCGCGTCCCAGGCGACCTCCTCGCCGTCGGCGCCGACGGTCCCACCGACGAAAAACCGTCGCAGCGGATAAATTCCGCGAGGAGTCTGCACCCATTTGTCGTCGACGGCGCGACTGACCGTCGTGACGTGGACTCCCACCTTGTCGGCGATCTGTTGCATCTTCAAGGGCTCGATCGCCTCGGGACCCTGCTTCAGGAAGGCGGACTGGTGATCGATGATCGCTTGCGCCACCTTCGTGAGCGTACCGCGGCGCTGCTGAATCGAGTCAATCAGCCACTGCGCAGAGTTCAACTTTTGTTTGATGTACTCGCGAGTCTCCTTGCTCGTTGCCGGGTCGGAAAGGAGTTTGCGATAGTAAGGGCTGATGTACAGACTCGCCTCCGGGCCGTCCTCCAGCCGGACCCGGTATGAGCCGTCGTCGTCCTCCTCGATGAAAACGTCCGGGGTGACGTTCGGCACGTATGACTCGGTGAACTCGGAACCCGGCTTCGGGTTGAGCTTCCGCAAATGCGCGACGATTTCCTGGATCCGCTCAATCGAGTAGCCCGTCTTCTTCGAAATGGCCGGAAGCCGGTTGTGCTCGAGATCTTCCAGGTGATCGGAGATGATCCGGTGCAACTCCTCGTAAAACGGCTGTCCCGGAGTGAGTTGCAGGAGGAGGCACTCGCGCAGATTCCGCGCCCCGACGCCGGGGGGGTCCAACCGCTGCACCAGCGCCAGCGCCTTTTCAGCCAGCGCCAGTTCCTCCTTGGTCGCGTCCGGGCCAAGCAGATCGCCCAACGACCCATGCAAGTAACCATGATGATCCAGATTGTAGATGATACGGTCGGCCATCGCCCGGAACTCCGGATCGAGGTCGAACCAACCAAGCTGATCGTGCAGGTAGTCTTCGAGCGATTGAGGTTTGGCCGTCATGTTGGCCATCGCGTCGTGCTTCCGCTGCGATTCCTGCTCGATCCGGTCTAGCGAGGGACGCGTGCGGTCCTCGAATGCGTCCGGCCACTCCTCGTCCATCTGGTTGAGACGCTCGAAATCGTCCGCGTCGGTCTTCTCGTCGATGACCAGTTCACGTTCTTCTTCGGTCGGGGCGTCCGGGAGTTCGCGGTCGAGTTCTTCGGCCGGGAGATCGGGGTCTTCCTGACTCATCTCCAAAATGGGGTTCTCTTCCATTTCCTGCTCGATCCGCTCTTGCAGGGCGAGAATGGGGAGCTGCAGTATCTCCATCGATTGGATCATCCGCGGCGCGAGCACCTGCTTCTGAACCATTCGAAGGTCTTGGCCGAAAGTCAATCTCATAGATCACTCAAAAATCACTTTCAACGAGCGGCCCGCGCGGGACTCTCCTCGTTTTTTTTCGGAAGTGGGGAAGAAAGCCGCATTCTTCTCCGCGATATCCGAGGTCCTTGCATCCGTAAGCCGGCGAAAAACCTCCGGCGGCGGATCGCCGTACCGAAGTCGCCGGATCGGTTCATAATTCCTGGCGTCCGGAGAGTGCGTCCGACAACATCTCCTTGTTAGCAAATTCTAGCACACTTCCGGTAGTGATCCCCCTGGCGAGCCGTGTCACCCGCACCGGGTACTCCCCCAGGGCATTCGTAACGTAAAGGGCAGTTCCGTCTCCTTCCACGGTCGGGTTGGTGGCCATAATGATCTCCTTGAACCCCCCCTCGGAAACGCGGCGCACCAACGCACTAATCGTCAATTGTTCCGGTCCGATCCCTTCCAAGGGAGCGATTCGCCCCAAAAGCACGTGATATAAACCGCGGTACACGCCGGTTTGCTCCAGCGCAATCAAATCGCGCGGCTGTTCCACCACGCACAGCAATTGCCGGTCGCGGCGAGGGTCGGCGCAAATCGCGCACAGCTCGTCTTCCGCCAAATTATAGCAGTCTTCGCAATAGTGAACGTTCTCCTTGATGCTCCGCAAGGCGTCGGCCAGGGCGAACACTTCATGTTCGGACGCTCGAAGTACATGATACGTAAGACGTTCGGCCGATTTCTTGCCGATTCCCGGCAGTTGGGAGAACTGCTCGATCAGATTCGACACGCTGTGACTGATTTGCGACACGTCCCTGTTCCGTTCACGGTTTCGTGGCTTCTTCTTCGTCCTCGTCGGAGGGGTTCAGACCGCTTCCGAGGAACTTGGCCATGGCCTCATCCATTCCAGGGAGCGACATCCCCCCCGTCAATTCCTTCATGGCTTCGGCATGAAGCTGCTTCGCCTTGAGCAGGGCCTGATTCGCGGCCGCGACAACGAGTTCTTCGATCATTTCCCGCTCACCGTCGGCGACGAGCTTCTCCTCGATCCGGCACGCCAGAACCTCCGCGGCGCCGTTGACGTCGACTTCTACCATCCCCGCGCCCGCCGACCCGGTCGCCCGCTTCTGCCGAAGTTCTTCCGCCATATCTTGCATTCGGCCGGAAATCTGGTGGGCGTTCTTCAGCAACGTTCCCAACCCGGCCAGTTCCTTGAACATGCGTCTCTCCTCGGTTCTTCTGATAATCGGACACTTAACAGGTCTAATCTTTTGCGAGGCGGGTCCGCGGTGGTCCGCCCTCACTGGACGGCCTCCACCCGGATCGGTTCGGCGCCGAAGAGTTCCTCGGCTTTCTTCACCATCGGATGCGATTGAATCTCCCGAAGTTGTTGTTGGGGAGAGGGGCCGCTTGGGCGCCGCGCCGCCGCGCGCGGCGAAAACGGTTCCGGCCCGGTCCCGGCGGAGTCCTCCAGCACGAAATCGAGTCGAACCGCCTCCCCCGTGAGTCGGGCCAGCGATTCTCGAAGCCGGGCGAGGTTTCCCTCCCGTTCACAAACGTCTTTAGCGAAGCGTTTGTTCGCCGGAAACGTGACGACGAGCCGGTTTTCCGAAGGGACCTCCACCTTCGAGTAGGACTCGGCCATCCCGGCGGTCAATTTGGATACTTCCCGCAGAGCCGCGTTCCACAGTGATTCGGCGGTCGTCGGGGTCAACGCCGTGGTTCCCGTCGATGCCGGTGGGCCTGTTTCGGAAACTTCGGATCGCGGCGACGAACTCCGTGCCGCCGAGGGCCCACCCCGTGACGGCGAAACGGCACGAGGCGCCATGCCGGCGGTCCGCGGAACCGGCCCTCCCCCAGCGGCCGCGCTGGAGCCGCCGCCGGAACGGAACTCGGCGATCAACGTCGCGAGGTCCTCCAGGTCGTGCAGATGGCAGATACGAACCAATGCAAGGTCCGCTAGAATCCGCGTCTGCGTGCTCTCGCGGAGCCGGGCCAGAGTCTCGTCCAACACCTGCATCGCCGCCAGAGTCGTCTGCAATCCCATTCGCCGGCCCGCCTCGCCAACCGAATCGCGATTGGCGGGTGAGGCGAAGAGCAACATCTCCGGCGTACATCCGGCCGCGGCGGCCATGCAATCGCGAAGATAACCGAGAAGCTGTTCGAGCAACTGAGGCCCGTCGACTCCCACGTCCAGGGCCGTTTGGATCGCGGCCAATGCTCCGGCAGGATCACGGTCGAGAATGCACTGGAGCAACCGTTGCAGATGTTCGTCTCCGGCGGTTCCCAGCATGGCGTGAACGTCGGCCGTGGTGATCCTCTCCGGCGCAAAGGCGAGCAATTGTTCCAGAAGCGATTGCCCGTCGCGCATCGAGCCGGCGGCTCGCCGCGCGAGAATCTCCAATGCCTCCGGGTCGGCCTCCACCCCCTCCGCCACGGCGATCTGGGCCAGCCTCGCCGCGATAGAACCGGTGACGATTCCAGCGAAATCGAAACGCTGGCAACGCGAGAGGATGGTAATCGGCATCTTCTGCGGGTCGGTCGTACAGAAGATGAATTTGACGTGATCCGGCGGTTCCTCCAAGGTCTTCAACAGTGCGTTGAAGGCCTCGCGAGTGAGCATGTGAACTTCATCGATGATGTATATTTTGAATCGGGCGCGGCTGGGCCGGACGCCGACGTTCTGACGAAGCGAGCGAATCTCGTCGATTCCACGGTTGCTGGCGCCGTCGATTTCGAGGACGTCCATGTCTTCTCCCGAAGTAACGCTCCGGCAGATGTCACATTGATTGCAGGGCGTGGTCGTCGGACCCTCGACACAATTAAGCGCCTTCGCGAAGATTCTCGCGGCGGACGTTTTGCCCACTCCCCGGGCTCCCGTAAACAGGTAAGCGTGCCCCACTCGTTGGGTGGAGATCGCATTGGAAAGGGCCTTCGCGACGTGTTCCTGCCCGATAAGCTCATTGAACGCCTGGGGCCGATATCTGCGCGCAACGACCGTGTATTCCTGTCCGATGGGGGATACCGTGGGGGGGTCGTGCTGTGAAGCGGGTTCGGACATGGGAAGCATACCAAAAAAAAACGAACGCAACGGCGCCCGCGCCGGAGGCGGTGCCGCCAAATGCCTCCGAACACGGGCAACGGCGACCGACGAGGGACCCGACGCACATGAAGGTGACCGCTTATGGCTGCTGACTTTCGTCCCTGACCAGGTTCACGGGCCCCCATTGCGGGGGTCCCTCGTCAGTCGCCGTTGGCGAACGAGGGGCTAATAGGCGAAGACTCAAAAAGTGGTTACCGCTATTTGTACGCCTCCTGAGTCGTTTTGTCAAAGGGGAGTGCCGGTAAACGAAAAAGCCGTCTCCTGGTCGGAAACGGCTTTCTCGAAGATTATCGGGTTATTCGTCCGCGGGCCTTTCTACTTGCGGCGTCCGAAGACGACAAGCGCGGCAAGTCCGCTGCCGATCAGCAGGGCGATGGTACCCGGCTCGGGAACGCAGCGGGTCTCGATGCAGACACTGTCGAGGAGGACGAAGTGCGACGCCGTCATGCCGGCGCGAAGCTCGATACGCTCCCATTCCGGCTGGCAATCGAGTTCCCACTTCACCTTCATCGTGACGAAACCGTCGGCCTCGACGATGACGTCGACCAGTTCACCCCACACTCCGTTCGGGGTGCAGGGAGAGTAGAGCCGGACGTCCAGGTCGGAGGTCGGATCGCCGACGTTGGGGAGCAAGGTCGCGACAAGTTCGATTTCCTTCTTCCAGTCCGGCATCTCGATGTTGGGCACGAAGATGTCCGCCAGGAGAAGACTAGAATCGGTGGGGCCGAACATGGCCCAAAGGCCGGTTCGATCCGAGCCGCCCGGTAGGACCGTCCCACCGACAACCCCTTCAAAAGTGGGAAAATCAGGAACCCAAGCCACGTTGGGACACGTGGCGAAGGTGATCGACGGCTCCAACTGAGTACCCTGAGTGGGGAATACCCAAGAATCGGCCGGGGCGGGATTCGACGGATCGCCAAATCCCCAACATTGGCTCGTGTAGAACGGGTTGCTTTCCCATTCCGAAGCCAGCGAAACCGAGGCCGTCAAGACGACGGCCAGACAAAGAGCAACACGATAAACGCTTTTCATTCAGGAATCCTCCGATCTAGCGGGTGGAAAGAAATGACTGAATGATTATAATAAATAGGATGAATGAGCAATTCAAGTAATTTACACCGTTTATTAGCAAGATTTTGGAGATTTTTCTCCCGGAAGGGATGAGGGATGTTCCGCGGTGCCGGTGGAACACCCCTTTGCCGGTGCGTTACCGACGGATGCCGCGGAGCTTTGAAAGATGAAACGAAGCGGTATTTGATTCGCCGCCACATCCCGCTTTGAGCTACACCCGCTCGATAAGAACCCCCCCCATTGAACGTGCTTGTTTTTTCCAAACACGGCAAATTCGTGGCGAAAAGCGGTTGTAATGCTTGACCTGCCTTTGATGCGTGCGCAAAATGAATGTTGCGGGAAAACACTTTGAAATGTACCGATCAAGAACGGTGCCTCCGATGAACACCAAGACCCTTTTCCTCCTCGCTTCGGTTTCTCTCGTTATGGGGACATTCGCGGACCCTTGCGCGGCCTCCGTCATCTCCGGTTTCGTATTTATCGATTCCGATATGGACGGGGACTTCGACTTTTGGAGTGAAAGAGTCCTCCCCAACGTCCCGATTCGCCTGACGGAGACCACCGGAACCGGCTATTCCGTCGACGTCTTCACCGACGAGAACGGGCGTTTCGTGTTCGACGATCTGGTCGCCGGCGTCTACGATGTGACGCAGATCCGGATTCTCCCCCAATACGTTACCGTCACGGTCGATGTTGGAACCCTGTTCGATGTGTCGACCAACAGACCGATTGGTTCGGGTTATGGAATGCCGCAGCAGTATAGCCAAAGCCGGGATATTCTGCCGGGGATCGTCTCGATCGTCATTCCGGACGATACTACCAGGGGCATCAATTACAATTTTGGACAAATCTGGTGGGGCAAGTTCATGTATCTTGGGGAACCTCCGGGAAATCCCCCGGGCTCGATCCCGCTTCCACCGGAATTCGTTCCGGAGCCGACAACCGTTTCTCTGCTGCTGTTTGGCGCGATGTGTCTACTTGCGCGCCGCCGTAAGCGATAACAGGATTGACGCACCTCGCCGCCGTACCATCCGCTACCCAAAACCGGTCGAGGGTACGCCCCGGCCGGGATAGGTTTCCCTCGTCCCTGCGATGCCTCTACCCCAGTGGGACGCCGTACCGCCAAAAGGAACTAGCTTGCAGCGCCACGGTCCCCGGTTACAATAGGGAAGAATCAAGAAGAACCGGGTGTAGCCATGTACGGGCGTTTCTATAGTATTCTGGTCGTTCTCCTGTGGCTGGCCATGATGACGTGGCTGGTTACGCAGAAGATGCTCCCCAGCCTTCTTCGGGGCAATCCGCCGAATTATGAGCGGATTCTCGCAGCGAAGCAGAAGGAATCGGACGTCGGCTGGCGAATTCACGTCAATGGGAAGACCGTCGGCTGGGCCGTCAACGGCGTGGATACGATGCCGGATACGATGCGGATCCTTCGAAGTTGGGTCCATTTCGACCGTCTGCCCCTGAATGAAATCACGCCGGGCTGGCTCAGTTCCGTGGCCCGGCTGGCGAATCTGGGGTCGATCGAAATGACCCTCGACTGCGAGAGTAAGATTTACATCGATCCGTTGGGGCGGCTCTCGCTGTGGGAGGCGACGGTCCATTTGGATGAGTTCAAGAACGCCGTCCGCGCGATCGGCCGGTTCGAGGAAAACACGATGAAAGTGACCGTCCGCGTGGCCGGCGCCTCGTACGAAACGGAACTGGAGGTCAACCGCGATGCGCTGATTAACGACGCCCTCGCCCCGGAGACCCAATTGCCCGGCTTGCGCGAGGACCAATCGTGGGCGGTCGAGCTGTGCAACCCCCTGCAATCCCCGCAGGCTCCGGTGGAGGTCATCCAGGCTCGGGTGGAACGGCGCGAGCCGTTGGATTGGCAGGGACGACTTCGCGACTGCTGGGTGGTCGTCTATCGGGATATGCCGGGTACCGCGTCCGGGGTGTCCGGAGGTGTGCGAGGGCGGCTGTGGGTGCTCGAGGACGGCACCGTCATCAAACAACAGGCGGACGTCTTCGGCGGGGACGTGGTGTTCAACCGGCTCCCACGGCGCGAAGCGGAGAGGCTCGTCAAGGAGGCGACGCGCCTGGCCAAGGAATCGGAACTCGTGGAACTCCCTTCGAATGATTGAACTCGAATCGGTCTCGCGCAGTTACGGAAGAAAGAAAGCGGTAGACGGGCTGACGCTGAGCATCCCCCCGGGACGGCTTTTCGCGTTCTTGGGGCCGAACGGGGCCGGCAAGACGACCACCATCCGAATGCTCGTCGGACTGTTGCGTCCCGATTCCGGCACGATCCACGTCTGCGGCCTCGACATGACGAAAGAGACTCGCGACGCGGCGGGGCTGATCGGTTACGTGGCCGACGATTCGTTCCTGTACGACAAGCTCTCCGGCCGGGAGTTGCTGGAATTCGTGGGAGAAATCCGCGGCATGACGCGCCAAGAGGTTGCTCGGCGGATCGAGCGGGAGATCGGCCGGTTCGAACTCGGCGCGTTCATCGATCTGCTCATCGAAACCTACTCCCACGGCATGAAACAGCGGGTGGCGCTTGCCTCCGCATTGATGCACGATCCCAAGGTCCTCGTCGTGGATGAACCGCTGCTGGGGCTCGATCCCAGAAGTGTCCGGTTCGTCAAAGACCTCCTTCGCGAACATACCCGTCGCGGCGCGACCGTCTTCCTCTCGACGCATACCCTCAGCGTGGTCGAGGAAATCGCCGACTCGCTCGGGATCATCCACCAAGGCCGCCTCCTCTTCGTGGGCAGCATCCGCGACCTTCGCGCGCGGCTGACCGCCGAGGACCAGGCCCTGGAAAGCATGTTCCTGCAATTGACCGAGGAAAACGGCGCATAGAGCGGCTGGAGGGGACCGGAGACGCGGCGCGCCTCCGCTCGACGATCGACGTCAAGATCGCGGAAACGGTCTCCCGCTCGCTCGTTTCCTTGCTCTCTCGCCGCGCGATTTCAGCGCCGCCGGCGCCACGACCCCAAGCTGAGCCCGAGCACGCCCAAAACACACCAAACGGCCACACTCGCCGGTTCGGGGATGACCGAAGCCGGAGGGGGAATCGGGTCACCCAATTCGACGACAGTGACCGCAACCATCGACAGCTCCGTGACTGGCACAGACGAAAATGTCCCCGCGGGAGGCACGAGATACGTTCCGCCCCACTCCATCGTGTGCTCTCCAAGCCTCCACGTGTCATGGACATAGACGGTCTGACTCCCGTTCGTGTCATCGTAACCATAGGCATACATCGAATGACCCGTGACGTGAAGAATGACGGGCCGCCCGTCATCGATTTCCGCCTTGAAATCGTCAAACGTAAACCCCTCATAATTTGGAAAATACTCAGGGGGATAGACCGAATCGACGTAAGTATCGATTGCTTGGTTGTAGAGATTCGAGAACGTATGCCCAGTGTCGTTGATGTACTCACCAATGCCGAACATGCCGTCATAATCGCTGAGTCTTCGATACATGACATCCCACCAATGCATCTTATGACCGTTGGTGTAAAAAGCGAAAGACGTCGCCCCGTTGGAGTTCTCAACGATGCTTGTTGGATCCGTGGTATCGAAGAGCCTCGCCTGGCTGGTTCCCATGAAATCCGCCAGACAGTTGAACGTGTCAGGATCGCGAGGGAGATCGTCGCCTTTAGCGCCGTATCCACCACTATAAAACGCCTCGACGTGGTCTTGACTGGCAATCGCCAGATTTGCGAGAGGCACTGCATTGTCCCCCGTGGCGTCCCAGTCCGTCGGAGGTGAATATGGAGCTCCACCGGAGACGTAGGTGAATTGCTCTGCCAGCCCGCCGGGTACCAGATTGTCGTAGGCAAATCCGTTATAGCCGTTTCGGTCATAGTGGCCGATCAGCATCCCCGCCGCAGTGGCTGAACATCCGTACCACCAGACATAGTCGGTCGTATCGGGAAGAATACCTCCTTGCGTAATATATTGGATTTCGGGAATATCCAATGAGTCCGCACGAGTCTCGCAGCTAGAAAGTACGAGCACCGAAAACCCAAGTACAAATGTCAAGACAATCTTCACAGGCGCATCTCCCGTTACGAGTCAATATAAACAACGTCCTCCCTCTAACCCACCAAATTGAAATAGGCCGGGGATCCGGCAAGTCTTTCGGATTTCTTCGAGAGAATCAACAAATTATTTGCCCGCGGGATTCGGTCACCTGTATCATTACCGAGGTGTCCATAACCAGTGTTAAGACCCCGAAGTGGAGGTCAGAAAAAAGAAAAACCCCCCAAGTGAAGTACATTTCATTTCCATCTCTCAAGCACCCAGATATGGGCAATTACTCGGCAGCATTCTCTGATGTAAAGTGAAAATTCTCGCGTTTTCGATTTGCTGATAGTGGTCGACCATTTCTCGAAAGTCATCGCATCCTTTCAGCCTCCCCCATCTTGGGTTATATCCTCTCCACTCCTTTCACAACGCAGACCGCGCCGTCGCACTGTACACCTCGGGTCGAGTATAATGGTATGCGGCCCTCCATCGATGCGGCTCTTCAGACCCCAGACCCCGAACCTCGGAGTCGCCTTTGAGTTCCCCAGAAAGAAGGTTGTCGCGAATGAGTTCATTGAACCAAGCAGTCGGGCGGATCGCCGTGGTACTGATTCCGCTCCTGTCCGTTCTCGCCTCGAAGTCCGCCGGAGAACCGGCCGTCCTTGCCAAGAGGGGGGTGGCGGCACTTCCCATCAACCTTTCCCGGGACGCCACCGACCGCCAAAAGGAGCTGGCCGCCGAACTGGCCGGCTATTTGGAGAGAATCAGCGCGGCGGAATTCGAAATCAAGACCGGCGACGGATCGACCGGCATCGTCCTGGGGACGCTCGAAGAATTCCCTCACCCGGCGTGGGATCAGGCCTTGGCCGTTCGGCAGGGTGACGGTCGAGAAGCCTACGGAATCGAAACCCAAGCCGGCCGGGTGCTCATTCTCGGCGCGACCGATCTGGGGCTCGATCGGGGGATTACACGGTTTCTCGAAGCACTCGGGTGCCGGTGGTTCTTCCCCCACGAAACGTGGCACGTGGTCCCGCAAAGCGACACGGTCTCAATCGAACTGAACGTGACCGACCGGCCGGCGATGCTCGCGAGGCGAATCTGGTATGGCTGGGGGTATTGGGATGCTCGGGCTCGGGAGGATTACGAAGAGTGGAGCCGGCGGAATTGGTTGGGGGCGAGTATTGAGGTCAGCGCGGGGCATTCGTGGCAGCGGATCATCAACGAAAGAAAGGATGTTTTCGACAAGCACCCGGAGTATCTGGCCTTGCGGAGCGTGACCAAGGAGGGTGCCGAAGTTCAGGAGCGCGGCGGTGAGAAGTTCTGTCTCTTCAACCCCGGCGTGATGGAGGTCTGCAAGGAGTGGGCCCTCGCCCAATTCCGCAAGGAACAAGAGGCGGATATGGTCTCGATGGAACCGTCCGACGGCGAAGGCCATTGCGAGTGCGAAGCGTGCGCAAAGATGGGAAGCGTTTCCGAACGGGTCTTCACGCTCGTCAACGAGGTCGCCAAGGTGGTCGAGGAGGAATTCCCCGGCAAGTTCGTCGGGACGCTCGCATACAATATGCACACCGAACCGCCAAGCTTCCGGATGCGGCCGAACGTCTTCGTCCAACTGACCGCCGGATTCACCCGCGGACGCTACACGTTCGACGAACTGCTGGATATCTGGCCGACGAAGGTGGACCAATTCGGCGTGTACGAGTATCTCAACGTCTGGGCCTGGACCCGCGACATGCCGGGGGCGGCGAGAGGGGCGAACGTCGCCTACATCGGGGAGCGGTTCCCCCTGTACCATTCCAAGGGCGCGCGGACGATGAGTTGCGAGTCGGGCTCGAACTTCGGCCCCAACGGCCTGGGATATCTCGTCGCCGCCCGGCTGACGTGGAACCCCGGGGCCGACGTCGACGCGATCCGCGAGGACTTCCATGACAAGGCATTCGGCCCCGCGGCCGGCGTCATGAAACGGTACTACGAGCGTTTCGACGGTGGGAACAAGCCCCTCTTGAGCGATCATCTCCTGGCCCTGGCCCACCAAGACCTGGCCGAGGCATCGCGGCTGGCGGCGGCTCGGCCGGACGTCCTTGCTCGGCTCGACGATTTGAAGCTCTACCTTTACTACGTCCGCCTCATGCGCGATCTGAAGGTCAGCGACAAGGAGGAACGGATCGAGGCCCTTTTCCCGGTTTTGAATTTCGCCTACCGTACGCGGCACCGCTACATCGTCAACAGCCCGGCCATCCGCGGACGCTATCAAACCTATTACCTTCGGGACGTGGAAGAGCCGGCCGAATGGCGGCATCGCACGGTAGACGGCCGGCCGCTTGCGCCGTCGTGGTATTCCGGCGAGGATTATTCCCGCGAGGAGGTCGAAGCTCTGTTCCAGGAGGGGCTGGCGCGGTTTCATTCCCGGGAATTCCAGACAAAGGAGTTTTCGGACGGATTCGCCTACCCGGGGTTCGAACCGATTCCCGATACGCCCCGGGGTCAGTTCTGTTTTCAGCGCGCGAAAACGTTCATTTTGGCAAGCACGGAAGGCGAACCACTGGAATTCGAACTGTTGACCGGCCGGATTCCCCACTACCGTGACCGGCGGCCCACGGTCTGGAACGTTACGCGAGAGAGTGGGGAGGTGGTGGGCGAGGGTGAGCTTCCCCTCGACGGCGAATGGCACCCGATCCACGTGCCGGTTCCCCACGCGGGGACGTATTTCCTGGTGGCCGACGATTTCGGCGCCGGCTGGGGAATCCGAACCGAACCGGGCCGCCCCTGCACGTTGAAATTGGATAAAGGGGAGGACCTTGTCTGGCTCGGCGGGGCGGGGGCCCTTTTCTTCTACGTCCCCGAAGATGTGAGCGTCATCGCCTACTACGTGGACGGTACGGCCCACGACGTCCTTGGACCGGACGGGCAGGTCGTCGCCCAGATCCCGCGCGAACCGGGGAACGTCGTCACGGTCGAGGTCCCCGAGGGGTGCGGCGGCAAACCGTGGGCCCTTCGCGGCTTGACGCCGAGCGTGCTGTGGTTTTACAATTGCCCCGGCGCCGTCGCGCGGAGCGCGGAAGAACTGATGGTTCCGCGCGAAAAATGACGCGGACCGGATCGATCCTTTTGGACAATTCGCCCCCCCTATCCCAGGAGTCATGCCATGATGCTCTTCGGTCGGCACGCTACCCGCCGGGCGATCTTCTTCGCCACGGTAGCGTCGGTGTTTCCCGGGGCCTTGTACGGCCGGACCGTGGTCTTGGAGGATTACGCGCGGCAAATCGAAGCCGACTGGCTTCGGCAGCACGAACTCCGTTTCGCCCCGAGTCCCGGCGATGCCGCCGTGCCGGAGGTCGACGCCGCCGGAGGGGTGGACGGGCATATTGACGGAAAATGGGGGTTTCATACCCAGAACGAGAAAGACCCCTGGTGGCAGGTCGATCTGGGAACGGTGACGGAAATCGAGCGGATCGTTCTGTTCAACCGCTGCGACGGCGAAATGGGACGGCGGAACGACCGGATCGTCGTTTCGCTCTCGGACGATGGAAAGGCCTTTCGCGAGTTCTACCGGCACGACGGCACGCCGTTTCTGGGACATGCCGATGGCAAGCCGCTCGTCGTTCCCGCCGCCGGCGCGAAAGCCCGCTATGTGCGGCTGGGGCTGGAAGGGACGTCGTACTTTCATCTGGACGAGGTGGAAGTCTACGCGAAAGAGTCGGGAGAGAACATCGCGATTGGCAAGTCGGCCACCCAAAGCAGCACGAGCCAATGGTCCTCCCCGCCGCGCCGCTCGGCGGCCGTGGAGGCCGAATTCCACGTCGCGGAGGTTATCGACCGGGGCTTACGCCTGGCGGAAGACCTGAAGCAACGAGGCGTGGACGTGGCGGAGGCCGTCGAGACGCTCACGTCCGTAAAGGCATCCGGAACGAATGACCAGGTGGCGTACTTGAAGGCCCAATGGGCAATCCGTTCCATTGCGATTTCCAATCCACTCTTGGATTTCGACGAAATCCTCTTCGTCAAGCGGCAGCCGACCATGTATCCCCATGTCTCCGACCAGTACTACGGCTGGTGGGCGCGGCCCGGTGGCGGCATCTTCATTCTTTCCGGGTTCAAGCAAGGCCGTCCGAGCCTGCGGTGCCTGACGGAGGACTTCCCGGAGGGGAACTTCGTCCGGCCGGAGCTTTCCTACGACGGGACGAAGGTCCTCTTCGCCTTCGCCAGGTACTATCCCGAAGTCTGCCACGTGGCGGATAAGACCCGTTGCGAGGAAAACCTGCCGGAGGATTCGTTCTACCATCTCTTCGAAATGAATACCGACGGCAGCGGCCTGCGGCAACTGACGCACGGTTATTACAACGATTTCGACGGCCGCTATCTTCCCGACGGCCGGATCATCTTCCTCTCCACGCGGAAGGGAACGGCCCTGCAAGCCGGCTTGGCCAGTGCCCAAAGGACGCTGGAAGCCACGCAACCCGAGAGTTTCGTCCGCTGCGGCGGCGGAAACGAGCGGCCGGTCGCCGTCTACACGCTCCACCGGATGAACGCCGACGGCTCGGACTTGTGCGCGATCTCCGCCTTCGAGAACTTCGAGTGGACCCCCTCCATCGCCCACGACGGACGGATTCTCTACGCGCGGTGGGACTATATCGACCGCTTCAACGGCCATTTCATGAGCCTCTGGTCGACGAACCCCGACGGCACCTATCCGAACCTCGTCTACGGCAACTACACCAAGCGGCCGCAGTGCGTTTTCGAGGCGCGGCCGATTCCCCATTCGCGCAAGCTCATCTTCACCGCGACGGCTCACCATTCGATTACCGGCGGATCTTTGGCACTGCTGGATCGGAGCCTCGGAAGCGAGTTCGAGCATCCGCTTACGCGGCTGACGCCGGAGGTCTGCTTTCCGGAGACGGAAGGATTTCCGTCGCACTACTACAGCGGTCCGTGGCCCCTGGACGAGACGCACTATCTCTGCGCCTGGCACGACCGCGAACTCCCTCCCCACCGCTGCATGACCGGCAAGGAGCCGGAGAACCCCGGAAACGCGGGCGGCATCTATCTTTACGACGCTTTCGGCAATCTGAACCTCCTCTACCGCGACCCGGAAATCACCAGCCAGAACCCCATCCCCTTGTGCCGGCGGCCCATGCCGGCGGCCTTGCCGGAAATGGTCGATTGGACCGAGCCCCAACAAGGCCGGTTTCTGCTTCAAGACGTCGCCCGCGGCATGGGAACGCTGGGCGGAGGCGAAGTCCGGCGGATTCGCGTGGTCGGCGTCTTGCCGAAGGTTCAGCCTCAGATGAATACCCCGGTCCTGAGCGTCTCGGGCGAAGACACCGGCAAGGTCGTTCTCGGGACGGTGCCGGTCCGCGCCGACGGTTCGGCTTGGTTCGAAATCCCCTCCGGATTCCCCGTCTTCTTCCAGGCCTTGGATGCCGACGGGGTTTCACTCCGCACGATGCGGTCGCTCACCTACGTTCAGCCGGGCCGAACGATCGGTTGCGTCGGGTGCCATGAATCGCGCGATTCGGCGCCGGTCGACGGCCGGTTCCCCATGGCGTTGGCCGGTGAGCCTGACGCGCTCAGGCCGGACCCCGAGGGGTCGTGGCCTTTGCGGTACGACCGGCTCGTGCAGCCGGTACTCGATCGGTATTGTATCGACTGCCACTCTCCGGGGGCCGAGGCCGCCAAAAGGGCCGAACCTAATCTGACCCCCTCCGCCTCATACGACAGCCTCATCAATTTCGCCGACCGCGACCTCTACCACCGCGCGTTCGAACGGGACGAATCACTCCCCGGCGTCGGGGTGGCGCGAGGAAGCCGGCTCTATACGCTTCTGACCGAAGGGGAGGGCCACGCCGGCGTAACCCTTGATGCTGAAAGTCTTTATCGTCTGGCCGTCTGGATGGATACGTATGCCCACCGCCAGGGGGCATTCAGCGCCGAACAGGAGGCGGAGCTAGAGGAATTTCGAAAACAGACGCAATAACCCTTGTGTCATTTATTACCGCTGGTTATCATTTATTATCGTTTCGAATCATTCTCTATTGCGAAAGGATAAGAAGTGACTGGCGATGAACAGTGGTTGACGGTCGAGGAGCTGGCCGAGTACCTCAAGTTCGGCAAGACGAAGATCTACGCGATGGCCCAGCGAGGCGAGATTCCGGTTTCCAAGATCGGCAATCAGTGGCGGTTCCACCGCGGTGAGATCGATGAATGGCTGAAGTCGTCGATGAACCGCGCGTACGTCCACGGATATTCCCGGAGCGAGTCCCAACGGTTGACCGATCAGGCCCGAACGCTCTGCGAGTTACTCCACCATGACACGGCCTATGCCGACGGCGCGAGTGTTCTGGAGGCGGGCTGCGGCGTGGGCGCCCAAACCGTGACGCTCGCTTCTTCCAGTCCCGGCGCCTCGCTGACTTGCGTGGACATCGCTATTGATTACCTCGACGAGGCGCGCCGCCGCGTCGAGGAAGCCGGGCTACGCAATGTCTCGTTCCTCCAGGCGGACTTGAACGACCTCCCCTTCGAGGATGGCCGGTTCGACCATGTCTTCTTTTGTTTCGTGTTGGAACACCTCCCCAATCCGCTCGCCGTCTTGCGGCGGCTGCGGCGCGTCCTCAAGCCCGGCGGGACGATTACGGCGATTGAAGGGGACCACGATTCGACGCTGATGGTTCCCGATAACGCCGATTCCTACCAGGCGGTAGAGTGCCTCATCGAACTCCAGGCCCGCTCCGGCGGCGACGCGCGGATTGGGCGGAAGCTCTACCCCCTTCTTATCGAGGCCGGATTCGCCGGCGTCCGCGTCTCGCCACGGATGGTCTATGTCGACGCGACCCGGCCGGAACTGATCGACGGCTTCACCGAAAAGACCTTCACCGCGATGGTCGGCGGCGTCCGCGAAGACGCGCTCCGCGAGGGGCTCATGACGGCCGAGGCCTTTGACCGCGGCATCGAGGGCTTGCGCCGCACGAAGGAACCGGACGGCGTCTTCTGCTACACCTTTTTCAAGGCGGTGGGGATAAACGCGGACCGCGAGTAAGCCGAGATGGTCTTCGGGGTTCGCCGAGCGACCGGCGCCGCGGGGCGGATGGAAAGGCTCGACGCTCCGGCGGTTTTGTCCTTGCAGCTTCACGCCCGGTGGAGTATCTTCCGGTAGACCTCGGCCACTCCTTTGGCCATCGCCTGATCCGAGAACCGTTCGGCATGGCGTTCGAAAGCGCTGCGGCGGAGGGCGGAGTAGTCGATTCGGCCGTTCACTATCTCTTCAACGGCCCGTGCCAGGTCTTCCGGGCTGTTCGGTTCGGTCAGGATCCCGTCAACGCGATCGCGGATGGCTTCCGGAATCCCTTCCACCCTGGTGGCGACGACCGGAACTCCGGCCGCCATCGCTTCGAGGACGACCATCGGCAGCCCTTCGCCGAAGAGGCTGGGCAGGACCATCAAGTCCATCCGATCGAGTTCGGCGTCGACGTTGTCGGCGAAGCCGGTCCAAGTGATCAAGCGGTCGACCCCTTCCTTAGCGGCGAGGCTTTTCAGCGTCCGCTCGTGCTGGGCGGATTCGAATCCGCCAACGGCCCTCAGCCGGACCGGGACCCGGCGTCCGTTGAGGATTCCCAATGCCTTGATCAGAACGTCGGTTCCCTTCCGGGGCCGGAACAGGGCGACCGTTCCGAGCGTCCACTCCGCCGAGGCCCCTTGCGGCCATTGCCTGGGGGCGCGGCGCGGAACGCCGTTGGGAACGACGTGAATCGTCGAATCCGCGTAGCCAAGGGAACGCATATGGCGGCCGAGGCTTTCGGAGACGGCGATGACGCCGGAGGCGTATCGCAGCGAAAACCGCTCGACCCACATGTTCATCCGGTTCGCCAGTCGCCGGGTTGAATCGCGCGACGTGGGACTGTGGACGTGGTAGACGAAAGGGACGCCACTCAACCGCGAAGCCAAAGCCGCCAGAAGAGCCGTGCGAGGCGTGTGCGCGTGAATAAGTTGATAGTCTTGCTCCCGGACAATCCAGGCCAAACGACGAACCGGTCGCAGATCCAAACGATGCCGCATCAAGACATCGTACACCGGGGCAATCCGATACCGCCGCGACTGGCGGAAGACGCCCGGTTTCGCGCACGCGAACCGAACTTCGACGCCGTAAGAAGGCAACGCCCCGCTGAGCAAGTCTTGGACGCGTTCCGCCCCGGAATAATGCTCCCCATTGATAACATGGAGTGCCCGAATGGTCCCCGTGGCCGCCAAAGCGACATCGGGGGCAACTCGGGTCGAATCGACTTGTACTCTCGTGATCGTCATCGGTCTCTCCCTCCAAGCTGCGTCGTACCTCTTGGATTTTTTGGGAGCAAACCAAATGCCCAAGCCGGCCTCTCCGATAGCAGATTGCCATAACCCTCTATTTCAGCCCATGTTGCGCCCCCTGTCCAACGCTCCTGATGTCGCATCAGGGGGCCGCCAGTGTTGGAAAAAGGGAACATCGCCGCGTTCGTCGGCATCAATAGCGACAAACGCGGTCTCTGGGCCCGCCCGCGACGTCCCCTACCTTTTCCACCACGTCATGAGGGTGTGCTTCACGAGGCCGGTTCGTGGGATAAGCCAACGGCCGGTGGGGGGGAGAACAGGATAGCGACGACGCGAAGCAGGGCGAAGCCGTTTGCCATCGTCGTGCCTCTCTCCCTGCCTACTTCACGAAGTAATCCACCACGACCACTTTGTCCAAGATCGGCCGAAGCACCTTTCCGAAGGCCTTGTGATCGGGGTGGGGAAGGTAGACGGCGCGGCCGGCTTCGTCTTTGAATGTCAGAAGAAAGCAGTGGGTAAGCCCCTGATCCAAGCCCTCCGGGCTGTTGTTGGTGCCCCATTCAAAGTCGATGATCTCGGGAATCTTTTTCGGAAGCGCCGCGAACGCCTCTTCCACTTCCTTGATCTGCTCCGGCGTCGCGGAGTCCTTGAACTTGAAGAGCACTACATGACGCAGCTTGCCCGAGTCCTCTTCGGCCGCCTTCCGCGTGTCGGCCACGGCCCAGGTGAGAGCATATCCAAGCAGTCCAACGACCGTCAGTCCGATCAGAACCCGTTTCATGTCAATTCCTTTTCTGTAAAAAACGTAAATAAATACTCGCCGCGGTGACGATACGCGGTCTCTTCGGATAACAGTATAGATTACCGACCCCTTCCCCGCACCAGGCCGATTGCGATGCCGTCACGAAACGGACCAAGCGCTGACCGGTGACCCAGTGACCCTTTTTTCGTTTTTTCGAGGGTACAGACAACTCGCCTTGACGCGGAGCGGACGCTTCGCGTACCATCCGGCCCGCCTCTTCGAAATGGCTTTTCTGCGCGCGTTTCCGGAGGCGCATTGTTTTCGATGCTCACGTGAACCGGCCGATGATATTGAGAATCGCAGCGATAATCAGCGTGTGCGGGTGGATGACGGGAGCCGTAGTTGCTCAGACGATCCCCGCGACACCCCCTCCTGCGCTGGGTCCGTCGGCCCAATTGAGCCCCAGTATTCAACTTCCTCCGCCGACTTGGGACCCCTACGCTCCGCCGGGAGCGCAGCCGTCGACTCTCCTTGGGGACGGCTCTTCTCTTCCGAGCATGCAGTTCGAGGGTTTCTCCGAACAGTTTCAGCAGGCGACACGGCTGATCAACGAAATCCGCTTCGAATACGAATTCATCCCCTACAGCGGGGACAACGGGTTCGGCATCAACCAACTGGGAATTCGAGGGAGCGTGGCGTTTCCGCTATTCAATTTGGAGACGCCGTTTCTGGTGACGCCGGGATTCGCCGTGAGCTTCTGGCAGGGGCCGATTCAGCCCGATACCGACCTGCCGCCAAGCGTCTTCGACGGCTACTTGGAGGCGAGTTGGAAGCCAAAGCTCGCCCCGTGGCTATCCGCCGACCTGGCCGCATCGGTGGGAGCCTACTCTACCTTCGATCAGGTGACTGAAAAGAGCATCCGATTCCCGGCCCATGGCTACGCCGTTCTGGCACTGACCGACCGGTTCGACGTGAAGGTTGGGGTGGAATACCTTGACCGGAACCGCGTGAAGATACTTCCCGCCGGCGGCATAATCTTTCGTCCCAACGCGGACGTCGTGTTCGAAATCCTGTTTCCAAATCCCAAAATCAGCCGCCGCGTCACCAACATCGGGAACACTGAGTGGTGGATGTACGTCAGGGGGGATTACGGCGGAGGCGCCTGGGCCGTGACGCGATTAAGCGGGTCGTATGAGTCCATCGACTACAACGATATCCGTATTCTTTTCGGCTTGGACTGGAGAAACCCGGGCACGCTGGACGGCTTCTTCGAGATCGGCATCGCCACGGATCGGGAAATCGTCTACAAGACTTCACCCATATTCCGACCCACGACCGCGTTTCTGTTGCGGGCCGGCTTGATATACTGAGCCGCCCGCCGGGAAAGCGGGCCGCGAAGACCGCTGTTCTTGCGGTCCGAACCCGTTACAGGAGATGCACTTGCGGAGAAAGCCGACTTCATGCCGGTCCGACGCGATGGACCCGAAAAGACACGTGTCGTGTCTTCTGGTCTGGCTGCTCTTATCCGCGCCGGTCGCGGCGCAGGTCGAGCGTCTTCCGCGCGCTCTGCCCCCCACGGACGCGTTCCCCGGAATGCTGACGTCGAACCCGGATACGCGGCTGCGTTTCCAGCCGCTTCCCGGTGAGGACCGGCGGCAGACGGCGTCCGAGGCCGTAATCGCCCCCTATGCGACCGAGCCTCTCGTGTCTCCTCCGATTGAGTTCGAGCCCATGCCCGAACTCATTATTTCAGGCGACCCGCCCGAAGAAGAGGAATTCTCGATTCTCCCGAAAGAATCACGTCCCAGCTTCTTTCAAAAGGCCAAGTTCGAGGCCACCTGGATGGCGCGGCGTGCCGGCGCGGACGCTTTGGGGCAGACGGAATTGGAAACGACCTTGACCTGTGGCCTGCCGTTTCCCGAGCGGCGTTCCCCCTTGGTGATTACGCCGGGCTTCGCGGTCCATTACGTCGACGGCCCCTCTGACCGCGATCTTCCCCCTCGGCTTTTCGATACCTACGTCAGCTTCCGCTGGATTCGGCCCGTCACGAAGCGTTTAACCGCGTTCATTGGAATTACCCCGGGCGTCTACAGCGATTTCCGACAGCAGACGGACGAGGCATTCCGGTTGACCGGTTACGGTACCGGAATCTGGCACTACCGCAAGGACCTGAAGCTGGTTTTCGGCGTCGCCTATCTCAATCGGGAGGATATCAAGGTTTTACCGGTGGGGGGATTCATTTGGAACCCCAGGGACGACTTCGCCGTGGAGCTTACCCTCCCCAAGCCGAGAATCGCCTACCGCCTGACGGAGCGCCCCAGCCGCCTGGGAACCACCGAAGTGTGGGCCTACGTCGGCGGAGAACTGGGCGGCAACCGATGGGCCGTCCAGCGAGAAACGGGTGTCAACGAGAACCTCAATATCCGCGACTACCGCGTACTGCTCGGCCTGGAGCGGAAGTCCCCCCTTGGGGAATTGACGACCGCGTTCGAGGTCGGTTACGTCTTCGGCCGGGACGTCGAATTCGACTCGACTCGGGACGACTTCCGCCCCGACGATACGGTGCTCCTTCGCGCGAGCGTTCAATACTAAGTCTCAGCAAGATCAAAAATATTGCTTCTCGATTTTCTTGGCGGTATAATCTTTGATCATGGCCAAAAAAGAAAGAAAAACGTCTGCGCCCAAGTCGGCCTCGTCCGGGGCCGGCGGGAAGGCGACCCAAGCGAAGCTCCGCAAGCTCGATTCGCAAATCCTGGGCCTCATCAACGACCGGGCCCGAGTCGCCGCGGAACTCCAAACAGGGCGTGAACGAGAAATGCTCACGGAGAGTTTCCTCGTGGAGGAAGCGTCCCTCCTCGACCGGTTGGAGGAGGTGAACGAGGGGCCCCTCGACGGCGAGGCGGTCCGCGCCGTATTTCGCGAGATTCTCGGGGGTTGCCGTTCGTTGGGGGGGCGGCTTCGCGTCGCCATGCTGGGACCCTGGTTTAGCTACAGCCACCTGGCGGCCATCGAGCGGTTCGGCAGTACCGCGGACTTCCTCCCGGTGGGGAATATCGCGGCCGTCTTCGAAGAGGTCCAGCGGGGCCACGCGAATTACGGGATCGTCCCGATCGAAAATTCCACCGACGGCCGCGTCATCGACACGCTCGACATGTTCACGCAGATGTCGGTCCGCATCTGCGGCGAGGTCGAACTGGCCATTCATCACATGCTGCTCGGTATTGGCGGCCGCGACGAAATCCGCGAAGTCCAAAGCAAGCCGCAGGCCCTTTCCCAGTGCCGGAACTGGCTGGCTCGACATCTGCCGCAGGCCGTTCTGAAGGAGGTTACGAGTACCTCGGCGGCGGCCGCGGCGGCCAAGGAATCTCCCCACATCGCCGCCATCGCCAGCCGGCAGGCCGGAAACGCGCACGGGCTGAAGATTCTCGCCGAGAATATCGAAGACAACAGCGGAAATATCACCCGGTTCTCCGTCATCGCCACCCAATCGGCCCCGCGGACGGGAAAGGATAAGACGGCGATCATCTTCCAGTTGGATCACCGGCCGGGGACTTTGGCGGAGGCGCTGAACCTCTTCAAGCGGAATCGGATCAACCTCACCTGGATCGAGTCGCTACCGATCCCCAATTCCGACCGCGCCTACCTCTTTTTCGTCGAATTGGAGGGGCACGAGACCGACCTCAAGATCCGCCGGGTCGTCCAATTGCTGGAAAACAAGGCCCTTCAACTGAAAATTCTGGGATCGTACCCGTCGTTGTTCCCGGCCGCCGGACGAAGGCTGGAAAGTTGAGCGGAGATCAGCGGCGGAAGTCTTCACGGTATGCCGATGGAGCACGCGCGGCCTTCTTTCGGGCGGCACCAACGGTGCAGTCACCCCTCCGCCGCCGCTGCCAAGACCTCCTCGCTCACGAAGATCGGAATCGGGGGATCGCTTGTCATCGCCACCGCGATGGCGTCGGAGGGCCGAGCATCCACCTCGATCAGTTCGTTCTTCCCGCGGCGAATCCGAAGCCGCGCGTAGTAGGTCTGGTCCTCCAGGTCACAAACTACGATGTCTTGAATTCGCCCGCCCATCGACTGAACGACTCCTAGAATGAGGTCGTGGGTAAGGGGCCTGGGGGCGCGGAGCCCTTTAACCCGCCGGTCGATACTGGTCGCCTCGAAAATACCCACCATAATGGGGAACTGGCGCTCGCCATCCTTCTCCTTCAGATAGATGACCTGCTGATCGTTGATTTCGCTGATGATGATGCGGGAAAGTTCCATCCGGACGAGCATGGCGGTATCCTTGGCGGTTTGACGCGGCCACCGGCACGGCCGCGACGGACTCTCCATCGCCGGGGCGGCGCCGTTGGGCCTGGCCCCGGCGGAGCGTAGGCTTCGCG
>CAZFQG010000036.1:0-38384 GCA_964520785.1 uncultured Planctomycetaceae bacterium | reverse complement strand
GAGGTCTTCGACCGCTTGACGACGCCGTCGGATGACTTCGACCGCTCCGTCGAAATCCTCCAGGGACGCGCCGACCATCGCCATCGGTTCGGCCAGGTCGGCCGCTTCGATCTCTTCGCCGTCGGCCGCTTTCACCGCCAATTCGCGAAGACGCTGCCGCGCTTCGGATCTCATCGTGGTCCGATCCTTGCGTATGCGGGGTGTTTCCATACTAATGCGTCCGGGGTCCTGGATAGATTGCGGATTCTCGCTGGGTGTCTTTCAACGGCGAATCTGAGGTTCTTGTTTTCACGACACTTGCGCGTTTTATGGCCTACCCTGACCTACGGATTGGTACTCCGTAGGCCGCCTTCGGAACCACGAAAAGGCCACTGCCGGGGGGCTCGATTGGATGGTCCGTGTCGGACGTGAACGCCGCCAAGAGCGACTCGTAGGCGCGGAGCCGCTCCAGGGGCTCCAGGGGGCTCGCCAGTCGCCGAAAGTCGCCTTCCAACAGCTTCCACGCGTCCGACCACGAAAAACCCGCGTCGGCCAACCGCCGCGTTTTTTCGAGTAGCTCTGAAAAAGTCATCTCTCACCCTCCGAGGTTTCGGGTCCGACGTCGATTTCCTGCATGCTGTCCCTCTGTGGGATTCGGTCCAGATTTCCGTACCAATCGGCATCTTCGACTATCACCGCGTGCTCCGAGGTGGCGATCTCCAGCCGCTGCGGGCCGTCTAGTCCGAGTAGCTTGGATCGTCGTTCGGAGCACCTCAGAAGCGTATTCAGAAACGCCGCGTCCCCCGGTTCGGTCTGGTCGTCACCTTGGGATTTCCTCCATGCGTGCCAGGCCTCGCTTTTGACGATCCCCAGCTTCCGGAGTTCGATCTCAAGAAGCTCACCCGCATCGTGGACGCTCTCCGCGACCCACTGCTTCCTCGCGTCGGCGACGATCTTCGAAACCGTCGCCTTGCTCAATCCAACGGATCGACCGACCGACTCCATCGTGGAACCCTCCAGGTACCCCGCGACAACCCGACGATTCCGTTCGTCGCGTTCGGCTCGGCTCCGTCGCTTGTTTTCAGCATTTCGCATGGTTTTACCTTTCCATTTGTGTATCGACGTAGAGGCCACCCTGAGCCGCGAGAAGGCCGCTTCGGCTCTGGACGGGTATTTTGTCGGGTTTGGCTTCGGAGGGGCCTAATTCGGGGTCTAGACCGCCCTCTTGAATGGCTCCAGCACGAAAACGTGCTCCCCCCGCCCACATCTTCCGCAGATGCTCTTCGGAAACCCGCTTCCGTCGATACGGATGCATGACCGCCAAGACCTGGTCAAGGTCTTTCCGATGGAAAACCGCGTTCACTTCGCCGCCATCGCCGTTTTGGGTCACGCGGACGCAACCCAGGCGCCGGATCGTCCCGGCTGCCTGCACCCGTCCGGAATCGACCGCGGCGCCTAACTCGTCGCCGCCGCATCGGCACTTGATCTGCGCGTACCAAGGGTCTCTCACGAAACCGGCCGGTAGGGTTTCTTCGTACTGAATTCGGAACCGGTCGCCGAATTCGGCCTTAAGGTCGATGCATCGGGGTTTGCTCATCGTCGGCCCTCCGAAAGCCTCGCGAAGCCGAACAGGGTCGTAGGTTCCTCCTCCGGCTCCGCAATCAGGTTCGCCAGCCGCCGCAACTCTGCGGCGAAGTCCGCGCGTTGGTCCGATGGCCACGTCGCCGCCTGATCGAAAATCGCGTTTTGAAGTCTGGCCGTTCGGCGCAGTCGATCCATGTTTGTCATTTCCGCTCCTTGGGGTTTGGGTCTTGGCGGTTGGTTGTGGCCTCGTCCATTCGGATTACTTGACGGTTAATCTCGCGAAAGTCTTCCACGTCGTCGTAAAGGTCGAACCCTTGCACATCCTCGAACGTGAAGACCTTTTGGCAGGTTTCCTGCCCAAGGAACCACTCGAAAATCCGGCCGACATAGCGGTCGTTCTTCAGTTCGCGGATGATCTGTCCCTGAAGGTGAATTTTGCCGTCCTTTCGGGTGTGAAAGTACATGCCGACCAGTGAATCCTTTTTCTTCATCTCAAAAATCCTCTACCTTCTCGCTTTGTGCTGGGGTTGGTCCGGCTCGCGCCGGGGGGTCTCGGGTTCGTAAACTGAATTGGATTTCCGTATTCTGGGAAAGTAAGCCATCCATGAGCCGCGTCGCGAACCCACGAATTGACGTCCACGCCGCGCCCCCACCCGCCGCATGGTGTTTCTTCGGATACCTTCATAAGACGGAAGAGACGCCGGAGCCCGAAGTCGAGGTAGACCACCCGCCGGCAAAACGCGATGTGTTTCCGGGGGTGCTTCCACCGAAACGTGACGTACCCATCGCGCCGCCGGAAATGGAATCGCTCGCGGCAATCAGAGACGTCGAATATCCAAACCATCCGGCCGTAGAACGCTTCGCGCTCCCGGATTTCTTCAACCGTTAGCGGTGAATGTTGAAACTCCACGACGATGCTGTTCGGGAGCCAGAGGTCCGCAATATGGCGAACGTCACCCCAAACGAGCGTTTTCTCCGTCGACTCCTTGGGAAACCGCCGTTTCCATCGGCGGTGCCATTCGGTTTCACCGTCGTGCCACGGATCGCAGTCCTCCCGGCATTCGTGCGCCCAGTGCCACGCATTCACCCGGCCGCATTTCGCGATGACGCCGGAGCCGCAAAACGGACACGAGCCGCTCGCGCCCGGTGTCGGGGGTTGCCGTTTCGTCTCGCCGTGTGGAATCGCGTAGATCATCCTATTCCTGTTCTGATCGGTGTTGGTCGGTGTCCGGAAAACTCTCCTCGAGCGCCACGTATCGGTAGGTCGTCGCGCGTCGATTGTCGAAAGAACCCTTCTCGATGACTGCGATCCGGCCAATCGTGACCAGCCGTTTCAGATACCGCGCGAGAGACTTCGCGGCCGAGTTTGGATTTTCTTCGCCAAGACCAAGAAAGCGTTGAACGTCTTCGCTGTGTGCTCCGAGAAACCATTCCCCGCCGCTCTTCTCGCGTTCCAGGACGCGACATAGCTGATCGAGTCGAACGAGGGGACGGCTACACCAGCGTTCCACGTCCGGCGCAATCGGAACGCCGCCTGCGTCTACCACGGCGATAGCCAAGCCAATCAAACCGCCGTCGGGAGTTGACGCCAGCCCCCACGCGTCCAGGAAATGGGCGAGGGTGTCTTCGAGCGAGACCGCCGGGTCGATATTCGGCCGCGCCTGCCGATGCCATTCGACGACGTACGGCAAGAGGTCGCCGGGGTCCGTCTCCGCCAAGCCGAGATTGAACCGAAGTCGACGGACGAAGCGGAGCATACGGTGGAAGCGTTGACCGCGTTCGGTGGGGACCGTTTCTTCGATTGCCTTGAAAATCTGCGTTTCCAGGTCCTTTCCGTCGGTCGGGCGGTCACCCCCAACTTGTTGGGGTTGACCTCGCGTAACATCATGAGAATCTTGTGTTTCTTGAGAGTGTGTTTCTTGTGTCTCCTGTGTATGTGTATCTGTGTGGCGTCCTTCCCCTCCCAAAAGTACGGGTTCAATTCTGGTTGTTTCGGGGGGTTTTACTGTGACGTCCTTCCCCTGCAACAAGAGGGGTAGCCATTCGGGAGGCAATTCGGGGATTGCCAGTTCGGCCGGAGAGACTTTCCACGCATACGACTTGCCGGACGCATGGACCGATGGGGGCGCGATGACGAACGCGCCGTCGCCTTGGACGTCGATTCCGTCGACCGGCTTGCCGTTGACGATCCGCCCCCGGGTCGGTCCCGGATACGCGAAAAAGTAGTGATACCCACCGCCGCCAGTCTCGCTATATGGTCCGGCCGGAAGATGGCCGAATTCCCTTTGCAATCGCTGAATCGCCGCCACGCCGTCGGGGCCACCTTCGTGTCGGTCGACGTCGACGACGACGATGCCGGACACCTCCCCCGTCGCGATGCCGATATTCGAGTCGGGCCATTTCGCGAACCACTCCTCGATCTGCTTCGGGTCCGTCGTCGCGTCCTTGAAACCGCGTCGGGTTCTAGGGTGCTTTCCCCGGACTGGACAAGCCGCGCCCTTCCGACACGTGCATCGGCCATCGTCACGTACCGAGTGAACCGGGAAGACCCGCCAGCCTCGCGCGGCGTAGAAAATCGCCGTGTCGAGAGGTGTTGACGAATTGCCAAGGGACGGTATCATTTAAGTGTCTTTAGACCTCGTTGGGAACGTGCCGGACGCCTCCGGAAACTGGATTTCGACCCCCGCCGGCCCGCCGCCGCCGGGGGTTTTTCTAGATGCCGGCCTCTTCGAGTTCCTTTTCGGCGCGACGAATCGCTGCCTCGCGCTGCCGGGGAGTGCGGATAGGGCCGTTGTAGGCGTTTGGATTCTTCGCGGCGGTGCGGCGCTCGATGAATCTCTGCAGAGCCTCAATCGAGGTCATCTTGATGCCACCCATGACGATCCATTCGAGAGGATCGTTCTCATCCGCTGCCCATCTATGTACGGTGGCGACGTGGAGCTTTTTTCCGCCGCGACCCGGGGGAAGAATCTTCGCCGCCGCGGCGAAGGATACAAGGCGTTCCTTTTCAAAGTCAATCATATCGAACAACTCGCTTAATGGGGTTTGAGTTTCAGCCGTTTAGCGAATTGTTTGTCTCGTCGCGGCCGGGTTGCAAGAGCGCCGCCGTCGTTCCGCCGTCGTTCGGCCGTCGTTCCGCCGCTGCGCAGTCGTTCCGGCCAATCGGGAAATCGCGCCAGACCCTGGAAAACAAGGGGTTTTGAGCGCAAATAGAAGGCCCGCCGGGATGTCCGCCGGGCCGCTGAATAGACGATTCGCCGCCGTCGTTCCGCCGTCGTTCCGCCGTCGTTAGCGGTGCGAACGGGACTGGAGGGTAGCGAATGTAGGGGGTAGGGTTTCTCCGATCCTCGTCTCAATCATCGGTCGGAGCCGGCCGTAATCGTATCTTCGGGCCTTGGTCCGCCCCACTGACACCGAGTCGAGCGGCGGAATTCTCTCCTGAGCGATCCAGCCCCGCAACGTCTTCGTCGCCAAGCCACGCCCACCGTATTGCCGGCGTAGCACCTCCGCCAACTCTTTGATCGTCACGGGGTCCGCCGGACCGTCGCCGCTGTTCCTCGCCCCCACGTCGCGGTCCGGGAGCCGCCGCCATTCGCGCGAAACCATTGCGATTTCGTGCCGGACGGCCAGCTCTAGCACCGCCGCGGCCCGCCGGTCAATCGAGAACCCCAGCTCACGGCGAATGTCCTCCTCGGCGGACCACGCGTCCTCGTCCTCGACAAACTCCGGGGGGCCCTCGTCGGCGAATGAATGGAAGACCGCATGACGCAGTACGCATTTCGCCGCGGAACAAGCAAAGTGCGTTTTCGAGGGAAAAACCGCGGGGCCGTCTACTATAGACGTCCACCGTTTTCCATCAAACCCGCCGGCGGGATCACACAGAAACACCAACTGGTCCTCTACCGCGGCCAGTCGGCCGTCTAGGTCGCAGCCCGCGAAGCCCGGCAGCCCGGCCAATAGGTTCCGTTCCGTCCTAAGGTAGAATTCCCGGTTGTCCTCGTCTGCCGCCGCCTCCGCCGCGAAGTACAACACCTCCGACCAGGTGTACAGGACACCCAAAACCGGTCGTGCCAGCCGGACCAGCCCCTCCGGAGCCCCCGTCAACCACTCGTAGCGATCTCTCATTTCTCCCGTCCTTTCTCGGGCCCCACCCGCCGGCCAGGGCGACAAGAGATTTCCCCAGCCGGGCGGATGGAATCGGCGGTGATCAAGCCGCCTACCCGAATGCGTTGTGATTCTAACCGATTTCCTTCATAACCTGCGCGGCGAGTCGCCGCTGTGCGTCCGAGTACCTCCGCGTCATTTTCGGCGACGAGTGACCGAGAACGGCCTGTGCGTCGTCCAACGTGAATTGACCCTCGATCTGCGTCGCCGCCGAATGCCGGAGCCGGTTCGGCGTCCAGACCTCCACCCCCGCCGCAATCGCCGCTTTGCGGACCGCGTTCGAGTAGGCCATCGACGTATACCGCGCGCCCGGATTGTGCTGCGGTCGCTTCCGTCGCCGGGATACCTGGGAGGGTTGTACCTTCGATTTCCGATTCCGCCGGAGGTCAAGGAGCCGGAGGCGCTCGGATTCCGCCGGCGAGAAGCAAAACGAATCCTCCGGACGGTCCAAATAGGCAGTGAGGACCGCTTGACCCTGCGGACCAATCGCGATGACGCGCGGTAGGTCCCGGTGAGAATTCTTGTGTGCCGCCGGAACGTAGAACCAGACCTCCCCGCCGCGGTCGACGTCGCAAGGCCGAATTGAGCATATCTCGCCTGGTCGGGCGCCGGTAAGCCGTTGGAGGCGGACCATATCGCGGGGGACCGGGGGGAGGCGGGATAACGTCGCGTCGACGGCCGCGTCGTCAATCGGCATGACCGGCGACGTCTCCCTCGCTGCGGTCTTTCCCTTCCGGATGTTCGGAGCCGCCTTGAGCGCCTGCCACGTTTCGACGGGGACGATCTCCTCGGCGACACCCCACCCGAACATAAGGCGGAGCGTATCCGAGAGTTTGTTGACATACCGCCTACTGAGCCGTTCTTTGATACAGAGCGATTGGAACGCCTTGAGCCTCTTCGGTCCGAATTGGCTCACGGGAAGCGTTCCGGCGATTTCCTTCACCCGCTTGATCATCTGCTTGGCATTGTCGACCGATCCCGTAAGTCGCCCGCCTCCGTCACCGTAGTAGCCTTTGCAGTGCTGGAAGTACTGGGCGCAGAGTTCGACGACGGTGATTTCGTTGAATCCGGAGCCGGATTCGGAATCCGGAGCCGACGAGCCGCCTCCCCTTCCGCCGGGGATAGTCCGGCCGTTCTGCAACCACTTCTCGACGAGTTCGTCGTAAAGCCGCCTACTTTCGGGGGTCCCGTATGACCCTAGGTAGAAATCACGTCCGTTCAAGCGGACCTTTGCTTGTCCGGAGCCACGATGGAGCTGATATTTCGGAATTTTCGGGGTCAAGGCGAATCCTCCATTTTCTCGGGGTAAAAAAGGGTAGTACTACCCTTTTTCGAAAACAAAGGCCGCATTTCGGACCGTCCGAAAGTATCGTAAGTTGCGATTCGGCAAGTACTTATAAAAAGCGGGCGAAGGGATTCGAACCCTCGACATACAGCTTGGGAAGCTGTCACTCTACCAACTGAGTTACGCCCGCATTGTCCGTCATCGTGCCGCCAAGTAAAAATAAAATACAAAAACGGCGGATTCGATGTTTGACAACCGTGACCTTATTATAGTGCTTGAATGATGGCCTTGCAAGGCCGTGTGCGGTGGTTTTTTCTCGGTTTCTGTCCGACTGCACGGCTAATGGGGGTATCGTGCGAACGGTTCGCAAATATCGGGAATTTGACCGCTGGCCGACTCGAATGTGGGGAGGGGGCGAAAGTCGCCGCGGTCTTGGTACTTGAGGTTCCTGGGGCCGAAGTACGAGCCGTAGTACTGGCCATTGGAGTCGAGCCAGGTGGCAACGCGCACGAATTCCTCCGTGGAGAGCCGCGCGTCGTAGTGACCCTCGCGCAAGACCCGCATCAGCCGGCTGGCGTGGGAGCCGAGTGCCTTGGGGGGCAGGGGGACGACGTTCGTCTTTTGCGCTCGGGGATCAGGGCCGCGGAACTCCTGGATAAACGTCACATAGCCCTTCGACATCAACTCCTCGTAAGAACGGTTGAAATACTCGGTCAACTCGCCGGATAGATCTAAGCCGCCATCCGGGGATGCGCCTCCGTGACAGTTGACGCAATGCCTATCCCACACGGGCTGAACGTCGCTGGGGTAATGAATGGGCCGCGGGATCGTTTCCCCCGGCTGAGGCCGCAAGGCGAGGGCCGGATATGCAAGAGCGGCGATCGGTTTGGGGAGCGGGGCCTTCCTGCGGCCTTCATGACAGCCAATGCACGAGCGGGTTTCCCCGGCCTGGAAATTCACGAAGGTCCGCATCCGCTGGATTTCCATGAAATCCTCGTCCAAAGCCTGGAAGAAAATGTTCCGGTCGGCCGGAACCCTGAAATGGGCCGACCCATCCTCCTCGACCGGCACCACGCCGTGGTGGACCTTCACGAAGATGTGGGAATACCACGTAATGGGAACGTGCTGCCCGAACGCGGTATCGTCCGGCCAGAACCGCCGAGACGACCAGGGACGCGGGACTTGCTCCAACACTCGCAGATACTTCACGCTCCCGCGTGGGACGCCGTCGAGCCCTTCATAAACATCCGAAAGGACTACGGTGGCCTCTTCGGCCGAATTCTCCTCGCGAACCGATCCGATGACCGGTGGAACGGCGCGGGGCAGCAATGGTATCGGTGTCCAGCAGGAAGTCGACGGATCATCGTAGATTCGCACGCGGTTGCCGAAAGTGTCAATCAGCCAAATCCCGTACGCGGTCGGATGGTTCCACGTTTCGTCAGGGTTGCACGAGACAAGGAAGAACTTGCCGGAGCTGACTCCCGTTTTGGGGTCGGCCAGTGGAAAGGGATCCGCGTAGAGCGGCCCTCGATTGTCCTTCACCCATCTGCCATTCTTCAGATGGGCCCAATCCTCGCCGTTGCCGAACGTTCCCACCCCCTCGATGTCCACCCGGCACTCCGGGGTTACGCTCGTCAAAGGCTCGTGGGTGTCGATCGGTTTCGTGATGTCGACGAGCGTGATCGGCCCGACCGCCAGCGGATGGTGCATCGTAATCGTCGCGACGAATAAATCGGCCTTCCCGGGAACCTGGCGCGCGTGGATCAGCACCGGCGGGTCTTCTATGACGTTGCCGTATATTTCGCTCGAACCGCTTCCGTCGGGGCGCATCGCCCAAAGCGACTGCACGGCGATGACCCCCTTGTCGACGTATTCCCACCGCGTGTACAGAATGCGGCCGTCTTCGGTCACGCTTGGGGCATGCTCACTCAGCGCGTTGCCGCTGAGCATCCGCATATTCGCGCCGTCGGCGTCCATCCGGTAAAGCGTGTTCACGGCCAGCGAATCGTCCTCCCCGCACAACACGCCCCGTTCACATCGTGAAGAAGTGAAACAAATGCCCCCATCCGGCAGATAACTGGGGTGAAAATCATCCGTGTGATGGGCGTAGACCCCGTCGGCGCCGTACCGAGGATGGCGGTACCGCCGGATGCGTTCGACTTCGTCTTCCGGAGGGAACGTCAACTGCCGGAGGCCGGCTCCATCGACACCTACCTCGTAGATCCGCATCCCTTCCCCCCTAGCGCGTTTGTAGCCGAACACGAGACGGCCGGCATCGAATGAAAGGTCGAAGCGGTCGAAGATTCCATCCTTCATCGAAGGGACGACATCGGCAACCGTGCCGTCTTGAATATTCAGAACGCAAAGATTGCCACCGAACTCGCGGGCGAACATGAAGTCCGCATAGTAAAAACCAGGGCTATAGGTCCGCCGTTTGGCGAAGACGATCCTGCCACATACCAAAAGCGGATTCGCGTCGACGAGCGCCTTTCGCCTGAGTGCCTCGAGTGAACGACAAAGCGAAGACGCCTCCTCGTCTTCGGGTGTCGCCTCGCGGATGAATCGCGCAACATGGGCGTCTTCCAACTGTGCAAGTTCCGCCAGAAATGGGCCCGGATCATAGCGATCCGGGTAGGAATTGCCCAACTCCCGAACGGCCGCGCGAACGGACTGAACCTCTCGCAGCGACGCCGCCAGCTCGGCTGTTTGAAAGCACAATGCCAGAAGACGGGGGTCGTCGGACGGGGGGGATTCCGCCCGGAGTCGCTCGTATTGGGTTTTCACGACGGTACCGGCCTTTCCCAGTTCCGTCAGTAGTCGCCGCACGAGGCGGTCCTCGAATCGCGTATCTGGCGCTTCGAACCAGCCGGCGGCCTCGAACCAGTCATAGTGGATGGCGTCGAAGAACGCCCATTCGGGAAAGTCGGCTCGAACCTTCTGCCAGGCCTCGGCCGCCGCTTCCGGCATGTCTTTGCCGAACCATTCGCGGTAGCGCGCCTTGGCGCCGAGCAGGGTCTCGGCCGGCGTCGCTTGTTTCTGATACAGGGGGGGAACTTGCATCCCCGGTTTGAGGTCGCCGTGAACCTCCCCCACCAGGAATCGCATCTCGGCGATTTGGAAATTGTAGTGGACCGGCCCTCGCGATTCGTGGCTCGAATTGATCCGAATCCCCACATAGCGCGCGACGACGGCGTTCCAGAGGATCGTGTCCTGGAGGGAATCGCCAAAGAGTGCCGGAACTTCGTGGGCGGTTACCAGAGGGAGAATTCCGGCGTCGTTCTCGAGATCGTCGACGGTCGGGTGGTTCGCCGGATTGTCGTCCGCGAAATAGAAGTAGTCGACGTTCTTCGGGTTGTAGGCGGCCGGACCAGGCCGGGCGACGAGCGTTGCCCCAAGCAGGAGCCGCGGTTTCCCCAAATCGAATAGAATGTGTCCCGTTACGGGGCTTGCCCCGCCAGGGGGGATTGCCGTCTGTCCTTCACCGGTCAGTGTGTCATCCAGAAGGCAAGCGAACGACTCGGCTTCTCCGTCAATCATTTTTTCCGCTGAATAGTTCGGATCAGGGGGATTGCCGGGCCGATAGTCCGTTGGAAACGCGGGACCGGAAGATTCGTGAATGGCGGTTGGTGTGATCCACTCGACGGCGGAGACATTGGAGATGCAAGGAAAAACGCAAAAGAATAACGCGACTTGACGCATGGGGTCATTCCGGTGGACATGCGATATGGTGATATGACCACTTAAGCGGATTCTAATGGTTTTTCACGCTGTCGTCAATACAGGGGCGATCACTCGGAGAATCAGGGGGCCCTCCAACCGGCCTTCACCGCGCGATTTCGCCTGATAGAATTGACTACGCGCGAGCCGGCTCCCCCGGAGACGATTCGAACGCTGACGCGAAGGCCGCCTCGGCCCAGGTGGAGAAGATCATTGGCAGGGCCGGCTTATTATGGCAATACCGTGACCTTTGGCGTTTGTTTTTCTGGGCGAGTTCCCTCGAAATCCGGAGGCGGCGTTCGAAACCTACCGCCGGATCATGGAGTCGATGAGTCCTGACGTGATCGTCATTTCGCGCGTCATCTTCCGTCCCGACCAAGACCCGGCCGGTCTCCACCAGCGGATGCGCCAGATCGCCGTGGAATACGCGAAGCGGATGGAACGGGGCTGGGACGAAAGTGGCTGAGGTCCAATCCCTCCCCCAATCGCCGGCCACTAACCACCGGCCCCCAATCCATAACCTACCCTTTCTGGAATTCGGGAGAGCATGCTCGGATTCACGGCAGTGTCATTTCACCAGTATTGGGAAGGTGCGGCATGTCTAAGAACGTCAAACGAATTGGTATCCTTACGGGTGGGGGGGATTGTCCGGGCTTAAACGCCGTCATTCGGGGAGCCGTGAAGAGCGCCGACCGGTTGGGATATGACATGGTCGGGTTCTTGAACGGATACGAAGGGCTGGTCGACCCGGTCGCTTACAAGCCGCTTAACCGACAGAATACGAGCGGAATCCTTCATCAGGGGGGAACGATACTAGGGTCGACCAACAGAGGGCGTTTTTGCGCGAAAGTGGGGGGTGGCAAGCGGGTCTCCATCCCGGCGGAACTCTTGGCCGGGACCCAGAAAACGGTCGAACAGTTGGGCCTGTCGGGCGTGATTTGCGTTGGGGGGGACGGTTCCCTGGCCATTGCGCAGCAATTGCACGAGTACGGCATTCCGGTCGTCGGCGTACCCAAGACGATCGACAACGATCTGTCGTCGACGGCCTTCACGTTCGGCTTCGATAGCGCGGTGGCCTGCGCGACCGACGCCCTCGATCGGCTTCACACGACGGCCGCGAGCCACGGCCGGACGATGGTCCTCGAGGTGATGGGCCGCCACGCCGGATGGATCGCCCTGCACGCCGGTATCGCCGGCGGTGGCGACGTTATTCTCATTCCGGAAATCCCCTGGACGTTCGAAAACGTCTGCCACAAGATTCTTGAGCGCGAGAGCATGGGAAAGAACTTCACGCTCATCGTCGTCGCCGAGGGGGCTTCACTGCCGGACGGCGACCTCGTTACCAGAGAGGGGGAGAAGAACGACCGGGAGACACGGCTGGGAGGTATCGGCAGCTTCATCGCGGAGGAATTGGAGAGGCGTCTCCAACGAGAAACCCGCGTGGTGGTCCTTGGTCACCTCCAACGCGGCGGCCCGCCGACGACGTTCGACCGCGTACTGGCCACCCAATTCGGGGCCCACGCCGTCCGCTTGGTCGCCCAAGGCCACTTCGGCAAGATGGTCTGCTATCATCCGCCTAAGATCGACGAAGTCCGCATTAGCGACGCCGTAATCGAACTTTCCAACGTCGACCCCGACGGCGCCGCCGTCCAGGCCGCCAAGGCACTGGGAATCGGATTCGGAGACGCCCCGGCGGACGACGATCCGTTCCATCTCGCGCAATTCCCTCCCATCGAAACCGAAACACCGGATGCCGTGTTCGTGGGATCGGAGCTTCGTTCGTGAAGCGCGCGGCGGGCGCACTGAGCCGTCTCGCTCAACCAGATGCTCTTCGGTATGGCGTTCACTCCGGAAAGCCTATGAGTCGATCGCGGCGCGGACGGGCTGATCCTTTTCGCCAACAGCGAACGCGAAGAAGTCGCCGAGTGCGACTCGGGGATTCCGGTCGTCAATCTCAATTCCGTGCGGCCCCTTCCGCGTTTGCCCAGAGCCATGGTCGACAACGCCGCGGACTTACTCGATCGGCTCAGTGAAAACACCGAGGTTGAAGAAACCGAAGTCCTGCTTGCACCGCACGGCATAGCCGGCGTCGGCAATGAGATCGGCATGATCCCGTTTCTTCGTCCATGCCAAGCGATCCTTTTCGGTGGAGACGTAGTCGCCTAGAATCCGTCGGGGGTCGCCGCAGCCAGAAGAAATGATCTGGCACCCCTTTGTACCCCTCTCGCATCCGCTCGCAGATTTCCCGGGGAATTCCATCGCCAGCGACGGTCGGCTCCCAGGTATGCACCCAGGCGTTCGTGTAGGTTCCACCCAGAATCGACTCGCACTCGATCAGAACCGTGTCGGCGCCACCTCGCGCCGCCGCCAGGGCCGCCCCGACGCCCCCACTCCCGCCGCCAATGACGCAGACCTGCGTCTCTAGACGCTCCTCGAGTGCCCTGGTTGCCGCCTTGCCAAGAGCTGCTTGACCAGTCGTCTTCGAGAGAGTCTCATGGTCGTTCGCTATGGTCCAAAAACTGTTCAGTGTAAGCGCCGCCGCGTACTTTCGTCGATCGGAGGTGATACATCCATGGTAACCGATACAAAGCACTAATACAATCCTTCGACCGAGGGTACTCCGAGCATCCGGCAAACAACCTTTTAATTTTTTCGATGATCCTATTGCGTTGCGTCCGCTCTGCCGTTAAAATCATTTAATGAATTAAATGGTTCGCCGGCGGATGACCGCCGGGGCCAACCTTTGGAGACGCCGTTTTCGCAAGTCCGGCTATGGAGGAACCGTATGGCCCGGAGTGAATCGAGTCACCCGACCGAACTGGAACTGGAGATTCTGAAGGTCCTTTGGGACCGTTCGCCCCTCCCGGTCCGCGAGGTTCGGGCGCGGCTGAAAGAACAATCGGGTCGAGACCTGACGCACTCGTCGGTCATCACCATGCTCAACATCATGGTGCGCAAGGGGTATCTGCGGCGGAAGAAGGAGGGGAAGGCGTTCTTCTTTGCGCCGAATGTGGAAAAACAGGGCATTGCGGGCGGCCTCGTGGGCGACCTGCTCTCGCGTCTCTTTGACGATTCGCCCTCGCAACTCATGCTCAATCTACTCGAAACGGCCGACCTGGATGCGGAGGAAATGGACGAACTCCGCCGTCTGATCGACCGCAAAAAGAAGGAGAAAGGAAAATGAACTGGCAGGCCATTCTCGATCCGACCCTTTGCGGCCGACTCTGTATGACCCTGGTCCACTCGTTGTGGCAGGTTGCGATTCTCGCCGTACTCGCCTGGGGTGCCGGGCGATTGCTGTTGCGGAAGTCGCCCCGGATCGGCTACGCGGTGCATGTGGCGGCGCTATTGATCGCCCTGGCGGCGATGCCGGTTACGTTTGCGTTGGTGGACGTGGGTTCTACGAGCAAACTCGATGAAGAATCGACGGCACGAACGTCGGTACAGGCGGGGACGGTGGTGTCGAACGAGCCTTCCGCAGCCGAAAAGACGCCCGCACGAGGCGATGTTGTTCCCGTGGCCCCCGCCGCAAATCGGGTCGCTGCCAATCCACGTTCTAGTTTCGGCAGTCAGGTGCCGGCGTCCTCAACGCGAGGCCGTAGTACCGCGCCGGTTCCACTGGAGCCCTCCCCCAAGCCCCCACAAAAAAAGCCCTCGCTCCTCTGGCCCCGCGTCGCGCCCTGGCTCGCGGCGGTCTACCTGCTCGGCGTCCTGCTGATGCTGGCGCGTCTGCTTCGCGGGATGTGGACCGCCCAGCGACTGGCCGCGAGGGCGGAACTCCTCGCCGACGGTCCGCTGGCGGATCGCCTGAAATCCCTCGCCGCCGCCTGGTCAATGCGCGTGGTGCCCCTGCTCGCGAAGTCCGAAGCCGTGGTCGTACCCAAGGTTATCGGCCTGCTCCGCCCCATGATCCTGCTGCCGGTCTCGGCGATCAGCGGGCTGTCGACCGAAGAACTGGAAATGATTCTCGCGCACGAATTGGCCCACGTCCGCCGCTACGACATGTGGGTGAACCTGCTCCAACGCATGGCCGAAGCGGTCCTGTTCTTCAACCCGGCCCTCTGGATTCTCAGCCGCCGGATCAGCACGCTCCGCGAATACTGCTGCGACGAACTCACCTGCGGCACGCCCCTCGATACCGGCGACACCGAACTGCGCACCCGTTACGCCTCGGCCCTGTTGCGAGTCGTCGAAGTCAGCGGCCGGACTCCCGAACCGGCCGACGTCGCCACCCTCGCCGCCGCCCGGTCGCCGTCCGAACTCCGCCGCCGGGTTTCGCGTCTGTTCGGCGAGCCGCTGCCGGAACCGGTGCGGCTCTCGCGCGGCGGGTTGTGTACGATTGCCGTCCTCGCGGCGTTCTTTCTGTTGGCGCCGACGGTGTGGCATTCGTCGCCGGAGTCGGTGGCGGCACCGGAGGAAGTGGCGGAGGCAAAGGAGAACGACAAAAAGGCCGACGATGCCGGGGACGACCTGGAGCGGATGACGATTTACGTTACGTCGAAAACCTCCGGAGAGCCGCTCGCGGGGGTGGAAATGGAATGTTGCGGGTATCTCGGCAATGTGAAGTATTTCAAAAAGACGCTGAAAACGGACGGCCGTGGGGTGGTCGATCTGCGGCGTCCGAAGTCGGCGAAGATGCAGTCGTTCTGGGTGAAGATCAATAAGGCGGGATTCGTTCCCGTTTTCCATACGTGGCGGGGGAAGCACAAGTCGCTCGATTTGCCCGAGCGGCTTGATCTGGCGATGTCGGAGGGCCGGTCCATTGGCGGCCGGGTCGAAGACGAACAGGAAGAGCCGGTCGCCGGGGCGGAAGTGGATCTGACGATGCCGGTGTCTTGGGCGCGCGGGGACGACGCCATTTTCAGCGCCGCCGAGTTGAAGACGGACGAGAACGGACGTTGGAGTTGGGATGCCGCGCCCGAGGATGCCGGCAAGGTGACCATCCGCGTTTCCCATCCCGATTATCGTCCCGGCAGAATCAGCGCCTCGCCGCATTCGGACAACCTGGTCGTGCTGAAGCGAGGGCTGAAGGTCAGCGGCCGGGTGACGGATTCCGAGGGCAATCCGGTCGTCGGCGCGACGGCGCTGCTGGGATTCGGTCGCAAGAGCAAGACACCGCATACGAAGACGGACGACGAGGGGCGTTACGTCATCGATAAATGCGAAGCCGGACCGTCGGCGGTGACCGTCCAGGCCCCCGGTCTCTCGCCGGCGACGAAGAAGATCACCATTTCGGGGGCGACCCGGCGCGTCGATTTCGTGCTCGCGCCGGGGCGGGTGCTTCGTGGAAAGGTGGTCGACATGGACGGCAAGCCTATTCGCGACGCCACGGTCGCCTGCGAAGAATGGCGCGGAGTCCGTACGCTGCAACATCGAGTGAAGACCGACGCGGAAGGCCGGTTCGAATGGGACGCAGCGCCGCCGGATGACGTGAGCTTCAGTATCTTTAAGGAGGGCCACATGTCGCGGCGCAACCTCATGCTCGCGGCGGGGCCGGAAGAACGGGTGGTCACGCTGCATCCCGCGTTGGAAATTACCGGCCGCGTTACGGACGCCGAAACGGGCAAACCGGTCGAAGAATTCGCCCTGCATCACGCCTACTTGTTCGAAGACCCGGAATTGAATTACTGGACCAAGGGGGAGGACAAGCGATTTACCGGCGGTGAATACCGCTACGCGTTCAGTGAGCCGATGCTCGGTTACCAGCTTCAGGTGACCGCCCTGGGTTACGCGCCGAAAACGTCGCGCGTCTTCAAGTCGGACGAGGGAACGGTCGCCTTCAACTTCGAATTGAAGCGGGGGAACGGACCCTCCGGAATTGTCATGACGCCGGACGGAAGTCCCGCCGTGGGGGCGGACGTCGGACTGGCCACGCGAGAAAACCGGGCCCAAATCCGCGACGGCTGGTTCGCACAGGGTTCAAACCACGCGGAACTCGTCAAGACGGACGAACGCGGCCGGTTCGTGTTTCCGCCACCGGGCGCAGGCAAGTACCTTCTGATTATCATTCACAAAACGGGCTTCGCCGAAGTGCCCAGCGACGCGTTGCCCAAGGGCGAGCCGATCGTCCTCGCGGCATGGGGCAAATTGCGCGGCCGCGTCCTCCTCGGCGACAAGCCGGACGCCCGGCGCGAGGTCGTCTTCCGCTCCCTAAGTCCGACAGATTTCAAGCGGGGGCGGTTTACTTGGGGGTACGACTATGAAACGAAGACCGACGATAAGGGCCGATTCGCTTTCGACCGAGTCATCCCCGGTCCCGGGGCGGTGGCCCGCGTGGTCGCTACCGAGGTTGGAAGCAGTATCGGGCATTCGCCCGGCTGGCAAACTCCGGTGACAATCAAGCCCAACGAAACGACCGAGGTCGTCATTGGAGGAACCGGCAGGCCGGTTGTCGGCAAAGTCGTCCTGGAGAGAAAACCGGAAGCGGCGGTCGACTGGACCGTCAATGAACCCGTCGTGATCGTTGCGTGGGACAAGGAGAAAGGACTCAGGAACGATCCGCACGGCCCCTACTACGGCAAGATCGAGAAGTCCGGGGCATTCCGCATTCCCGACGTCCCGGCCGGCGAGTACAAACTGACCGTCCCCGTCAACGGACCCAGGGTCCCCAATCGATGTGGGAGCGGAGTCAAGATCGGCAGGGCCCAACTCGTCTTCACGGTGCCGGAAATGTCGGAAGGCCGTAGCGACGAGCCGCTCGATCTGGGCACGATCACCGCGAAAGTCTTTGACACGCTCGACGTCGGCGAGATGGCCCCCGACTTCGCCATAGAAAACTTGCGAGGCGGAACGATTCGCCTCTCCAAACTCCGAGGCAAGCTGGTCCTCCTCGACTTTTGGGCCACCTGGTGCGGCCCGTGTCTGGAGGAGATGCCGACGCTCAAAGAGATTCAGAAGAAGCACGGCGACAACCCGCGGTTTGCCCTGGTGAGTATCTCCTGCGACAACGAGACCGCGGCGCCGCGGGAGTACGTCGAAGAAAACGGGCTCTCCTGGACGCAGACGCACGTGCCGGGAACATACGCCAAGGTCGCCATGGAGTACACGGTGAAATCGATTCCGGCGACGTTCCTGATCGGCCCCAATGGAAAGGTCCTGGCGAAGAATCGTCGCGGGGAGGCGTTGAAAAAGGCCGTCTCGGAGGCGCTGGAGGACGAGATGCTCTTTACCGGCAAATTCGACACGAAGCCCTACCGCTTCCCCGTGGTTCGCTTCGACGTCGACAAGACGGAGAAAGAGACCGCCAAGCCGGCGATTGTCGTTATGGATGACGTCGATCCGAACTTCGACGGGGAGGGGCCCCATCATGACGCAGTCCGGGCGTTTGATTCAAACGGCAAGGAACTGTGGGCGCATACGGAACTAAACAACAGGACGGTGTACCGGGACGGCCACGGCGTCGTGCTGGATCGCCGCCGCGGCCGCATTTACTTCCGGGAAAACGTGGGAGACCGCATTACGGCGTTGGACTTTGCCGGCAGGAAACGGTGGCATGTCGACAATATCGACGCCGACACGCTGGCGGTCGATGCCCAGACGGGCAATCTCTGGTGCAGTTGCGGCAGGTCGACCGATACCGGTGAGACGGTTGTATTCGACCAAGACGGGAACGAAATCGCCACGTATCCCTATCGCGCGATGGACATGGCGTACGATCCCAACTCGGACGCCTTCTGGCTCGTCGGACGCGAAATCCTCAAACTCTCGCGCAACGGCGAGGTCCTCTTCCGCGAGCCAAGCGACGGCTGGTGCTGCAACGCCGTCTCGGTCAATCCCAACAACGGCCGGGTTTGGGTCGCGGAAAACTACCAGATGGGGGTCCCGGACGACCGCCTTTCGCTACGGAATCCCGACGGGAGCGTCGCCCGAAACGTCGCCCTGGGAGACGAGCACGTGTTCGTGCTTGAATGCGACCCCCGCGGCGGCGGCGCCTTTTTCGGCGGTATCAAGATGTCGCTGGAGCGTGTATCCCCCGACGGCAAACGGCGAAAGATCGGGAAATTCCCGGCAACGGCCGTCTCCGTCAGCCCGACCACCGGGGATATCTGGATCGCCACCGAGGAGGCGGTCCTCCGACTGGATGAGGCCGGCAACATAAAGGTCACAATCCCCTTCACCGCAAAGTCCGGGCAGTCGTGGATCGCCGCGTTCTGACGACTCGGTGGTTTCTTTCAGAGAAGCATGGATGCCCGTTTCTCGGTCGCGGGTGTAGAACTTGGGTTAAGACCTCACGAGCCTGGAGAGACGAGATGATTGAGGCTCTCTGGAAGTTGTCGCGGGCTCCTCCGTGTAGTTGCCGGGCGGCGTTTCGAAGAAATGAGGTACTTCAATCAAGCGAGATGCCGTGTCTCCAACCTCAAACGGGGTGGCGAGAAAAAACCTTACGTAAGCCGCGGGAAGAGAAGCAGCTCGCAAGATTCTCCTTTCGAGTTCAGGGGAATATCGCGCCCAACTGCGCAATGGTGGGGTACGAATGGGACGGCATTCGTGTTAGGGTCTGAAGCGTTTGTGCAGTTCATTCACCAAAAAAGCACTTAATCCGACGGTGGCGATGAGCAACCAGGTGCTCAATTCCAGGGGGCGGACGTCGAGCAGATACTGCGTCGGCGGAAAATACAAGGCACCCACATGGATCGCCAGCGAACCGACCGAACCGTAGAAGAGGATCGGATTCCCGGCCGGATTCTTCGCGAAGACGGAAAGGTGTTCGCTTTGGCAGTTGAAGACGTGGTAAAACTGGAAGAGGACCATCATCGAAAGCGCCGCGGTCCGGGCATACGCGATATCGGCGACCCGGTATTCCCACCAGAAGATGCCCAATGTACCTCCGGCGAAAAGCAGTCCGATCAGCGCGATCCGTTCGAAAAGAGAACGCGTTAGAACCCCTTCCTCGGGTGGCCTCGGGGGGCGGCTGAACAGGTCTTCGTCACCCGGTTCGAACGCGATGGCCTTATCTTGTATTCCGTTCGTAACGACGTTGACCCAAAGGATTTGGGCCGGCAAAAGGGGTAGCGGCAATCGGCCCATGAGGCTGGCGAGAATCGCCAGGAGTTCCCCCGCCGCCGAACTCAGCAGGAAAAACGTCGCCATGCGGATGTTATGGAAGACGGTCCGCCCTTCTTCGACGGCCGCGTAGATGGAGGCGAAGTTGTCATCGGTGAGAACCATGTCGGAAGCCTCCTTCGCGACCTCCGTTCCCGAGCGGCCCATCGCCGTTCCAAGGTGCGCCGCCTTCAGTGCCGGCGCGTCGTTCACGCCGTCTCCGGTCACCGCGACGATCTCGCCCGCTTCGCGGAGACGGTTCACCAGTCGCAGTTTTTGCCGGGGGCTCACCCGGGCGTAGACGGATACCTCGCGGACCGTCCGATCCAATTCTCCGTCGCTAAGACCCTCGATCTGTTTGCCGGTCCGCGCCTCGGGGTGGCCGTGGGGAGCATCGGGCGGCGCGTCGGCCAGTTTCAAGGCGGCCGCGATGGCCGCCGCGGTCGTGGCGTGGTCGCCGGTAATCATGACGACGCGGATTCCCGCGCGGCGGCATTTCGCGACCGCCTCGACCACCTCCGGCCGCGGTGGATCGAGCAGGCCCTGCTGGCCGACGAACGTGAATCCCTCCGGGGAATCCTCGTGAATCTCTGCCGCGGCGGCGGCACCGGTGCCGATCGCCATCGCCAACACCCTCAGCCCCTCCGCCGCCATCGTTTCCGCCTGGTCCAAGACGGCGTCGGAGTCGAGCGGTCGCGTTTCGCCGTCGGCATCGAGCATCGTACCGCACATCTCGACAATCCGTTCCGGCGCGCCCTTCACCAGGACGAGCGGTCCCGAATCGCCGTCTTCGTGGATACTTGCCGAGAACCGCGTGTCGGAGCTGAACGGGATTTCGTCGATCCGGGGAAAGCGTTCGACCAACTCCGTCTTGTGGAGTCCCGCTTTCTCGGCGGAAATAATCAAGCCCATTTCCATCGGATCGCCGGTGGCTTCCTTCCGCCTCGCTTCGATGTCGCCGGATTTCGCGGCGTCGCTTTCGCCGAGCTCGGCGCTGGAACTGAGCGCTCCGGCGATAAGCACGTCAAACAGAGGCGAGCCTTCTTCGACCGTCACCGGTTCCCCTTCGCGGCGGATTTCTCCTTCGGAGGAAAGTCCCGAGCCGGTCACCTCGTACTCCGCGCCGGCGGCGTAAATCCGGCGGACCGTCATCTGGTTCTGGGTGAGCGTGCCGGTCTTGTCGGTGCAGATCACCGTCGTGCTGCCGAGCGTCTCCACGGCGGGGAGCCGGCGGATCATCGCGTGCCGCTTGGCCATCCGCCGCACGGAGATGGCCAGCGCGACGGTCATGACGATCGGCAGGCCTTCCGGAATCGCGGAAACGGCGATGGCCACGGCCGTCAGAAGCATCTCCTGGACTTCGTTTCCGGTCGCCACCCCGATCACGAATCCTAATGCGGCGACCCCCACGACGACGATCGAAATTCGCGTTCCCAGCTTTCCCATCCGCTGCTGAAGAGGCGTCGCGCCCTCCCCCGCCTCGCGCATGTGCTCGGCAATGTCCCCCACTTGGGTATAGCGCCCCGTCGCCGTAACCACCCCCTCGGCATTCCCGGACGTGACCGCCGTCCCCTGAAACGCCATGTTCACCTGGTCCGCCGCGGTTAGATTTGGCGAGGCATCGGTGAGCGGGTCCGCCGATTTTTCCACCGGCACCGATTCACCGGTGAGCGCCGATTCGTTCACGCGAAGCGACGAAACCCGGATCAGACGCAGGTCGGCGGGAACGACGTCCCCCTCGTCCAAACGGACGATGTCGCCGGGCACGAGGTCCGCCCCGTCGACGGTGACGTCCTTTCCACCTCGTCGGACCTTCGCCTTCGTGGCAACGATATCCATCAAGGCGGCAATCGCGTTTTCGGCCTGGTATTCCTGAAAGAATCCGATCACCCCATTGAGGACCAGGACGAAGCCGATCACGATCGTATCCGCCCAGTGCTGGATCGAAATCGTAATCACCGCCGCCGCCAGGAGCACATAAATCAGCGGGCTCTTGAATTGCCTCAGCGCGATTTCCCACGCCGGCGTCCCCTCTTCCTCCCCGATCGCGTTCGGCCCGAACTCGGCCAACCTTTCCTGGACCTCCTCCTCGCTGAGCCCCTCAGGGCGACTTTCGAGCTGTTCGAGCACCCGTTCAGGAGATTTCGTATACCATGAATTACTGAAATCTATGGAAACTGGCATGAGTGACCTTGGGGAATTCGTTTACCGATGGGTTCACGTGGGAAGTGTACCGTATCGAGGGAAGGGGAAAAAGGGGCTCGCCTTGACGATCGCTCGGTCGGTCGTCGCCAGGCCGGCCTTCGCCAAACGTGAAAAGGCCCTATACTTAGGAATCGCGATCAAGAGGCGAGTTAGCGATAGATCCCATGGGAAACCCCCAGCTTCATTCCCCCACATTGCTCATTACGGCCGCGTTCAGCCGGCACCGCCAGGCACTGGACTGGGCACGACGAAAGGCGGCCGCCGGTTGGGGTCCGATCGCCCTGGAGAGCGAGGCCTTCCAGTTCTATCGTACCGATTATTACGAATCTACGATGGGCCCGGATTTGAAGAAGGTCTTCTGGGCTTTCGAGACATTGTTCGATCCCGGGAAACTGGTTGACGTCAAGTACCAGGCTAATGCCTGGGAGGAGGAATGCGCCGCGGAGTCCGAGTATTCGGAGGCAAGGCCTTTGAATCTCGATCCCGGCTATCTCACCTTGAGCAAGCTCATCCTGGCCTCGACGAAGGACTACGCCCACCGCATCTACCTCGACCGCGGCATGTACGCCGAGATTACGCTCTACTTCCAAGGAAAAGCTTGGCATCACCACCGGTATACATTTCCCGACTATCGCCGCGAAGACTATCAGGTCTTCTTCAGCCGCTGCCGCGATTACCTGCACCGCCGACTGCGCGAAGAACGAGGGGAGACGATTTAGTGAGTTGGCTGCTATTCGGTTCGCTTCTTCCAAGCTTTTTGGTCTGTTACGCGACCGGTTGGGCCGTGCGGCGGTTCGCGCCGCGAATGGGTCTGGTTGACCGTCCCTCCGAACGAAAGGATCACGGGCGAATCGTTCCCTTGGGAGGTGGACTGGCGGTCTGGACGGGCATCGTGCTGCCGCTGGCAATAGGGCAAATCCTGATCTGGAATCTTGGCGGAGCGGAGCGGCCGGTTTTGCCGGTGCCGGGATTCGTCCAGCCGCATCTTCCGGGACTACTCTCCGAATCCGGAAGACTTTGGATGATCCTCGCCGGAGGAACCCTCTTGATGGGAGTGGGGCTATACGATGATCGGCGCGGCCTGTCCTGGAAGATTCGTTTGGCGGTCCAATGCGCCGTCGCCTTCGCAATGACGGCGATGGGATGGCGGGTGAGCCTCTTTCTCGAACTCCCCTGGTTGACGGACGCGCTGAGCGTCCTCTGGATTGTCGGGCTCATCAATGCGTTTAACATGCTGGACAACATGGACGGCCTCTCTGGCGGTGTCGCTGCCATCGCCGCGTCGATTCTGGCGGCGGCGATGCTTCTCGCCCCCGATCCGGCAACCAATCAGCCGCAGTTGTTCATTGGCGGTTTCCTGCTGGTTATCGTCGGATCACTACTCGGATTTCTCGCCCACAACCGCCCCCCGGCGAGGCTGTTCCTCGGAGACGCCGGGAGCTATCTCGTAGGCTACCTTTTGGCGATCATCACGCTGACGGCTACGTTCGCCGGAAACGACGTGCCGAAACACGCCGTCTTGGCTCCGCTGTGCGTCATGGCGGTTCCCCTGTACGATGCAAGCACGGTCATCCTCATCCGCATCCGCGGTGGACGCAGCCCGTTCGAGGCCGACCGCTTCCATTTCTCTCACCGGCTGGTGCAACTTGGGATGACCAAGGGTCAGGCCGTCCTGACGATCTATCTCACCACGACCGCCTGTGGACTTGGCGCCCTGCTCCTTCACCAGGTCAACGGGTTCGGTGCCGTCGTCGTCCTGCTCTTGGTCGGTTGCATGTTGACGCTGATCGCCATTTTGGAGACGACCGGACGCCGCGCCAGGAAGAAAGACCGCAAAGAGCGAGGGGAATAGCGTCCTCTTCTTTCGCCGGATCAAGTCGGCCGATTCGAACAAGAGTCCGAATCCGCCGACTTGCTATTCTCGGCGAAGTCCGATTCACGCCCAGAGCGGAACAACCGGAAAACGGGAAAACGCCTTCAACTCAAGCCAACATACCGGCGGGTTCAGTGCGATCCGGAAGGGTCTGTCGCGTCGGACGAATCATCGCGAATTCTTTCTCGGAGATCCTTTCCTGCACCGAGGGCCCGTTCCGTGACCTTTTTGGCCCGCTCCCCGTCGAATTCGACGGTGACGGACTCCCCGTTCCCGTGGAAAGAGATAACGCCCAAAACGGCCAGCCCGACGAATGTCAATGCCAGAAGAATCAGCAGTCGCATGAAATAGGTCCCTCAGGAGTGACGGATGGAATCCGCGCGGAGACGCCGCCGCGCGCCTCGGCGAGGTCCGCGACACTGCTCATGACTACAAAGCGGGCGCCGACGAAACCTCTCTGCAAAGGATAGCTCATTCCGGTTGCGTCCTTCGCCGGCTCGGCACCGGCAAAAACCTTCAAGAATGGCACGGGCGCATCTATTTTTTTCCCAGTTTACGCTGTTTCTGGAAGAAACGTGTAAGAATAGTACCGCATTCGTTTGCCAACACGCCCGCCACGATCTCACATTGGTGGTTCAACCGGGGATCACTGAGGAGCTGATACAGGGTTTGGACCGCCCCTGCCTTTGGGTCCATCGCTCCGTATACCACGCGGGGAATCCGGGCCTGCAAGATGGCCCCCGCGCACATCGCGCAGGGCTCCAGGGTAACGTAAAGCGTGCAGCTTTCCAGCCGCCAAGACCCCAGTGCCGCCGCGGCTTGGGTAATAGCGATCATTTCCGCATGTGCCGTAGGATCCTGCAAGAGTTCGCGCTGATTCCTGGCCCTGGCGATAATCCGACCTTCTTGCATGCGTTCATGCATGATCACGGCCCCGACCGGTACCTCGTCCTCGTCGAACGCCTGTTCCGCCTCGGCAAGGGCGGCGGTCATGAAATGTGAATGAATGAGTTGGGGATCAAAGGTTTCTGACACAAAACTCCCTTATTGTCCGGGATCAGATTTGGCGTTGGCGTGCATCGCGGCGAATTCGGCCCAGCCGGGTGGGCGACGGTTTCGCCCAAAGCGGGCTGTCGTGTATACTCTCGTTAATCTAGACCATCCGCTTGAACTTACCAGGAGTATTCCCAGAATGATTCACCCGATTCGAACCGCTGCCGCAGTCTCCTTGCTTTCCTTGGCAATTATCCCCTTTTTTTCGCCCCCACTGGGGGCCCAGTCGCCGAACACCCTGAGCGATACGGAACTCACGGACGGCTGGATACTCCTCTTTGATGGCGAGACCCTTTTTGGTTGGACGCCGGTATCCGACGCGGACTGGAAGGCCGCGGATGGAATGATCACCGCCTCCGAGGGGTCCCCCGGACTTCTGCGGACGACGAGCCAGTTTGGAGATTTCGAGTTCGCGTGCGAGTACAAACTCTCGGCAGGCGGGAAGAGCGGCGTCTATCTCCGGACGAGCCCGAAGCCGACCAACCTGGCGACGCAGGCGTACGCCGTCTCGCTCGGATCAGTCGCGGAAACCCCACCGGGGAGCCTACTTCAAAGAAAGAAGGCGGAAACAAACAACCCCGAAGCGGGGTGGCAATCGCTTTATGTATCCGCCGAAGCGGGCACCATCACGGTTCGCATCAACGGGACGGAAGTCGTCCAGTACGTCGACCCCACCCCGGCCGGACGCGGCTACATCGCCCTGGAGTTCGCGGGTGACCCGGTCTCCTTTCGCGCGATCAAACTCAAACCCGTCGGCGCACGGAGCCTGTTCAACGGGATGGACCTTTCCGGCTGGGTGACTTATCCCGAGATGGATAGCGTCGTCAGTGTCACGGATAAGGGGGAAATGCGAATCCGAAACGGGAAGGGACAGATCGAAACGGAGGGGAAATACGGCAATTTCATTCTCCAGTTGCAGGTATTTGTCAACGGTGATGATCTCAACTCGGGTGTCTTTTTTCGCTGCATACCTGGGGATGTCATGATGGGTTATGAGAGTCAGATCCACAATTCCATGATCGACGGCGACCCGAACAGGCCCGCCGACTGCGGGACCGGCGGCATCTTCCGCCGCCAGGATGCTCGAAAGATCGTCGCGAAGGATTTCGAATGGTTTACGAAAACGATCCACGTCTGCGACAATCACATGGCCGTTTGGGTCAACGGAATTCAGGTCTCTGATTGGACCGACACCAGAAAGCCGCATGAGAACCCCCGCAAGGGACTTCGGACTGAACCGGGAACGATACAACTGCAAGGGCATGACCCAACGACCGATTTCTTGTTCAAGAATCTGCGGATATCGGAAATTCCGGACCGTTGGTAGTGAATAACCCCCGACACGCTAGGGGGGACATATAAAGGTGATGGAAGTGTGATTCAGTCGGATCCGATCCTCGACACGGGATTGCCGATCGGGTATCTTGGGAGTGGAATGGGTTGCCAGCTTAACCGTTTGAAACGTCGGAGGCGCGAGGAGATGGTTCGAAGATGCGAGATTTGGGGTTCGATGAGAAGAGACGACGCGATCCGGCGCCGTGAACCGGCAAGCCACTTCCTACGTTATGCCGGGTGGGTGGTTGGTCTTGCGCTACCGTGGATTCAATGTCTGTCCGGTTCCACATTCGCGGAGGAGGCACCATTCGTAGAAGTCGTCGAGGCCGACGGGCCGCGGAAGGCCGACCCCACCAACTGGACGCCGGTGCGGATTCTCGGGACCGTTCCCTTTGAGTCCGACGGGAGCGCCCATTTCCGCGTCCCGGCCGACATGCCGGTCGACTTCCAGTTGCTCGACGAAAACCACATGGAACCGCGGCGGATGCGTTCGTTCATCAGCTTTCAGCCGGGCGAACACCGCGGGTGCGTCGGCTGCCACGAAACCCGGGAGGAATCGCCGCAATTCGCGCCCGCGGATTTCCCCATCGCGTTGCAGCAAGAGCCCAAGGAACCGGTTCCCCCGCCGTGGGGAATGCGGCCGGTGAGTTTTCTCCGCGACATCCAGCCGATTCTCGATCGGCACTGCGTCCGTTGCCATAGTGGAATCCGTCCCGATGGGGGAATGGACTTCTTCGGCGGCCTGACGAAGCATCCCGGCGGCATTGCCGGGTACGGCCACAACAGGGCGTTCGAGACGATGATGGAACACAAGCTGGTGTCATGTTCTCCGGTCCAGGCAGACGCGGCGATAACCGAGCCGCTTCCATTCGGATCTCACCGGAGCAGATTGATCCAGGCGATCACGAAAGGGACCTGCCCCGGGCGGGCCAAGCTCGACGAAATGGAAATGCGAAGTCTGGTGACCTGGATCGACGCGAACGCACCTTACCACGACGGTTTCGTCAATAAACGCCCGGCGGAGGAGCCGTATGACCTCGCCGCCGATGACTTCCTCATCGAGCAAATCGCCCAAATGCACCTGGCGCGGTGCCGCTGTTGCCATCAGGACCCGGCCCAGATCACCCGTGTCGACTGGATCGACCTCCACGAACCCGAGCGGAGTCTCTTCCTCATCGCCCCGCTGGACAAATCGGCCGGGGGCTGGGAACGTTGCGGCCGCGTCGGCTACGCCTCGAAGGACGATCCGAATTATCAGGCGATTCTGTTTCTCGTCGAGCGTGCCGTCAGGGAGGCGAAGGCGCGGCCGCGGCGGGACGTAGCCGGGGCGTTCCGGTTTGAAGACGCCGAGCCGAACGGGGTCGTACGGGAGGATTGATTATTCTCGCGCTTCCGTTTAGAATCGAGTTTTGAGATGCTGGGGAAAGCGCGTGCGTAGGAGCGGCTCAAGGTTCCCTGTGCAATTAGAATCACATGGCAAATCACAAAAATATTCAAGCGAGCACGGGGCGGAGCGGGGGTCCGCGACTTCTGCGGATGGAACGACTGGAATCGCGACGCTTGCTCTCGCTTCAAATCACCGAGTTCCTGGCTTCGAACGACCGGACGCTCGAAGATTTTGATGGCAATTCAGTGGACTGGCTGGAGATTCACAATGCCTGGCCGTCACCTTTGAATCTTTCGTCCTGGTACCTGACGAATGACCCGAATGCGTTGGACAAGTGGTCTTTTCCGGACGTCACGATCGCCGCCAGCGGGTATCTGGTGGTCTATTGCAGCGGAAAGGACGTCTATTACCGGAATCAGGTTCACACCAACTTCAAGATTGACGCGGACGGGGGATATTTGGCGCTAGTCGCGCCGGACGGGCGGACCGTCATGCAAGAAATCGAGTATTCGGCGCAATACACCGATATCTCGTTCGGGCTGAACACGGTGGGGGTGCAGCGGCATTTCGCGGCGCCGACTCCGGGGAAGGTAAACGGGTTCGGCCTGGAGATTACCGGCGAGGTCCCCCATGTCCACTTCTCGCGCGAGGGGGGTACATTCGTCGGGAATCTCACGCTGGAGTTGACGACGAATACTCCCGGTGCAAGCATCCTCTATACGACCAACGGAACGACGCCGAAAGCCGGTTCGGCGTCGACTTACACGTATTCCGAGCCGATCACCTTAACGCGAACGACCTTCATCCGCGCATGTACGGTCCGGCCTGGCGAGGAACCGGGACCGGTAGTCGAGCGGACCTACATCGGGCTCGGGTCCGATCTGGCGACGTTCAGCTCGAATCTCCCCTTGGTCGCGATCGATACGCTGGGGACGATACCGAACGAATGGTACTATCGGCGCGTTGCCTCGGCCTTCGTGCCGGCTCCGGAGCAAGGACGGACGTATCTGACCGACGAGGCGGATTACGTCGGGCCGGGAGGAATCAAGCTTCGGGGCTCCAGTTCGCTCAATTTCGCGAAGAAACAATACGCGTTCGAGACGTGGGGCATGAACAATGACGATCTGGACGTGTCCCTCTTCGGCCTTCCGGCCGAATCGGACTGGGTTCTCTACGCCCCCTATTCCGACAAATCGCTCATCCGGAATTATCTGACATATAAGTGGGCGGCCGACATGGGGCAATACGCCCCGCGGACGCAATTCTTCGAGCTTTTCATGGACACCGACGGCGACGGAATACTGACCTACGCCGACTATCTGGGCGTTTATCTATTGATAGAAAAAATCAAGCGCGACCCCCAGCGCGTCGACGTCGCCAAAATGTCCTTGGCGGATACGCAACTTCCGGAAATCGCCGGGGGTTACATCGTCAAACGCGACCGCGCGGACCCCGGAGACAACGGTTTCCTCACGCCGATCGAGAACCACAGACTGTACTACGTCTATCCGAAGGAGAATCAAATCAATGCCCAGCAGCGGGCATGGCTGTCCTCCTGGTTCACGGAATTCGAACGAGCACTCCACGGATCGGACTACGACGATCCGGAAACCGGATACGCGGCCTATATCGACGTTTTGTCCTTCGTCGACCATTTCATCGTGAACGAGGGGATGAAGAACATCGATGGATTTCGTCTGAGCCAGTTCTTCTACCTCGACCGTGGAGGAAAACTGGTGGCGGGCCCCGTTTGGGATTTCAATCTTTCCATGGGAAACGCCGACTACAACGGCGGGCAATACACGACCGGCTGGTACTACCCATACAGCACGTCGGCCGGTTACCGGTATTACCCGACGCTGTTTCGCGATCCGAACTTCACCCAAGCGTATATCGACCGGTTGAACGATTTACGGCAGGGCGTTCTGTCGACTGCCAACATGTGGGCCGACATCGACGAGATCGTCGGAATCCTGCACGAGGCGCAGCAGCGGAACTTCGAGAGGTGGAAGATTCTCGGAGTCAAACTGTGGCCGAACTACTACGTGGGGAAAACCTATGCCGACGAAATCAATTATCTGAAGAACTGGCTGAGGGATCGCTTCGCGTGGCTCGACAATCAATACCTTCCTCCACCGGCGTTCAGCGAGAGGGAGGGGATCATGGACGTTCCTTTCGGTTTGACGCTCTCTGCCGGCCGCTCCGGGAGGAATTACGACGTCTACTACACGCTCGATGGTACCGATCCCCGTATTTGGCACGCGGAAAAACCCGACCTCCTGATCTCGAAAGGGGCTGTTTGGAAGTACCTCGACGACGGGTCCGACCAAGGGATCGCCTGGCGGATGCCGGGCTTCGATGATTCGAGTTGGGCGTCGGGTCCCGCCGAGTTGGGTTACGGCGACGGTGACGAGGCGACCGTGGTCGGTTACGGACCGTCCGCCGCCGCGAAATACGCGACCACCTATTTCCGGACCACCTTCGAGGTCGAGGATTGGACCAAATACGACGGCCTGACGCTGAATCTGATCCGGGACGACGGGGCCCTCATCTATATCAACGGAATCGAGGTTGGGCGACTGGGTCTCCCGAACTATAACGTCGATTATTCGACGTACGCGACCGAAGTAATCAGCGGGGCGGCGGAGACTACCTGGGAGATACTCACGATCGCGGATGCGCCGCTGATCTCCGGGACGAACACGATCGCGGTCGAGATCCATCAGGCCTCGCCGACTTCGTCCGACATGAGCTTCGATCTCGAACTGCTCGGCGGAAAAACCCAGACCGGCGGCATCGCCGCGTCGGCGCAGAGCTTTGACGGTCCACCTCTTCAGTTCGGTGAAACGACCGTCGTGACGGCCCGTGCCTTCGACGGTGCCAATTGGTCCGGCCTGGTTCAGCGGGTTTACGCGACCTATGACCCCGGGGAAGTCCGGATCACGGAGATCATGTACAACCCGCCAGGAGCCAGAAACGATAAGGAATCGCGGTTCAGCGCGAAGGACTTCGAGTACATCGAGTTGACGAATACCGGTGATACTCCGGCGTGGGTGGTGGGGTATTCATTGCTGGTCGGAGTTGAATTCACCGCTTCGTCCGAGGGGGTCAAATACATCGCGCCGGGTCAATCGGTAGTGGTCGTGTCGAATCGCGAGGCGTTCGTCAAACGATACGGTAGCGGTGTTCCGATCCTCGGAACCTACTCCGGCAACCTCTCGAACTCGGGGGAAATGATCCTCTTGCTGGATCACCGCCCCGGCCCGGTCCATCACTTCGTCTATGATGACGGCGGCGAATGGCCGCGGCGCGCCGATGGGCAAGGGGGGTCGCTCGAAATCGTCGACCCCGACGGCGATTACGCGAATCCGGCGAATTGGCGGGACAGCGCGGAGTGGCTCGGCTCGCCGGGAACGTATTCGCGGGAGGTCCGTAAGAACGTCGTCGTCAACGAGGTTCTGTCCAACGGTGGCCCTTCCGGCGCCGACGCGATCGAGCTTCACAACACGGCCGGTGCCGCGGTCGAGATCGGCGGCTGGTTTCTTACCGATTCGGACGAGCATCCATTCCGATTCCGTGTTCCGGACGGAACCGTTATCGAACCGGGCGGTTATGTCGTCTTCACCGAGGCCGAATTCAACCAGGGCGGCACGGGATTCTCCCTAAGCGGTGTCTTCGGCGGCCAGATATGGCTGATCGAGACGGACGCGTCGGGCGAACCGTTCCGGTTCGCGGACCACGTCGCGTTCAAGGCGGCCGCGTCCGGTGAATCGTTCGCTCGGTGGCCGAACGGCTCCGGATATCTGTATCCGGCGGCCGAGGTCACCCTCGGGGCAGAGAATGCTCCGCCCCGCGTCGGACCGGTAATCATAAGCGAAATCCATTACCTCCCTTCGGAGAACGGGTTCGAGTTCATCGAGATTCACAACCCCACCGCGGGATCGGTCGACCTAACCGATTGGCATTTAGGAGGGGGTGTTCATTACCTCTTCGGCGCGACGGTCGTCGAGCCGGGGGCAAGCCTGGTCGTTACCGGTTTTGATCCAATGGATTCGGAGACGCTCGCCGAGTTCCAAGCGTACGTCGGTCGCCCGATCGTTCCAGTGGGACCGTTTCTCGGCGACCTGAGCGATTCCGGCGACCGACTGGTTCTGGAACGTGCCAACCCGCGTCGGCCGGAGGCCCCCTTCACGACTCCTTACACGCTCGAAGACGTCGTGTCGTACGGCGGCACGGTGGAGTGGCCGGTCCCGATGGGCGGAGAGTCGCTGCACCGGATCGCCGCGGAGTTGTTCGGGGACGTGGGAGCGAACTGGTCGGCTTCGGGCCGCTCGGCGGGAGAGGTTCCCTGGCTCGGTGGAATCGAAGGAGACCTCAACGCGGACGGGTTCGTCGATACCGAGGATTTGGACATTATCCGCGCGAACTGGGGACGGACGGACGTCGTGCCGGGGAATCTGCTCGACGGCGACCCCTCCGGGGACGGCGTCGTGGGGACGCTCGATCTTGGTATCGTACGCGCGAATTGGGGTCGCGGCGTCGCCAGCGCCGCAAGCGAGGCAAGTACCCCCGCCAGAATCGCGGCCGCGGACGTCGTTTGGGCGGAGGCGGCACGGTCGTTCGATCCGCGGCAGGCGGCCGAAGCGGCCTGGCTCGAAGAACTCGGGGCGAGGCGCCGCGGCGTTCGTGCGGCTGCCGGATTGGAATTGCCGCCGGCTTCGCTGCTTGAACCCGGCGACGTTATCGCCTGAGCCGGTCAATGCAAGCGGCGCCGACCGCGTCGCCGAAGACGTTCAGCGTCGTCCGCTCGCGGTCAAGGAACCAGTCGATTGCCAGGATGGTGCCGATGCCACTGGCGGGAAGCCCCACGGCGGTCAATACGATGATCAACGTCACTAATCCGGCGCTGGGAATTCCCGGGGCCCCGATGGCCGCGAGGGTGGCGGTGAGAAATATGATGACCATCGCGCCGGGTCCCAACGCGATCCCGAGCGACTGGGCGATGAAGATCGCGACGACCGCCTCGTAGAGGGCCGTACCGTCCATGTTCATCGTCGCGCCGAGAGGAAGAACGAATCCGGCCGATTCCTTCGATACTCCCGCCTCTTCCACGCATTCAATCGTCACCGGCAACGTCGCGGAGGAACTGTCGGTGCTCATCGCCGTGACGAGCGCTCGCGTCAACTGGTAGATGTACGTGAACGGGTTGCGCCGTCCGACCACGATCAGCACGATGCACAAGAAGACGGCATGGATGAAGAGACCCAGCGTCGTCGTGCCGACCAGCCACGCAAGCCGGGTGACTTCTTCGCCGAATCCGGCCGCCCCGCCGACCTCGGCGATCTTCGAGGCGATCAAGCCGAAGATACCCAAAGGGGCAATCGCGATGATCCAGCGAACGATCCGCAAAACGGCCTCGTTGAGAGACAGAAAGAAACGGACCGCCGTTTCGCCCACTTCGCCCACCAACGTCAGCGACGCGCCCAGCGCGATGGCGAATAGAATGAGGGCAAGAACGTTCCCCTCGGAGGCGGCACGAAAAAGGTTCTTCGGAATCATCCCGCTTCCCGGTTCGTCCGGATCACCGGTTACGACTTCCAATAGGGTGTCGGTAACGGTTCGATCCCCCTTTTCGACGATCGTAGGATCGACGTACGCGAAGGTATCGTCCGAATTCCTGCCCGGGCCGATCGATTGGACCAATACGATCCCGATGATCACCGCGACACCGCTGGTACTCAAGTAATAGAAAAGCGTCCAGCCCCCGAACCGACCGAGCGTCCGCATGTCACCCAGCGAGGTAACGCCGGTCACGATACTGGTGAAAACCAGGGGAATCACCACGAGCATGAGTGCGCGGAGAAACACGTCGCCCAGAATTCGGATGACCTGCCACGCCGCGAGATAGCCGCCCAGGTTTTTCGTCGCGGTCTCCGCGGCGAGGTTTTCCACTCGTTTCCGCTCGGCGCGAATTTTCGGGAGGTGTTCCTCGAGTCGCCGTGCTTCCCGGACGTCCTCCTCCGCCAGCGCGGCGTCGATCGCCTCCGCCTTCTGCTCCAGCGTCCGCGATAGAATATCAAGTCTCGCGGACGGTCCTCCCGAAGCAAGCCACATGTCGTGCCCGAACAGAAGTCCGACCAGGATGCCAAGACCCGCACCGGTAAGAATGAGGAGAAGCTCAATAAGGCTCTTGTTGGAGGTAGTCATCGTGGTTCGTTGCGCCGGCGACAATTCGTTGGGCCTCGCGGATCACCTTGGGATTGTCCAACGTGAGAAGCATTCCCATGGCCGTCTCGCGAACGATCGGTTCCTTGTCGTGACAAAGATACAACAACCAGGTCTCGGCGCGAACCCCCGGAACGTCCGGCAAGACGCGAGCCAAAGTGCGGCGGATCTCGAAGTCCTCGTGAAAAAGCCTCTTCGTCAATCGGAGGTGGATCGACCTGAAGCCGCATTCGACTAGGCGACGTTCCGCCTCCGCTGCCTCCTCGCCCGAGCCGGTCGCGTAACTTCGCATCACTTCATAAAGGCGGGGCTTCGCTAAGCCGGTCGCCAAAGCCGTTTCAGGAGGTTTCGCCGGAGTCAACGACTTTTCCACCGCCGACAAACCGCGAACACCGCTCGAATTCTCGTTCTCCGCCGCCTGGGGGGAGCATTCCTTCTCGGTCCTCGAATTCCGGACGGGCAGAACGGTGGCACCACGGTTGGGGGGAAGTAACTCCGGAAGCCCTCCTCCTTCCGTGTGATCTTGATTAAACCCCGAGCCAATCGACGCGGGGCGGTCCAACTGGGGCAAGCGATCCAGTCCGCCACCCGGGAGCGATGCCACGCTTTCGACGACGCCGTCCCGCCAGTCCGCGGCCTGCCGGACGCCAGGGTTTTCTGCGACCTGCTCATCTTGTTCCGTCGGAACGGGTCTTCCGAATACCGGCGGATCAATGTTCTTATCAAACTCCAATGTCCGACCGGCATCGAACCGTGGCGGACCTTGAAGAAGACGCTCGCACGCGGCGAAGACCTCCACTCGGGGACGTCCGGCATACAGCATCGGTCTCTTCAGAACCCGCAGAGCCAAGGTTTTCGACGCGCCTCGTATCGAAGGGGGATAGGAATCACGACGGTTCGCAAGGTGAACCATCAGATCGGCCAGTAAGGCATCCGCTTGCCGCGGCGAACCGCTCTCCCATTCTTCGGCCAACGTGATCACGAGTTCCGTCGCGGTTTGCGCGACGATCTCGCGTGGGGACTCCATCTGCCGCAGCAACGCACGAAACCCGGGGCGTCCGAGATGCGCGATTCTCCGGAGGGTAGGTTCGACCTGAACATCCGGGGCGGCCGGGAGGGCGCGCGCCAGTCGCCGCGCATGGTAATCCAAAAGAGGTTCGCGAGCCCAAAGGATGACTCCCGCCAGAATCGCCGCAAGAGCGAAGGAGAACGCGACATAGCCGACTCGGACATGCATTCAGGAAATTCTAAAAAATTCCAGAAAAAAGAATTATAGCAACTTTATGGTCACTTATTCTCTGGAATTTGAAGAAAAGGTGCAAGAGCAATGTGATAGACAGTCGCGAGTGGAGGCCTTCCCGGAACTCGATCTTAGGTCCGCTCTTGAAGCGCAAGGTGCCGCATCTTTTCTCGGGCGCGGCTCAGAATGGGCCCGATACTGTTCTCCGGGACCTGGATCGCGGATGCGATTTCGCTATATGATCGACCTTCAAAGTAAAAAAGCCGTACCGCCTCGGCATCTTTCTCGCTGAGTTCCTCCAGAAGACGGCTCACTTCCTCGCGATCCTCCAACCATTGCGAGGGCTTATGTTCGTCCACGAATCCCTCTGTGTCCATATGAACGGCCTGACCTTTCGCGAATCGCGAAACGAGTTCGCGCACGACGATTCGCCTGGCGACGACGGTCAAATAGGTTGCCAAACTGCTCTGTCCACGAAAGCGGCGCAAGATGGCAAAGTCGTTGTGAAGAATGCGCAAAAAAAACTCTGCGCAAAGATCATCCCGGTCTTCAGGGGATATCGTTAAATTACGTGACTGAACGGAGTGGTTGACAACGTGAATAATCAACCCGAGAAAGCGGTTGACGAAGTCCTCCCACGCTCCCGGTTTTCGCTCGATGCAACGTTCCAGGAGTCGCCGGTCAATTTCGAGAAGCGGCACTGTTCACCCCCCTCATGTTGGTTAAATTCGACTGGAAACCCCCGCCAGCAACTCGGGTTGCCTTGCCCGTTCGCACTCTATTATATGAAATTCCCGTTTCCGAAGCAAGACGAAAGCGGCAATCGGCCCATGCGAGGGGATTATCGTCCCCTCCGCTTTCGTCGCAGCTCTTCAAACCGCCCGGCGCACTTCTATTCGGCTTCGGCCGGGTAGACGGCGTATCCCAAGGAAGGTGGGGGCGAAACGACGGCGAGACAGCGACGACCGAGTTCTTTCGCATGTCCCTTGTTTGTGTATACCCACGCAATCGGGGGCTGGATGCGCAAACGGGTGGCATTTGCGGAGTCTGTTAGCTCATTCGAAGTCGGTGGTTCGATATTGGGTCCATTTAAGGTTGGTTTTCCGCATTGTCTGGTACGCGGATCGCCGTCCGCCTTTGCGCCCCGGAGCCGGTTGTTGACACGCGCAAACCGGGTCGGCTAACATAGGGCTGCGCCTTTGTGGTGATTGAGCGATCGAGTACTGTTTTTCGCGGCGAAAGAATGCCTACGATCTCACGTCATCCACGCGAATAATACGAGATCGACCCCCTAAAAGCGAGGACAACGGTGAAACATTCAGTCTTTTTCTTCGCGATTATTTGGTTTCTGGCGACTGGCGTCCTTGCGGCCGATTTGGAAACAAGCCTCGTCCGGAATTGGCACCAGTGGCGCGGGCCGAATGCGAACGGCACGGCGCCGATGGCGGATCCCCCCGTGCAATGGGGTGAGACGGAGAATATCAAATGGAAGGTGGAAATCCCGGGTGAGGGAAGCGCGACGCCGATCGTCTGGAATGACCGCGTTTTCGTCGTCACGGCGGTGCGAACGGACCGCGAGGTGGAGGCGGTCGAGGGGGCCGCGACGGAGGCGGGAACTTCTCCGCGCGAAGACGGTCGCCGGCGCCGATTTCGATCGAGCGTTCCGCGCCACTACTACCGCTTCACCGTACTGTGTTGCGACCGCGACACCGGCAAGGAGCTTTGGAAGCGGGTCGCAACCGAGGAAGTCCCACACGAGGGTCACCATTCCACCGGTACGTTCGCGTCAGGGTCGCCAAGCACGGACGGGGAGTACCTCTACGTGACCTTCGGTTCGCGCGGCTTCTACTGCTACGACATGGAGGGCGTCCTCAAATGGAAACGCGACTTGGGTGAGCTGCGCATTCGCAACGCCTTCGGGGAAGGAAGCTCGCCCGTGCTGTGTGGCGAAAAGCTGATCGTTCCGTGGGACCAGGAGGACCAGTCGTCCGTCGTCGCCCTGGACCGCAAAACCGGTGAGACGCTCTGGGTGGTCGACCGTGATGAGCCGACCACCTGGTCAACGCCTCTGGTCGTCCACGCCGGCGGCAAGACACAGGTGATCTTGCACGGTACGACGCGGGTGCGAAGCTACGACCCCGAGGACGGGCGGCTGATCTGGGAGTGCGGCGGCCAGGCGCTCAACCCGGTCGCATGCCCCGTCGCGTGCGACGAACTGGTCTACTGCACGACCGGACGTCAGGGCTATGCCATCTCGGCGATGCCGCTTACGGCCCAAGGCGACATTACCGGCACGGCGCAGGTCGCGTGGCATCGCGACGATTCCGGGGCGTATGTCTCTTCGCCTCTCCTGTATGGAGGTCTGCTCTATCACGTGAAAGGGCTTACCTCAATCCTCTCCTGCCTCGACGCAAAGACGGGCGAGGTCGTCTTCGGCCCGGAGCGATTGCCGCGACTGCGAGAGATATATGCCTCTCCGGTGATCGCACAGGGGCGAATCTACCTCACCGACCGCGGCGGCACGACGCTCGTGCTTCAACACGGCCGAGAACTGAGCATCCTCGCCACGAATAGATTGGATGACGGGGTCGACGCGTCCTTCGCCCTGGTCGATCGGGAACTGTTCATCCGCGGAAGTAAACATCTCTATTGCATCGTCGAGCCGTGAAAAGGCCCCAGCGAGGGGCGCGAGCAACTCCATGCGCCGTCCGGCCGTTGCCGAGGAACGCGTCGGCGTACGGAGTTAACCCAGGCTGCGAAAATGAACCAACATAGACATTCGTAGGCTCTTTCGCCGGGACTTCGCGAACCTCCGTCCCGCGTGTCCGCCGGTAGTTGACGCGAGGTTTGTTTCGCTTCATCAGGCCACGAAGAAACCGGCTATCCCCCATGGCGAGGGGTGCCGGCCGTTTCGCTGCGCCCATTGACTTAGCAACCCGCAAAACCTATACTTTCCCGCGTTGGTGTATATTCCGTTACTTTACGCTTTACGAGAACGGATCGGCGCGTTCGTGAGATTCGTAGATGCATACCCAGCCATGAACCGTACCGGGTGGGATGTGGTTTCTTTTGACGTCGTTCTTCTATCCGAAAGACTTGGAGATCAATCGATGAGACCGTTCCTTGATCGAGCCCCCGCCGGCCGCGGCTTCCACGCGAGCCGCCCCCTCTCTCGAACCACGTTCGTGTTCGCGGTGCTGATCACCCTGGCGTTTTTCACCGGCCGCGGGTCGGCGGAACCGACCTTCCGCGACCTGGTAAAAAAACTACCCAAGGCGACCAACGCCGTCATGAT
>CAZFQG010000035.1:0-39540 GCA_964520785.1 uncultured Planctomycetaceae bacterium | reverse complement strand
GCAGCAACGCCTACAAACAGGCCTCGTGAGCCCTACAAAGTGCGAAATGCGCCCGAGACATCGGAGCCCAAGAATTTGGTCAGATAAGAGTAAAATCAAGCCCCTCCGTAAAAGGACTGCTCACCGGCTCTTCTCAGAACAGGCTCCCTGCGGTCCGCACCTCGAGCGCGGCAGTACCTCTAAAGAGGGATAATGAGGTTCTTCGGAGCTGCAAGCACCGTCTTCCGAAAGATGACTAGCGCAAGACAAGCCTTGCCCCAAACAGCACCGCCGCGCCTACGCGAAATACCGACAAGAAAGAAAAAAACGGTGGTCAATTCCCAGCGAACTAACCACCGCAGTATTTCTTTGCGTTACACTGGCCGCGCGTATGACTATCTCACACGACGGCAAAACAGCCCAGCGACGAGAACACCAACTCCCCATATCAGGAATGTCGAGGGTTCCGGAATAACCCCTTCGGTGATCTCGGCCATCATGAATAGGCCATCTTGGGTAATATAGGTGCTGCCGTGGTGCTCAGCATTCACGGCATAGACATAGTAGTCGTAAGTATTGCCGTCCCGGTATTCCGTCGCGATAGGCGCTGAGACATCGTAGTGCTCCGAAGAGTCATAATCTATGTCGTATCCAAGACCAGCAGCCGCAGTGAGGTACTTATTGTCAAAGGTACCAGTCCACTCTCCCTCCAGATACCAGATCGTCTTCTGCAGCACGTCCACATCGGTACCGGAAAAGCCAGCGCCATTAACGCCGCCGGAATTGTAGTCGAAACCGAGCAAATCCCTGGCGAACGCGTAATACAACCACGCCGTCGCCTTACTAATGGGGTCACCCGTGCTAGACCCAGTGCCGCCTTGAACTGCATTAGTCGTATCCGGGTCGTTCTCATCGAAGCTCTCAGTGTAATTCAGCTTCCCCGCATTGACGCCAGAGGTCAGCTCGCGCGACTCGATACAGAACGTCAAAAAGAACATATTATTGTTCTCGGTAACGGTTGCTTTGCTGTCGTAACCGTATTCAGGAGCCGTATAGTCGATACTGAGCGAATTATCACCGCCAACGCCAGTGAAGTCATACTTCAACGTTCCACCGTAAACATTGTACGGCGAACCGCCGATGTTCACCGCGATGGTACTGCTACCTCTGTGAATCCCAGAGTACTGAAGGTCGTACCATGTATTGACGGCCAACGGCGTTGCCCACGCGGCCCCCCCCATCCCTAACACCAGGGACAAGGCAATCGCGCCAAAAAGAACTTTTCTCATAATCGGTATCCTTATCTTCTTGTCTCGGAGGCAAAGGCTACTCTTGCAATCCTAATCACACGCGGGATAACAGCTTCTAAAGGGCTGGCCCTCCGATGTCGCCACTCCCCGAACGGGAGCTTGTTTCCCTCGTACATAATGCGGTAGGCCGCTCAAGGGCGTTTCTTGCAGCCGGAGCCGAAATTTTCCGAGAAATTTTTCCCCAGGTGTTTACAATGGAGAAGATGGGTAACATAGGTAACGCGATTCGCTAACTCGGGGGGTGGTTTTCGGGCGCGGATCCATGGAGCCGAGTTGGTCGCGCGCAGGTCCTGTAAAAAACGGCGGTGACCGGTCGGATAGGACCGAATCACCGCCGTGGGGGGGGTGAGGTTGGAATGTCTTTATGAGCGTGTCGGGAAGTTAGTTTTTCCTGCCGCGGCGGCCGAGGCCGGCCAGGGACAGCCCCAACGCCCAGATCAACAGGGCCGTCGGCTCCGGGATGACGCCGGTCGGGTAGTCGTAGTATGTCATGAACAGCGTGTCCTGGGCCCGGGCGCCGGTGTCCATGTAGGTGGTATTCACCGCGTAGACGGTGTATTTGCCGACCGGAATGCCCGAGCCGTCCAGTTTGGGAAACAACGGGCCGTCGGCGCCGGCGTCGTAGTTGTCCAAGGCGCTGTAGGCCTCGCCAGCTCCGCCGACGCCGAAGTAGGCGTCCACCTGGTCCATGAACCAGTTGGAAGCAGGAGCGCTGATCTCCTCTTCGTACGCCCAAATGGCGTCTTGGAGGGCCTTCACCGCTTGCGCGTCGGTCAAACCGGGGATGTTGTTGGCGTTGTCGTTGAGGTCGCCGAACTGGCCGGTGGCGAACATGTAGTACAAATAGGCGGTGGCGTTGCTGATCGGGTCGCCCCAGAACGTGCCGTAGTCGATGGCCCCGGTGCCTCCGGCGACGGCCGCCGTGTCATCGGAGTCCGACTTCTGGATGAGGCTCAACTCGGCGTAGTAGCTCCGGTTGGGGTGGATCAGTTCGTTCTTTTCGAGACAGAACGAGTAGAACCCCTTGCCGCCGTTCCAGGTGGCTTCCGGGGCGTAGCCGTAGACGCTGTAGTCGTCGACGGCCGGGTCGGTCCAGTCGTACTGGAACAGCCCGCCGCTGCCGAAGCTCTGGTCCAAGTTGGAAAAGTGGAGGGTGTACTGGCTGCCGGGGACGATTTGCGTGGCCTCCGCGGCCGGGACGAAAAGAACCGCCGCGACGAGGGCGGCCAAGGCGAGGAAAGTAAAACTGGTTCTCATGATGGTGCTTTCTTCGATAAGTTGCAAACAAACGGGGAGTTCAACTAAACACTCGTGAGCGGCACACGCGACAAGGGGCCGCAATCGCAAAAGGCCACCTCCGACGGCGGCCCGATTCGGGCTTTGCACGGCACTCCCAAGATCGCGATTGGGGTATCGGATCCATAACTCATTAGACCGAAACTGCCTTGGTTCTTGCAAAGATGGGTAAAATATATCCGACTCGGCAAAACAGGAAGGGTGCGCAAACTGCTCATCGGGGTGGTTTCCGGCCGTTTTGGGCCGGTTATCGGGGGATGGCGACGTCACACACGTGGCGTTTTGTCAACGTCATTTCGCGCATTTCCGCTACAAACTCGCTAACACGCATAGATTACGTCTCGCCCGGGAAAAAAAACCAATGAAATTGGTCGTTCGAGTCGGCAAATGATTGACGGACACGCGGCCGTGGTTATACTGGGTCTTTAATCAGCAAGACAAACGCGTTGCAGGGAAGTGCTGTCCGAGGGAACCGGTACCCGCCGACGCGGAGCCGGGTTCGACAATGGCTGCCACGGGATGTGCGTTTTGCTTGTCACGCGAAGAGAGGGATTTCGTTCGATCAGCGACAACCATGTACCAGCAAGTTTAGTGACGAATGAGACCCAACCCAATTTGGAGGTAACGGTAACTCACGCGGGCCGGTTTACCTGCCCGAAAACAAAAGTTCTGTAAACAGCAACAAAAAGACAATCCGGTTGGCAACACAGGGAGTTGCTGCCGAGGCCGAACTTTACCGATTCGAGCGCGTTTTACCAGGCGGTGGCGGTCACCGTCGGGGTTGCGGCGATGTTGAACACCCAATCAATGTGTGTTTATCGCCGGTTAGGCCGATGGGCGTGCAGAAATCGCGGTTATTGGTAACCTGTTGAATCAACTCCCACCCCATTTTACGTCCGTTCGCGGCTTCCGCCCGATTCGCGCCGCATAAGATTGGTGCGCGCATCCAGCGTGGAAGGTTTGCGCGGCCGAGGGTCTTTTGCTCGGCGCGCCGTCGCCTTTTTCCCGCCATTCGGTGTTCCGGCGTGTTTTTGCCCTTTAGATCAGGTGGCTTGAATAATGAGTACCATGCAACAAACCAGCGCAAGACCCGACCCCACGGGCGATTTCCTCGCTTTCGTCCGTAGCGTCTCTCCGCGACGGTGGGCCGTTTTGGGTGTGACGATCGTACCCCTGCTGATCGCTTTCCTTTGGAGCTATTGGCCCACCCTGGCGGAGACGGTCCGCCAGTGGGACACGCAGCCGGATTATTCGCACGGCTATTTCGTGGTTCCGGTCGCCCTATTCCTTTTATGGGTGCGACGGGATTCGTTCCCCGGGATGGCCGGTCGGATCGCCTGGGGGGGGCTCGTTCTGCTTTTCGCCAGTCTCGGCCTGCGGTGGCTGGGGGGCTATTACTATTTGGGCTCGGTCGATGCCTGGTCGATGATCATTTGGTGCGCCGGCGTCGTCTGGCTGTTCGCCGGGTGGCGGGTCCTCTGGTGGGCGTCTCCGGCGATCGCGTTCTTGTTCTTCATGATTCCACTCCCGTTCAGCGCGGAACGGATGTTGAGCCTTCCCTTGCAGAGAATCGCCACGAAGCTCAGCACCGGCGGATTGCGGTTTTTCGGCCAGCCGGCGCTGGCGGAAGGGAACACGATTTTGCTGGGTGAAACGCGGCTCGAGGTGGTTCAAGCCTGTTCGGGATTGCGGATTTTCGTCGGCATTCTCGCCCTGGCGTTCGCCTACATCGTCATCGTCCGCCGCCCGATTTGGCAAAAGGCGGTCGTCGCCCTTTCGGTCATCCCGGTCACGCTCATCGCGAATTCCACGCGGATCGTGGTGACTGGCATGTTGAGCCAGTACTTCTCGAGCGAGGCGGCCCACACCTTCACGCACGACCTGGCCGGCTGGTTCATGATTCCGTTCGCGGCGGGTCTCTTCGCCCTGGTGTTGTGGTACTTGAACCGCGCGTTCATCGCGGAGGAAGAAGTGGCCCCGGAGGCCCTTTTGCGGCTTCCCCCCGGCGGGAAGCGCGGCAAATTGCCCGCCGAGAAGAGTTCCTCGTCCGCGCCGTGTAGCGGTGCGGTCCGTGCGCATACGAAACCGGCCGACGTGGCCGTAAGCGGTAGCCGTTGACCATCCCCCTGGAGTATCCCCACGTGAGTCATCCACACGAAATCGACCGACCCCGACGTCCGACCCACGAAGGTCCCTTGGCCCCCGCCCCGGCGCCGCGGCCCGTGCGTCCCATCCCCCCTGGGGCCGCCGGGGGGGTGCAGGTTGACCCGAAGATGGTCCTCATGGCCATTCGCGACAGTTGGAAATGGGCGTTGCCGGTAGGGGTTTTTCTTACCGGAATCGCGGTGGCGGCAATCCTGTACTGGTGGGAGCCCGTCTACGAGGCGTATGCGCTGGTCAGAATCGAAACCCAGCAACCGTACCTCGCCTACCAGATCAACGATTCCAATTCTCGGGAATTGGACCGTTTCATTGAAACGCAGAAAAGCATTCTGCGTAGCCGAAGGCTTTTGGCGGCCGTTTTGGAGTCGCGGGAGCTTGACCGGGAAGAACCGGGTTCCGGCCGGTCGCCGCGTGGCGGCGGGGACGCCCAATCGGGTTCGGTGGACGCGGTAGTGCAATATCAGAAGTCGATCGCGTCGCTTCCGGAATTGGCGGACAAGGAGGACAAGGTCGCGTACCTTCGCCAGGAATTGCAGACCACCTGGGGTAAGTCGGAATTCCTTCAAGTCGGATTCCGCAGCCGATTCCCGGTGGACGCGGCGCGGATCGTCAACACGGTCGTCCAGCAATTCATCATGGAATACTTCGACGACGAAGACAGGAAAAAGGAACGCTTCGTCAGCCTTCTCGACGACGAGATCGCCGCGCGCGAGAGAGTACTTCACCAGCAGCGCGAGCAGCTTCGCAAGAAGATCGAGGAGACGCCCGGTGCGGCCGCGATCCATCTGAGTTCCGGAGGGGCCGCGTTTCCGCTGGCGACGCCGCTGTCCGGACTGCTTGCCCAGAAGACGGAGGCCGAGGTGGAGATCGAGGTGCTCAAGGCCCAGATCGAGATAATGCGGACGAGTTCTCCCGAGACGCTTCCGGTATCCGAGGTGGCGGTGAGAAGACGGATCGAATCCGACCTGGAGACGCAGCGGCTTCAACGGCGAATCGCCGCCCTATCGGCCGAACTGCACGAAACGCAGCGGCTGGTCTCCGGCGGGCGGGGCAACGAGCGATGCCTCCGGATCGAGTTGGAGATGGAGGAGATCAGGGGACTGCTGAAGTCGCACATGGATACGCTAGAGATTACCGCCCGCGAGGAGCTGCGCGAGGAGTTGCGTCGTGAACAGCAGGCCGGTTTGGCGAAGGCCGAAGCCGACCTGAACCGATTCGTAACGAAGATGAAGGTCTTGGAGGACCGGTACTAACAGGAACGCGCGAACGTGCAGACCGACAATACGGGCGAGTTGGCCATCCAGTTCATGCAGGCGGAACTCGCCCAGCAGGAGGACGTTCTGCGGCGAATCTCCGCGCGACGGGTCGAGCTGCAGACGGAACGGAAGGCACCCCAACGAATCCGTGTTCAGGAATGGGCCGAGGTGCCCACCCAGCCGGTCACCGCGTATCCAATCAAGGAAGTGGGCGTCGCGGTCGCCGGTTGCATGGGGTTTCCTTTCGGAATCGCGGTGTTATTGGAACTGCTCCGCCGCCGGATCCGCAGCGTGGAAACCCTGCACCAGATCTCGCGTCTGCCGGTCGTCGGCGAGATCGCCGAATTGCCGCGGCGCCGAATCGGAGCGGCGCGGGGGCCCAGTAGCCGCAGCGCCTATCTCTTCGAAGAGAGCTTCAACGCCCTGCGGACGAAGCTGATCCTTTCCGAAGAGTGGAAGGATGCGAGGGTCTTCGCCGTGACCAGCGCGGTGAACAACGAGGGAAAAACGAGCGTCTGCTCGCAACTGGCCATGAGCACGGCCCGGTCGCGGAAGAAAAGGGTGCTGCTGGTAGACTGCGACACCCGGCTTCCGGACCTGCACAAGTATTTCGACGCGCCGCTCGGTCCCGGATTGACGGACGTTCTCCGGGGAGACGCCGCCGCGGAGGACTGCGTGAATCAGACCTCGCTGGAGAATTTCGACGTCTTGTGCGCCGGGGAATTGAGGGAAAGCCCCCATTCCCTGTTCAGCGAAGAGAACCTCACGCGGTTTCTGGACTGGGCCGTGTCGCGGTATGAATTCGTATTTCTGGACACCCCCCCGATCCTCGCGGCGGCCGAGTCGCTGGTGGTGGCGAAGATCGCCGACGCCTCGCTGGTCTGCGCGATGCTCAATATCAGCCGTTCCGACCAGATCGAGGAGGCCTGCAACCGGCTGTCGATGGTCGGCAGCCCCTCGGTCGGCGCGGTCCTCAACGGCGTTCCTTACCACAGCTACACGTCGCGCTACGGCGAGTACGCCTACTACGAAACGGTCCAAAGAACGTGATGGACCCCCCGGTAAACGCGGCACGAAAACGAGTTTCACGAAACCAGGTTTGACTCCCGAAAGCAACGATGGCGAAACACAAGCCCGAACACAAACGGCTCCTGCCCAACTACCGCTTCCTGATCGCGACGGGCCTCCCCTTCGTCGTTTTGGCGGCGGTGGCCGTAGCGTGGTATGCGTTTCAGGACCGGCGATTGGAATCGGCATTGCTGGAACGGGCGGCGGAATTGGAGGAGCAGGGGGAATTCGCCAAGGCGGCCGAATACCTCTACCAGTATCTGCAGAAAAACCCGGAAAACACGCAGATTGCCGTTCAGTTGGCCGAGACGTACGACAAGGGAATCGGCTCGACCCAGACGACGGATCGGGCGATTCGACTGTACGACCAGGCACTAAGCGTCGCCGACGACGAGGAAACGCCGCGTCTTCGGGCACGCCGCGCAGAGCTGTTGCTGGCGAGAAGACGTTTCACGGACGCCGGGAAACAGGCGGAGGAACTGCTGAAGAACGATCCGGAAAGCGCTGCCGGACTCAAGTGGTTCGCCCTGGCGTTGATCGCGCAGTATGAAACTGGCACGCGGGTGGTGGAGGACCTGCGCGCGTCGATCAAGGAAACGTGCGCGCCGATTCCGGGGCTCGGAGATGTCTCGGCGATGAGCGGGCTTTTCGAGGCGGCGCTGGAGCGAAACCCGTACGATCCGGAGTTGAGCGGGGCCCTCGCGCGGATACTGCGTGCCCCAAGCCGGCCGAAAGACGTCGCCGGAGACCTGTTGGACGAGGCATGGCTGGCGAAACCGCCCCAAGAACGCGACATAGAGGCCGACCGACGCATGGACGACGTCGTCGCCCATTGGGACGACGACCCCGAGCGGAAGGAAGACCCCCTGGGCGGGCTTTTGCTGCGATACGACTATCTCCGCCAGTTCAATAGGGGGCAAGACGCGACGGCGGACCTCGAGAAGGCCGAGCAGCTTGCCGGAGACGATCCGCGAGTGCTTATCCGGCTGGCGGGCGAGGCATACGAGAGGCATCTGGCGTCGTCGCGGCAACGGAGCGAAGCCGCGAGCCAGAAGGCCTTGGCCGAGGGGGCGGCTTATTGCGAGAGAATTCTTAAAGAGAGCCCTACCAATGTCTCCGCCGCGGAATTGCTTGGACGAATCCGGTTGGCCGAAGGAGACTGGGAGGCGGCCGTCCGCACCTGGGAAGCCTGTCTGAACAGGCAAGGAGAGAATGCGAATCCCGCCCTCGCCCACTCGGTTGCGTCCACGCTCATCGAACATGCCCCGCGGAGCGAGGAAACGGCCAAGGCGGTGGCCCGTTTCCGGGACTTACTGGGACGGGACTTACTGGAACGGATGCGCGGCTCAGGGCAGACTGCCAGACAAGCACAGCAGTCCCAAACCGAACGCGACCTCCTCACGGCGGCCTATCACGCGGCACGCGGTAAATTCGACGAAGCGATCGATTTGTACGTCCGTATCGATCGGCTCGCCGAATCAGGCGACCTGACACCGCCTCAACGGGAAAGACTGCGGATCGGCCTGGGGGATGCTTACATGGGAAGGATCGCCTCCGGCGGTTCGGAAGGGACTGCAGGGACGGTTTCGGAAGCGGCTTCCGTTCAACAGGCCTACGCCCAGGCCGCGCAGAGCTATGACGCGCTGGCCCGGGATACTGATCTTGCGATTCGTTCGAAGGCGGCGTCCATTCTTGCCGCCAATGCATGGCTGAAGGCCGGGAAACCGGAGGAATCCCTCGAGCGTCTTTCCAAGGCGATCGAGGGCTTCTATCGACCCGGTGAGAGGATGGGAGAACGGCTTGAAACCCTTGAAAAGACCCTGCGCGAGCGTCGCGAGGAACTTGGGGAAACCGCCGAAAGATTCGATGTGCTCATCGGATTCCTCGGCGCACAAGTCCGGTTGGCCGAGGGGGAAGCCGACGAAGGTGAGACCGCCGAAGCCATCGGCGCCGTGGAGTCGCTGGTCCGCCAAACGGACGTCAAGGTTCCGCCACGGCTGCTGTTCGAGCTGGCACAGTTGCAGGCCAGGCGCGAGCGGGCCAAACCGGAGGCGAAGAGAGACTGGTCGACCGTCGAAGCAACGCTGAACAGGTTGAAACAGAGTGATCTGACTGGTTGGAACGACTCCTATCGCGTGGTCCTCTTGGAGGTGGAGGTCCTATCACGAGGGAAGCCCCTGGCGGACGCCTCCGAGGAGACCAAGAAGGCGGTTGTCGACCGGCTGCGGCAAGCCGAGGAGGACTACTCCGACAATGCCGTGGCACTCCGGGAATTCGCGATCGTGTACGAGATTCTCGCAGACCGCGAAGAAGCCAATCGCCTCGTTGCCCTGGCCAAGGCCCGGGCGGACAACAGGGCGTTTACCGCGCTGGTCGACGCCCAACTGGCAGCGAGCCGCGGCGGACCCGAGGCGGGCCGGAAGGTCCTCCAAGACGCGCTCGAAGACGCGGACGAACAAACCGCCCAGGTCCTCCGTACCCAGATTCGTATCATCGACATGCTTGCCGGGGACCGCGACGCGGCCAGGAAGGCCCTCTTGGAGATGCACGAGCAGGCGCCCCGTCAGGTGCAACCGGTGGTCCAACTCCTCGAATTCGCCCTCCGCGACGGGGATTTCGCGGAAATGGAGTCGTGGGAGACAGAACTTCGCGAAATCGAGGGGGAGGACGGGTTCTTCTGGTGCTATTACCGGGCGCAGCGGTTGCTCCGAGATGAGGGGGAGACGGCCACGCAGTCGCTCGACGAAGCCTTTGAACTCTTCGCCAAGATCGAAACCGTCCGTCTGGAATGGGCACCGCTTCAGCTTCTGGCGGTCCGGCTCCATGCGCGGCGAGCGGCGCTCCATTTGGAGGAAGGACGGCGGCTGGAGCAGTCCGGAGATACGGCTGGAGCGGAAACGGCATACGAAAACACCGCCCGGGATGCCGAGGCCGGGTTGAGATACTACGCCAAGGCGGTGGAATTCGGGGGAGAGAATCCCCTGCTTCAAGCCGCCACCGTCCGGTTGCTGATGCAGGCCCGCGCGGGAACACTCGGGATCCTTCTCGACGAAGACCGGATGTCGGAAATCGAACCTCTGGTGACGGCCCTCAACGAGGCTTTGCCGAAGCCGGAGGGAGACCGCGAGGAAATGGAAGGTGAATCGGGGGAGGGCGAAAGGGCGCTCCTCTTGGCCCTCTTCCGCCAAACCCTGGAGACTCGGGGGACCGACGAGGCACGCCGGTTCCTCCAGGCGGTCGCCCGGTTCGACGGAATTCAGACGCTGGATCGCCAGCTCCTCCTCGGAGAGGCATATGAGTTGCTCGGCGAGCCGGACGAGGCGGAAAAACACTTTCGCGCCGCGGCGGAGGCCGGCGAAGGCGCCGCGAAGTCGGCCGCCCAACGGCGGCTGGCGGTCTTTCTCGCCACCCGCGGTACCACGGCCGGCGCGAAGGAGGCGGAGCAGTTTCTCAATCGCGTCCTCGCGCGCGACCCGGACGATTACCGTTCCAAGATGGGGCTCCTCGAGCTGTACTTGAGTCAAGGCCGGCGCGAGGAAGCCCGGCGGATTCTCGACAGCCTCGAGACGGTGACTAAGTTGCGAGAATTCGTCAAGGCCCGCGCGTTCATGAACGCCTACGCGCGACTCGGCGATGAGGAAAAGGCGAGCGAGTACCGCGAAGCCGCCCTGAAAGCGGCCGAAGGACCGGACGACCAATTGGAAGTGGTCTCGACACTGCTTAACCGTGGCGACGCGGAATCGCTCACCGCGGCGGAAGCGCTCCTGGAATCCGCTCGCGAAGCAGATCCCCAGTCGCTGCCGGTCCGCAGGACCCTGGCTCAGGTATTGCTGCGGCAGGGCCCCGAGCGGGCGGCCGAGGCCAAGGCGCTTCTGCGGGAATTGGCGGCGAGGGAAGAACCGGGAGCCATGGTGGACTGTCTCGCCGTGGCCGAAATCCTGGAGAGCGAAGGGGAAATGGAGTCCGCCCGCCAAATGTACGGCCAGGCGGTCACGGTGTCCGAGTCGCGGCCGGCGGCCCTGGGGGCCCTGGCGGAGTTCCTCTTAAGACGAGAAAAAGCGGAGGAGGCGCTCCTCCTGGCGGAGCAGTTGGAGCAATCGTCCCCCAGCCCAAGGGCGTTTTCGCTCAAGCTTGCCTGCTGGAACGCCCTCGAGCGGAGCGACGAGATCGACCAGGCGCTTCAAGACCGTGAAACCACGCTCTTGGAGGACGCGGGGGAGGACCCGCGCAGACGGGCCGCCGCGTTGGTTTCGCTCGGTGCCGATTGCATGGGAATTGGGCGGTTCGAGCAGGCGGAGGCCCTGTTCCGCCGCGCCGTCGAGCTGGACCCCGCGGCCAAGTCGGCCTTGAGTGCCGCCTTGAGTGCTCAGAAGAAGTCCGGCGAGGCCCTTTCCTCGGCGATCGACCTGTTCAATACGCGATCTACGCAAGCCGCCGCGATGGCCGTCTTCCAGGTCATTAGCGGAATGCCGGTGGACGAGTTGAAGGCGAGCCCCGACGTCGATCCGTTCCTTGCCAAGGCGGTGGAGTCATTCCCGAATGATGTCCGACTTCTGCTGGAGGCGGCGGCGACGCGAATCCGCCAGGACCGGGGGGACGACGCGATCGCCCTGTACGAAAAGGTGCTGACCATCGCCCCGAACCAACCGGCGACACTGAACAATCTGGCCGCCCTCCTCACCTACAAGCCACAGCGTCAAGAGGAAGCCCTCAAACACGTCGATAAGGCCTTGGCCCTGTTCGGAAACCGCGCGATCCCGGCCGTTTTGGATACGAAGGGAACCATTCTGCTGGCCATGGGCCGAAACGACCAGGCCCTGCAGTGGCTGGAAAAGGCGATTGCCCCGGAAGAAGCCGATCCGGTGCATCTGCTCCACGCCGCGGTCGCCTACCTGCGGACCGGCGAACGAGGCCGGGCCGAAGAGAGTTTCAAGCTGGCCCAAGAGCGAGGGCTCGCCGAGGCGGAATTGCAGAAACACGACATCGATCTCAAGAGCGAACTCGAAGAAGCACTCCAATAACGTCCCATGGAAGAAATCCGAGAAGAAAGAACGAAAGTGACCAAGAACCCGTCAACGGACGTTTGCGATCGCGCGGACCAATCGGGGGAAATGTCCCGCGAAGGATGCCCCGCCGGATCAGCCGGGCGTGTCCGCGAAACTCCCTGGAAAACGCTAATCCTGGGGCTGTTCATCGTGATTGGCCTGACGGCCTTTTCCGGCGCAATGCAGGGCCGCCTGGCACACCGGTGGGGCCCCCCCGAGGAACTCATCCGCGCGGGAGAGCGGCTCGCCCAGTTTCCACTCCAGTGCGGCGACTGGGTCGCGGAGAAGGATATGACCCTCTCCGACGAGGAGATTCTTCAACTGGAGCCGGCGGGGTACCTCTTTCGCCGTTACACGCACGAACGGACCGGCGAGCAGGTCACCGTGACGATTCTCGTCGGGCCGACCGGCCCCATCGCCGTCCACTCTCCGGAAATCTGTTTTTCCAGCCGAACGTACCAGCAAGACACGAAGCGGGCCGCCGTTCCGGTCGGAAGCCCCCAATCGGACGACCGGTTGTGGAGTCTCCGCTTCAAGTCCCGAAAGCTTGAAGGCGACCGGTTGCAAGTCTACTACGGATGGAGTACTGGAAGCGGCTGGAGCGCCGCGGCCGACGCGCGATACGCGTTTGCCCGATTTCCCTATTTATACAAGATTCAACTCGCCGGCTATGCCGGTGATCGGGAAGTCACCGACCCGAAGTACACCGACGCGTGCGGCGAGTTCTTAAAGGTGTTTCTCCCCGAAGTAACGGAGTACCTGGTCGATCCGACGAAGAGTGGATCGTGATTCTTTTAGGATACGGAGTACCGCCACTAGAAAAGTTCCGTTTGTTAAAACCCGTCAGTGTAACCCTCGAGAAACGACTCGGTCGCCACGTACCGGCCGGGTGAAGGGAGCGGGAGGCAATCTCCCGCCGAAAGGAGCAATTGCGGAAACGATAATGCACATGCCAAGAAAACCACGCCAGACATCCTTGAATCACCTGAACACGCTAAAGCGAGGTCGAGATCGCCGTCCGGCGGTCCCCGCGGGGGACGAGACGACGCCTCGCAACGGTACGCACAAGCGGATGGAATTCGACGAGACGACGACCGAGTCGTTCCCCAGAATCCTGTTCCAGCGCGGCCTGGCCCTTCTATTCCTTCTTCCGGGATTTCCGCTGATGGTGTTTCTGGGGGTTTTGGTACGCCTGACGTCGCGAGGACCCGCCATCTACCGGCAGACCCGCGTCGGAAAGCACGGGAAATCGTTCGAGTTATACAAACTGCGGAGCATGGTTCAAGACGCGGAAAAGGACGGGCCGAAATGGGCCGCGCGAAAGGACAACCGCGTAACCTTCCTCGGCCGTTTCCTCCGCAAGTTCCATCTGGACGAACTGCCCCAGTTAATCAACGTCCTCAAGGGAGAAATGGCCCTGGTCGGTCCCCGGCCGGAACGCCCGGAGTTCGTCGAGGAATTGCGGAAGAAGATCCCCGGTTATATGCGGCGGCTCGAGGTCCTGCCGGGCATCACCGGCCTGGCCCAATTGAATCTGCCGCCGGACACGAACGTCGAGTGCGTCCGCCGGAAGCTCGTCCTGGACCTGGAATACATCGAAACCGCCGGCATTTGGATGGACCTCTCCATCATCCTCTGCACTTCCTGCCGCCTGGTGAAGTTCTCCGAGCGGGTGCTCTTGCCGGCCTTCGGCCTGAAACGCGAACCCGAGTTCGACGACACGGTATTCGTGCATATCACGGACACCAAGAAGCATTCGTCGGATAAGGGAGGGAGGCTCCTCCTATCGCTTCCCGAAGGAACCGTCCACGCCGATAGTTCGGACTACCCGTCCGGCGGCGCAAAGTATTGAATCCACATCCGGTGTGCGGCCAGGTGAGAAGAGAGATGATTCGCGCTTTGCACTCTCGACAACTCGATATCTCGGCGAAGCCCTCCGCGACCGCGGAGGAAGGACCACTCGTCAACGCCTTCACGGTCGACGTTGAAGATTATTTCCAGGTGAGTGCCTTCGAAAGACGTATTCTCCGGGACGATTGGGAGAATTGGGAACTCCGCGTCGAGCGGAATACCCGTCGCATTCTGGACCGGCTCGCGCGGCATGACGTGATGGCGACCTTCTTCGTCCTTGGCTGGGTCGCCGACCGCCGGCCCGACCTCGTCCGCGAAATCGCCCTCGCCGGACACGAGGTCGCCTCGCACGGGTATTGGCACCGGCTCGTCTATTCGCAATCGGCAACCCTTTTCCGCGAGGATATCCGCCGCGCGCGGGGCCTCCTCCAAGACCTTTCCGGCCAGCCGGTCAACGCGTTTCGCGCGCCCAGTTTCTCCATCACCCGAGAAACCCCCTGGGCGCACGAAATCCTCGTCGAGGAAGGCTTCGAAGTCGACAGCAGCGTCTTTCCCATCCACCACGACCGTTATGGCATTCCGGGCGCGTCGCGGTTTATTCATCGTATCGAAACTCCCTCCGGATCGCTCTGGGAGTTCCCACCCACGGTCCGTCGCCTGGGCAAAATGAATCTGCCCGTCGGAGGGGGCGGGTATTTCCGGTTATACCCGTTTTGGTGGACCAGGGCCTGTCTGAGCCGGATCAACGACGTCGAGCGGCGGCCGTTCATGTTCTACATGCATCCCTGGGAAATCGATCCCGGACAACCACGTGTTCGGGGAATCGGTCTCGCCAGCCGGTTTCGGCATCGGGTGAATTTGCGTAAGACCGAGGCCCGGCTCGAGCGGCTTCTCGCGAGTTTTCGGTTTTCCTCGGTCGGCGCAGTCCTGGCGAAGTACGCCGACCCCCCAGCACAACCATCGAGGAGTACCACGGAGAACTTGCCCCGTCCGTTTCGTGTGTCGTAGTCTTTACTTAATTCCCCTGACCAGAACCGCCCCATGTCCATCGCTGCCCGATTTCGCGAAACGCCCTCCGCCGAGTCCCGTCCGGACCGGGCGGAAACGAAGCGGGCCCTGTTCGTGTCGGTGATCGTCCCGGTTCGCGACGAAGCGGCGAATATACCCAATTTATTGGGGGAACTTGCCGCCCAGCAGTACGACCCGGATCGGTTCGAGGTCCTCGTCGTCGATGGCGATTCCGACGACGGCACGCCCGAAATCGTCGAGGCCTTTGCGGCCGGCCACCCCAACTTCCGCCTCCTCCACAATCCCAAGCGGCTTTCCAGCGCCGCCAGAAACGTCGGCGTTCGCGAGGCGAAGGGGGACGTCGTCGTCGTGGTCGACGGCCATTGCGAGATCGGCACCCCCCACTACATCGCCAACGTCGCGGCCGCGTTCGAGGAATCCAAGGCCGACGTCCTGGGCCGCCCCCAGCCGCTGGACATCACCGGGGCGACCCCGCTGCAAAGGGCCGTCGCCGCCGCGCGGAACTCCCGGCTCGGCCACCACCCGGAGTCCTTCATCTACTCGAACACCCCCCAGGTCGTCCCCGCCAAAAGCGTCGGCGTCGCCTATCGCCGCCATGTCTTCGACGAAATCGGCCATTTCGACGAAACCTTCGACGCCCACGAGGACGGCGAGTTCAACTACCGCTGCGACCGGGCCGGCCTGGTCTGCTATTTTACCCCCGCTATAGTGGTGCGATACCACCCCAGGGGGTCCCTCCCCGGCCTGTTCCGGCAGATGGTCCGCTACGGCCGGGGCCGCGTGCGGCTCTTCCGCAAGCACCCGGAGACGTTTGAACTCGGCACGCTCCTCCCGGTTGTTTTCCTGCTGGGTCTGCTGCTTGGGCCGCTGGTCTGCCTGGCGATCCCCCTTGCGTCGTTCGGCTACTTCGGCTGCCTGGGACTGTACGGGGCGCTCACCGCCTCCGTCGGTCTGGCCGCCGCCACGTCCGACGGCAACCCCCTCATCGCCCTCTACGTCCCCCTCGCCGCCCTCACCGTCCACGTCGGAGCCGGCTGCGGCGTCCTGGCGGAACTCGTCCAAGGCTGGAAACAGAAAAAAGAATCCCCCCAAAGTGAAACCGTGTTGGTGAATAAGCCGCGTTAGGCCCCCCCATGCGTGTCGTCATTCTCGATGAAGAATTGCCCTTCCCCCTGAATTCCGGAAAGCGAATTCGTACGGGCAATCTCGTTGCGCGCCTCGCGAGGCGGCATGAGATCGAGTATGTCTGTTATCCGCCGGACGATTTCCGCCTGCGCGACGCGGCCAAGGCGCATTTCGAACAGCTCGGTGTCGCGGTCCGATATATCGACGACCGCCTGCCGCCGAACCGGGGTCCGGCCTTCGCCGCGCGACTGCTTCGCAATCTGGCGTCGCCTCGGCCCTATTCTGTGCAGAAGCATGTCCGCGGCCGACTCTTGCGGCTCGTCTCGCGAATCGCCGAGGAAAACCCGCCCGACCTCTGGCACTGCGAGTGGACTCCCTACGCGGCCGCGTGCGCGGGGCGTGTTTCCCAGCCTTGGGTCCTCATGGCGCATAATGTCGAGTCCCTCATCTGGCGGCGGTTCTACGAAAACGCGAAAAACCCGCTCAAACGGCGGTTCCTTCGCCAGCAGTGGCGGAAGTTTGCGAGTTTCGAGCGAGACATGTTCGCGGCGACGGATCGGCTGGTCACCGTCAGCGCCGAAGACGCCGCGCTGGCTCGGCGCGAATTCTCCGCTGGTGACGTCCGCGTGGTCGACAACGGGGTCGATATCGGCTATTTCCACCCCGAGGACCGGCCGCGCAGCCCGCGCGAGCTGCTCTTCCTGGGAAGTCTCGACTGGTTCCCCAATCAAGACGCCGGCGTCCTTCTGCTCGAGGAAATCCTCCCGCGGTTGCGGGCGCGGTTTGCAGATGCCTCGCTCACCGTGGTGGGAAGGCGGCCTCCGGCCTGGCTTTCGGCGAAGATCGCCGCCACCCCCGGCGCGGCGCTCGTGGCGGACGCCCCGGACGTTCGGCCCTACCTCTGGCGGTGTGCAGCGGCCGTGGTTCCGTTGCGCATCGGTGGGGGCTCGCGGCTGAAAATTCTCGAGGCCCTCGCCGCGAAGTGCCCCGTCGTCAGTACGAAAATCGGTGCCGAGGGGCTCGATCTGGCGCCCGCGGAGCATTTCATCCTCGCGAAGGATGGCGCCCCCTTTGCCGACGCCGTCGCCGAACACGTCTACGGCGCACCGGCCCGCCTGGCGGAAATCACCCGCGCGGGGCACGAAAAGGTCATCCGCGAATACCACTGGGATGCGCTCGCCGACAAGCTCGACGCCGTTTGGACCGAAACGGCCCGGCTCCCCTCCGCCGCGCCGGAGGTCGCCCTGCGATGAACCTCCTCCACCTCACCGCCTCCCGCTTTATCGGCGGGCCGGAACGGCAGATTTTGGAACTGGCCAACGAGTTCGCGGCAAGCGGCTCCGGCGTGGAAAACACGATCTGCTCGTTTCGAGAGGACGGCCTCTGCCGGCCGTTTTTGGCCGCCGCGGCGGAAGCGGGGCACCCTTGCGTGGAGATCCCGCACGATCACCCCCGTCTGCTGGCCGCCGTGGGGGATGTCGCGCGGCTCCTCCGCCGGAGATCGGTCGACGTCCTCCTCGTCAACGGTTACAAGGCCGGCCTCGTCGGGTGGCTCGCCGCCCGGTCCTGCGGCGTGCCGGTCGTCGGCGTCTCCCGCGGGTGGACCGCCGAGAACGCGAAGGTCCGGCTCTACGAGCGGCTCGACCGCTGGCTGCTCCGCCGGATGGACCGCGTCGTCTGCGTCTCGGCCGGTCAGGCGGAGAAGGTGGCGAAGCGGGCGAACGTGCCGAGGGAGCGAATCGCCGTCATTCACAACTCCATCCGCACCGAACGGTTCGAAGGAATTCCCGACCCCGCCTACCGGGCCCGGCTGGAGGCGTTTTTTGAGCATCCGCCGGAAATCATCCTTGGCGCGGCCGGAAGGTTGAGCCCCGAAAAGGGGTTCGACCTCCTCATCGACGCCGTCGGCCAATTGGCGGACCGGGGGCTCTCGCTCTCGCTCTCGCACTCGCTCTCGGTCGGCCTGGTCCTGTTTGGCGAGGGTTTTTTGAGAGAGTCGCTGGAGGCGAAAATCAACGCCTCCTCCCTCGTTGGGCGGGTTGTCCTTGCCGGTTTTACGGATGAGTTGGACGCCTACCTCCCCCACTTTGACGCTTTCGTGCAATCTTCGCATTCGGAGGGGCTGCCCAATGTTATACTGGAAGCCATGGCCGCCGGAGTCCCGGTCGTCGCCACCGCCGTTGGAGGAACGAGCGAGCTGATCACCCACGACCGGACCGGCCTCCTCGTCCCCCCGCCCGAGACAGGGCCGTCCGCCGCCGCCTCCCTGGCCGAGGCCGTCGGCCGGCTGGCGACCGACCCGGCCCTCCGCGCCCGGCTCGCCGCAGCCGCGCGGCACCGCGTCGAAACCCAATTCACATTCCCCCGGCAGGCCGCCGCCTACACCCAACTCCTAACCCCCCTAGCACGTAGGTCAGGCACCCCGTGCCTGACAGCGACCCTAACCACCAACCACTAACCACTAACCACTAACCACCCCCCCCATGTCGTCCTTGCCGAACACCGCCGCCCCCCCCCTCGCCGCCGACCCATCCGGCGCCGCGCCGGTCCGCGTCTGTTTCGTCATTAACAACCTCTCCCGGGCGGGGACGGAATCGCAACTCCTCCTGCTGATCCGCCATCTCGACCGCACGCGCGTCCGCCCCTTCCTCTGTCTCTTGGACGGCACGTCCGACTCATCGCGACGGCTCGAGCCGGACGACTGCCCCATAGTCCGCCTGGGGGTCCGCAGGCTCTTGAGCCTCCGCGGTGTGAAGGCCGCGCGGCGGTTTCGGCGGTTCCTCAAGGAGAACCGCATCGACACCGTCGTCACCTACTTCCCCGACAGCACCCGCTTCGCCGCGCCGCTGGCGAAATCGGCCGGTTGTACCGTCTTCGGCACGCGGCGCAACGTGGGGCACGGATTGACGCGGCGCGACCGGCTCGTCGCGCGGGTCTGGAACCGGCTGTTCATCGACAAAATTATCGCCAACTGCCAGGCCTGCAAAAACGCCGTCGTCGCGCAGGAGGCGGTCAATCCCGAAGACGTAATCGTCATCCCCAATGCGATTGACCTCTCGCGGTTCGAACACATTCCGCCCTGGACTCCCAAACCGCCCGGCACCCCAAGAAAAGTCGGCATGGTGGCGAACCTCCGCCCCGTCAAGCGTCCCGACCTGTTCATCCGCGCCGCGTCGCTCGTCCTCAGGGACCACCCCGATACCCAATTCGAGATCGCCGGCGGCGGCGACGTCGCCGCGTACCAGGCCCTCATCGACGAACTGGGCCTGACCCAAAACGTCCGCCTCTTGGGCTCCATCGAACACATCCCGGCTTTCCTGTCCACCCTCGACGTGGCCGTCCTCACGTCCGAGGCGGAAGGACTTTCGAACTCGCTGTTGGAATACATGGCGGCGGGTCGGCCGATTGTGGCGACGGATGTGGGGGGCAACTCGGAGCTGATTGCGAACGGGGTCGAAGGAATATTGGTGCCGGAATTGGATCACTCCATGATCGCCCAAGCCACTTTGCACCTGTTTACCGATCAACACGTTGCTGAATGCGCCGCTGAAGCCGCGAGGGAGACACTCCAAAGCCGTTTCTGTCCCGCGCGATCCGCAGAGAGTTTCATCGCGGCGTTGAAACACACGGCCCCCCGACCACGATTGCCATGAAAGCCTGCATTCGTGACACGGTCACATTGATCTTCATTGCGGCGACGTTCCCGCTTTGGGGACCCGTGCGCGTGTTTGGACTTGGTGGCCGCGAGATCGGCCTGTTTGTGACATTCGGCCAGTCCCTCTCCCTCATCCCGGGTACGCTTGGCGTTTGGTTGCGCCGGGCGTATTACGTGATGACGCTTGGCGACTGTGCGTGGGATGTCGGCATAGGGTTCGGAACGTGGTTCTCGAAACGCAACGTCGCCATCGAGCCCCGGGTTTCCATCGGCGCCCACTGTACCGTCGGCATCTGCGGGATCGGACGTGGCACACTTCTGGGAAGCAATATCGACGTCTTGAGTGGCCGCCACCAGCATGGCTCGACCGATTCGATGACGGCCCGGCGCGCGCAACTCGCCGTGTTCACTCGGGTGGAGATCGGCCGAAACGTCTGGATCGGCAACCGCGCGGTTATCATGGCCGACATAGGGGACGACTGCGTCATCGGGGCCGCGGCCGTCGTCGTCAGGCCCATTCCTCCTGCGACGATGGCGGCCGGGAACCCGGCGGTGGTGAAGAAATCCTTGGTTAAGGAAGCCCCCCTTTCCCGACCGAAGGGGGTCCTCCCATGATCTACCTCCTCGTCGGTTACATGTGGCTCTTCATTCATCGGCCTTTCGAGGTCTGGCCGTGGCTGGGGGAGCTGCGCATTGAGCGGGTGTACATGCTCTGCACTCTCGCCTATTGGGCCCTGTTCGCCGTGAAGACCTGGACCCCCAACCGCGTGAACTGGGGGATCGGCTTTCTCCTCCTCTCCATGCTCCTCTCCACCGCCTTCAGCCCCTACACCGACTTCTCGAACAAGGCCCTGGAAGACTGGCTCAAGGTCCTCGTTTTTTATGCCCTCGTCATGACGTCCGTTCGGGATGAGCGAGAGTTGAAGATTCTCGTCGTTGCTTTCGTCGCCATTACGACTCTGTACGAACTCCATTCGCTCCGCGAGTATCTCAACGGTCGAGGCGTTTATCGGATGGGAACCTGGCGAATGGTGGGGGTCGATGCCACGATGTGCGATCCCAACGCATTCAGCGCAACGGTCAATTACGGAATTCCGATGCTCTTTCCGCTGGTGGTACTTGCCAAAAAGCGGTGGCACTACTTGGGCGTACTCGCCCTCTTCGGCCTCGCCTGCACATGCATCCTCCTCACCGGTTCCCGGACCGCCTTCGTCGGCCTCTGCTTCCAACTGGTCGTCTTGGGTCTCTTCTCCAAGCATCGCTGGAAGATCATTCCCTTACTGATCCTCATCCCTCCCATTGCCTGGACCCTCCTCCCCGAAGACCGCCAGAACCGCTACCTCACGCTCATCGATCCCTCGTACGGCCCGGCGAACGCAGAAGGCTCGGCGAAGGGACGCCTGACGGGATTCAACAACGGAATCAAGCTCTGGCAGTCGTACCCGCTTTTCGGCGTGGGCCCCGCCTGCCACGGCATCGCCATCGGCCACGGTTTTCGGTCGCACAACCTCTATGGCCAAGTTCTGGGGGATTGCGGCACCCTTGGGGCCATCGCGCTCCTATGCCTGGTCGGCGGTTATTTCCTGAATTTCGCCGAGACGGCCAGGTTGCGATCCTGTCTTCCACGCGACCCGGACGTGGGCTTTCTCCATGCTGTCAGCGCGGCGGTCGCCTTCACGTGCGTCCTCCTTCTCTTGTTCGGATGGGGGGGGCACAATTTGCTCCGCTACCACTGGCTCTGGTACGCCGCCTTTCAGGCAAGCGCGTTGCGTTTTCTCCGCCAGCGGGCCGCGTCTGCCGCCTATTGCGCCTATCCGGAGTCCGCGCGCACCCAAGTGTCTGGCTCCACCGCCTCGGCGGACAACCCGGATTGGGGAGGGCTGCCCACATGAACACCGCCGCAGACCTAAAAGAAAGGCGCGTCCTGGCCGTCGTCACGAATCCTCTCGGCGGCATCCGGACCTACATGCTCTACAACTTCCGCCCCCTCCAAGAGGCTGGATACCGCTTCACGTTCCTCGCCCCCGCCGGCGAGGCCTTCGCCACCTTCCGCCGCGACGTGGCCGATTGGGACGGCGTGGAGTTCGTGGACGTCCCGGCCAAGGGACGCAAGTTCTCGTTCGTTCGCGCCGTCCGCCGGGAACTCCGCCGCCGTCGCTACGCCCTCATCCACTCCCAGGGCCTCCGCGCGGGGACGCAGGCCTGCCTGGCCAATCTCGGTATCGGTGTCCCTCACGCAATTACGCTGCATGACGTCATCGTCCCCGGCAACGACATCCCGGGCCGCTTCAAATGGCTCAAAAAGCGCCTCATCGGCCGCCTCACGTCGCGCGCCGATGTGATTATCCCAGTCTCCCACGACTGCGCCGCGAACCACCTGGAACATTTTCCCGAGTGGAAACGGGGCAAGTGCCGCATCGAGGTCATTCCCAACGGCGTCGACGTGGCGAAGCTTGAGGAAGCTGCCGCCGCGGTCACGAACCGGCGTGAACTCCGCGAGAACCTGGGCCTTTCCGACGACGTCTTGCTCCTCGGCTTTTTCGGCCGCTTCATGCCGCAGAAGAATTTTCTTCTGCTCCTGGACGCCCTCACCCAGTTGGCCAACGAAGGCTACCACGAGAGCATCCACCTCGTCGCCGTCGACGACCGCAACGGGTATGCACACTACCGGACCGAGGCCCGTCGGCCCGACCTTCGCGGCATGGTCACACTGGTCGACCCGGTCCCCAACGTGGCCACCTACCTCTGCCAGATCGACGCCCTCGTGATGCCGTCACAGTGGGAGGCATGCCCGCTTCTGCCAATGGAGGCCATGGTGTTGGGCGTACCGGTGATTGCGTCCGATTGTATAGGACTTCGCGAGGTACTGGACGGCGCGCCGATGGTGCTCACCAGCAGTTCGGAAATGGGTTCCTTGGCTCACGGAGTCCTGAAAATGCGTCAAGAAAGGGAAACGCTTCGCGGGGCTTGCGGCGATTATCGACACAAGGCACGAGAGCGGTTCGACATCGCTGCCTCAGCCAAGACATTGCGCATGATGTGCGATCGCTTCTTGAACACTTCGGCAAAGGAATGCGGCAGTGCCGCTGAGGTTGGAGAAGAGCCGGATGCCGTCACTCCGGAGTGCCTTGCCGAGCCCGGCCATCGGGAAGAGGGATGCATATGAGCTTCGACTCCGAAACTTCGCGTAGCGCCCCCGTCGCTCCTCGTAGCGAGCGTGCAACGGTCCTGATTGTGGGCTATTCACCGACGATACGCGGCGGGGTCACTGCCGTAACGGCGCAACTGAGTAAGCACCTTCCCGAGACCAGATTGTTCTCTGCGCTGAAGTATTACAATCCGCTTTGGAAGCAGGCCTTATATACGCTGTTTGCCTATTGCCGATTCCCGGTCTATGTGATTGGACTCCGGCCTAGAGTTGTCCAAATCCTTATTGGATCCCGCGGCGACCTGGTCAGGAACATATACTACATCATCCTCTCGAAAGTTCTTCTCCGCAAGGTTGTTGTGCAGTTCCACACGAATGCGGATGCCATGACTCGTCATCTTCCGCGGGCGCTGATGTATGTTGTCAGAGTTTGCTTTCGTTTCGTGGATCGGTTTTGCTTCCTTAGCTCCCGACTTCGTGACGAAATGAGCGATCTGTGCGGCGAAGCCCGGAATGCAGTGATTCCGAACCCCGTGCCAGACGGCTATCTGGAAGTGTCCCCATTGTCGCGAAGCGAAAGGAATGGTGGCATTGTGTTCCTCGGACGCTGGTCGGCCGAAAAAGGAGTTGACGAACTGGCGGACGCCATGCGCACGCTTTGGGAGGGCGAGCAGTTGGTCTGCAAGTGTTTCGGTGATACGCCGAACGGGAAGGCGCCGCCCGGGTGCTCATTCGGAGGGTGGATCACGGGAGCGAACAAGCGCGACGCAATCCGCAAGGCATTGCTCCTTGTTCTGCCCTCGCATGCGGAGGCGTACCCCATCACGTTACTGGAGGCGGCGGCCTGTGGTACTCCGTTCGTCGCAACGGATGTCGGCGGAGTTCGTGATATTTTCAGGAACAGTCAAGGAGGGATACTCATTGATGCTGGGGATGTGAACGCAATCGTCGATGCGGTTTACACATTGCTGTACGACTCGAATCGCTGGCAAGGATGTGCCGAAGGTGCACGCGCTTGGGCAGAGTCGCAGAGTATCGCTGCAATTTCACCGATCTGGCAACAGTTCTATCGTTCAATTGCTCCTCGGCGTTCTTGGAAATACGTGTTTAACATCGAAGGTGACGAATGAAATCGAGCGACTACCGTCGTGATGGCGTCCTCAGGGCTATTATACCTCGAATAGAGGGTAAGACTGTCCTGGACGTCGGATGTATCGAGCACGCTTTTGCCAATCGGAACATGGACCGTTTATGGGCCCATGACGTGTTGAGACAACACGCACGTCATGTAACAGGGATTGACATTGTCGCGGATGCCGTGAGGCGATACCAGGATCTCGGGTATGATGTTCGATGTGAAAGCGCGGAATCATTTGAACACGACTGCCAATACGATGTCGTGTTTGCTGGAGAACTGATCGAGCATCTTTCGAACCCCGGGCTATTCCTTGATAGAGTATCGAGGCACCTGAAAACTGATGGATGCCTGATCATTACGACTCCTAATTCCTTTTCAGTGTATTGTCTCGGCAAGGTTATGTTACGTTTCACGAATGATCCGGATGTCAATGATGAACATACTGCCTACTATTCTCCTGCTGTTCTGCAACAATTGTTGTCGAGGCATGATTTTCGAATAACACGGATGTGTTATGTCGATTATCCTCACGTCAGTCCATTGTTCAAGCACCGCGCAGCAAGTTGGCTCTGCACGATGTTGGGGAACAAGTGGCGGGAGACTATGATTGCTTTCGCGACCCACGACGGCGCGAAGTGAAGATACTTCCGCGATGTCGTGCGGAGTTTTCACGATACAGGATGTTGGATGGCTGAGCCTCTCTGAATCACAATGAACCTCTTTTTGACCATATCGAAAACCCTCATCGCCCCAGCCTGGGCCGCCTGGGAGCACAGTCCCTACCTGCGGCACTACCGCCGGATGCTCAAAACCCAATATGATCCGGGGGAAGTGATCGCGGCGCGCCAAACGGCCGCGATCCGTGGCATTCTCCGCCACGCGGCGGCGACCGTCCCGTTCTGGAACGCCCGGATCGAGGCAGCCGGTCTCGATCCCGAGGCATTCGCCTCCCTCGACGACCTGCGGCGGTTGCCCCTCTTGACCAAGGCCGACCTCCGCGAGCAGGGCACGCGGCTCATTGCCGCCGGCTACCAAATAAAGGACCTCCACGAACATAAGACCTCCGGGTCCACCGGCACCTCCGTCGTCACCTACCGCGACGACGCCTGTCAGCAGTTCAAACGCGGGGCCACGCTCCGCGCGGACGAATGGTCGGGCTGGCGGCTGGGCCAGCGGAAGGCCCTTATCTGGGGGAACCCCCAGATTCGCCCCGACTGGAAGGGCCGGCTCCGCCGCGCCCTCTTGGACCGGGACTACGCCTATCTGGACACCGTCAAGATGGATGAGCCCGCCATGGGCCGCTTCGCGGAGGTACTCCTCCGCACCCCCCCCTCCATGCTCTTCGGCCACGCCCATTCGTTGTACCTTTTCGCCCAGTACCTCCAGGCCCGGCGGCCGGACATGAAAATCCGCCCCAAGGCGATCCTCTCCACCTGCATGGTCCTCCACGACTTCGAGCGGGCTCTCATCGAGGAGGTGTTCGGCTGCAAGGTGACGAACCGTTACGGATGCGAGGAGGTGAGCCTCATCGCCTGCGAATGCGAGCGGCACGAGGGGCTCCACGTCAATTCCGACTGCGTCTACGTGGAACTGATCGATCAGGAGGGCAGCCCTTGCCCCCCCGGCGAGCCGGGGCGGATCATCGTCACCGACCTGGCGAACCGTGCCATGCCCATGATCCGCTACGAGGTAGGCGATATGGGGGTGTGGGCCGAGAAGCCCTGCTCCTGCGGCCGGACGCTGCCGCTGCTTTCGCGAATCGAGGGCCGCGTGGCCGACTACGTCGTCACCAGGGACGGCAGCTACATCTCCGGCATCTCCCTGACCGAGAACTTCGCCGTCCAAGTCCCCGGCGTGGCGCAGATGCAAATCATTCAGGAGGAGGTGGACCGGTTTACGTTTAACATCGTGAAGGGCCCAGATTTTGGCGACGAGAGCCTTCGCGAGGTTCAGCGTCTTGTGTTCGCGCGTTTTGGAACCGGCACGCGCTATGAGTGTGTCTTCATGGATCGTATCCCGCAGGAGAAGTCGGGGAAGTACCGGTTTTGTGTATCCAAAGTTGGAAACTCGTTCTCCTCATGAGCTGCCTCTGTTCTAGAAAAGAACGTCGTGATCGGCTTCAAGGTTCGCATGCCACGTTTTTGCGCGAGCGGTATCGGTGCGCGAGGTCGTTTTTTTGCCGACACGTGTGGCGCGTCAACAGGGGGTTCTTCTACTCATGCCGTTCGGACTCCGTGAAATCTCTTCGCGCGGATGGCGCCGCAGGCAGATTGGTCCCCTGCCGGCGCCAGAGCCTTCTGGCGGAGTCGACTTGGATCCGACTGACGGCCAAGGAGGTAGACCGTCGATTGGCGGCCGGTGACCGCTGTTATGGAGTGGAGTTGAATGGCCGATTGGCCCATGTTCTTTGGGTTCACTGCGGCAACGTCTTCTGTCGCGGCGCCGATTTCCTCTTGGAATCTAATCGCTCTACGTGGTATGTCTATGCTGTCCTTACAAGAGAAGACCAACGTGGAAGAGGGCTCTACCGCCTCGGTCAACGCCTCCTGTTACGGCTTGCCCTGGAACACGGTATTCGTTCGTTAGTACAATACGTCGAAGCAGACAATGCCGTCCCCCAACACGTGTTACCTCAACTTGGATACGTGCAATCCAGGGAACACTTTGCGTATCGTATCGCCGGCCTGCGGATAGGGTATCGTACCGATGGGCAACATTCGCGAAGGATACTCTGTCGCGGTATGCCGAAATCAGTATTCTGGATTTGATAACGGCGGCAAGCATAACCATGAAATCCAGAACTGACCAGAGCAATCGTAAGCGCACGCGTCATTTCCTAACCGACGCGGCCATCTACGGGATGGGGGGCGTCCTCATGCAGTTCGTCTCCGTCCTGCTGCTGCCGCTCTATACGCGGTACCTGGAGCCGGCCGACTATGGTGTTCTGGAGATCATCGAGCGCGTGGGGCATATCATCAATATCTGCCTGATGACCGGCGGTGTCCGCCAGGCCTGCTTCGCGTTCTATCTCCAGGGAGATGAACAACAACGCCGCAGTATCGCCGCCACGATCAGCACGTTTCTCCTGGCAATCTTCGCCGCCGCTTCCCTCGTCGCCGTCGTTTCTGCCCCCTACCTCTCGCCCCTTCTGGGCGTGGACGACCAGACCCTCTTCATTTTCGGTACCCTCGTCGTCCTCTCACAGATATTCACGATCGTCCCCTTCTCTCTCATGCAAGCACGCGTCGAGTCCATCGCCTTCATCACGTGGCAGATGGCGATGCTCGTCGCAAGGGTCACCTTGGCGGTTTTCTTCCTTGCCGTTTTGGGCTGGGGCGTGTGGGGGGTCTACTGGTCGCTGCTCATTGTCTTCATCGGCTTCGGCGGAGGGCTCATGATTCGCGAACTCCGCAAGGGGTCGCTGCGGATCGATTGGAAACAGTGCCGCGAAGTCACCCGATTCAGCCTCCCGTTTCTACCGACAGGGCTGATCTTCATTTTCTTTCATAATAGTGACCGGTTCTTCCTGGTCGGGACGGCCGGGACAGCCGCCCTGGGGATATACGCCCTTGGCTACAAACTCGCCTCCGCCGTCGGCATGGTCAGTTCCACCCCCCTCTTCAAGGTCTGGTCGGCCCGGATGTACGCCACGTTCGAGCAGCCCGACGCGCCGGCCGTGGCGGGGCGGATGCTCTCGCGGATGCTTACCGCCTATGCCGCCGTCGGCCTCGGCCTGTGCCTGTTCCACCGGGAGTTACTTGCCGCAATGAGTTCCGCCGCCTATGGCGGGGCCGGGGCCGTCATCGCCCCCATCGTCCTGGCAAATGCCTTCCTCTTCGCAAATAACTACTTCGAGGGTGTTTACTATGTGTTCCGAAAGACCAAATACAAGCCTCTTACCGCATTCGTCGGAACCGTCACTATCCTGTGCCTCTACGCGACCCTCATTCCCAGGTATTCGATCCTGGGGGCCGCCTACGGTACCCTCCTCGGGTATATGGCACTGGCCGCCACGACATTTGTCGTTGCCCAGCGGGTCTTTTATGTCCACTATGAAATTGGCCACTTGTCCCTGCTCGGCGCCGTCTCCATCGGCTGCTACCTCCCCTCCATCCACCTGGAACTCGGTCTTCTCCCCTTCCTCGCCCGGGCCGCCCTGTTCCTTCTCTGGTGCGTGCTAGTCTGGGGGCTCGGGATCGTTCAGCAGGCGGACAAAGGCCGCATCCTTTCCTTACTGAAGAGGATATCCGTCCTCAAAAGCGTGGTTAGTCGTTATGTTATGCTTAGCTTTTGCAGCGCTGGGATACAGTTTTTCCGCAAATAGTATGAAACACTCAATAAAAGCAGCGCTTCTGAAGTCTCGTTTTGGATCATTGATTTCCCGGGTACTTCGCCAGCATGTTCTCGTTCTCCGCTACCATAGCGTGCTGCCCAGTAATAGCGATTTGGCCTATCGAATTGGCTCAGGAATTGTACACTCCCTGGAGGCGTTCGAACGACACATGATGCTTCTCAAGAGGCATTATGCGGTTGTGAGCGTTGATGAGCTGAGCGAGTGGATTCGGGAATCGCGCCCGGTACCCCCCCGTAGCGTATGCATCACTTTTGACGACGGGTTCCGCGACAATTACCAATACGCCGCCCCAATCATGGAGAAGTACGGTCTGCGCGGTACGTTCTACGTGAGCGCGGGATGCATCGCCGATTCTCCTCCACCCTGGTTCTGCAGGCTCAAGCACGCCTTTCATGTCACCAAGGTCACGCACTGGAGCGATGGTGAGGGGAATACCTGGAACCTCCTGGATTCCCAGGAAAAACAAGAGGCCTTTCGAGCCGCTTGCGCGCACTGTGCCGTGCTCACGGGAGATTCTCTCTCCGCGGCGGTTCGACACCTGGAAGAGGGCCTTGAGCTCGAAATGCGCTGGGACGGTGAGGAACGGCTGATGATGACGGCTTCCGAAATCCGCGATCTGGACGCGCGCGGCCACACCATCGGCAGTCACGGGATGGAACACCCGAACATCGCTCAGATTCCCGAATCCGCCGTCCGCAGAGAAATGGGCGAGAGCAAGGCGATACTGGAAGGTATCCTGGGACACGAGGTCAGGCACTTTTCGTATCCCTCTCCGATCCTCCAACCGCACTACACGGATCAAACGACCGCGATTTGCAGAGAAAGCGGTTACGCCACCGCGGTGACGTGTAAGCCCGGCGCCTGTTCCCGGAGGGACGATCCCTTTGTAATCCCCCGGATATCGGCCCCCCACGATCCCCTGGAGCTGCATTGGGCAATCGAAACTGCGTTTCTTGGCCGTCGTCTGTGAATGGTCTGTAGGACACCTGACGATGAATCGACTCACGCAGAAGATCACCGAAGCCATCTCGCTCCTAAGAAACCGTCAGTATTTCCGGTGTCTATCTCGCCTGTGTGCCACCTGTCTGCCGGCCGGCACGCTCACCCTGGGGAAATCCTACCTGCTGGCGCTTGACGTGAGCAAGCTGCGCGACCTTCCGCCCCCGGTGGACTATGCGGTGCGACAGGTCGGCGCGGGCGATCTGGACGCGATTATGGCGTGTTCCGACGATCATTCGGGGATGGGAAGTCACGCGTTGTTCGATAGTTATTTTCGCGCGGGGCATGCGTGCTACGTAATCCAGGAAGGAACGGCGATTCTCGGTTACTTGTGGGTATTCGCCGATAGCTATCGGATGGCGTTCGGCGGTGGCAATGGTGATGAAGTCCGTCTTGTGTTTTCTCCGTCCGTGGCCTTCGTGGGCAATGTGTTCGTGAATCCGGTCCGCCGCCGGCAGGGTCTCTATAGACAACTTCTCCGCGGAATGGCCATTGATGAATCGCGGCGCCGCGGAATTCGCGAGGTCGTTGTCGTAGTGAAGGCGAGCAACACGGTGTCCGTATGTGCTCATCAGGGAAACGGCTTCGAAATAACCAGTACCGTCTACTGCATTTCTCTGCGTGTCCTTGCCTTCTTGGTGGCGATTCCCGCGAAGGGTCGGCCATGGTTGTGCCGGATCACGAACGGCCGGTCTTTGGCGTACGAATGCCTTTCCGGTTCAACTGCTTCGGAAAGGGTTCTTCCGCCCGCGAACAGCAATGCAAAGCCACGAGAAAGGTAGCTTCCATGCAAGTTCACATTATCCGTGATCGAGACGCCCTTTCTGAACTGAAGGAAACCTGGGACAAGTTGCTCAAGGGCGGTTCGCAGGATTTTCCCTTCTATTCATGGGCCTGGTACTCGACGTGGTGGAAGCACTTTGGGCAAGATGGCGAATTGTTTGTCCTGGTCGCCGAGGAATCGCACGGTCGCGTATGCGGGATCGCTCCGCTCTATCTACGACGCACACGACTCAGAGGCCTACCGGTAAGAGAGCTTCGCTTCCTCGATAACAGTATCGGCCCCAGGAACGCGTTCCTCCTTCACCCAGGGCAAGAGGGCATCGCGGGGCTTCAAGCGATGATCCAGTGCCTCGTCGATCACCGCCGTGAATGGGACACGGCGACCTTGTCGAACATTGAGGCTGAGTCTCCGTATCTTGACACCCTTGGTGAATCGGTCAAAGCTTCTGGAATTCGTACTATCGAAGAATCAGGGCGCGAGTCGCCAGTTATTGAAATCGGCGGTGAGTTTGACGACTACTGGTCAACCCAGTTTCGGGCGAAGCAGCGTTACAACATCACACGCCGCATTCGAATGCAGAATAATAGTGGCAAACACGCGCTGCTTGACTACACGCTGCCAAATGACATGGAGAGAGCTTTGGATTTGGCGTTTCAGGTTTCTCGAAGTAGCTGGAAAGGACGGATGGGTAGCGACATGAGTGGTTCCGCCCATCGCGCTGCATTCTATCGGGACATCACACGTTCCCTAGCAGCGGAGGGCCGCGTTCGCATCTGGATTTCCCTGCTCGACGGACACCCGATCGCGTTGCGCTACCAGTTGACAAGCAACGGTACACTTCATGGGTTAGTTAGCGATTTCGATGAGGAGTTTCGTGATCTGGCACCCGGAAACGTTCTCCTCTACAAAGTTCTTCAGCGAGTTCACGAACAAGGGCTCCAAAGATATGAGTTCTGTGGGAACACGTATGACTACGAAAGACCATGGGCCACAGGTGTCAAACGCCACGTCACCCTTCAGTTGTTCAACTCCAGAACCTACTCGAAGTTCCTCTATGCAACGAAAACACGCATTCTCCCCGTGGTGCGGACCATCCGCGCCGGGATCGCCTCGCGTCGCCAGCGTAGCCAGAGCTGACGGAATGCGTGACACACAAGACGCCAGCGGTTCGCGAGAATCCCCCAGAAACGCCCTTTCCCCATCCTTGACAACCCGCCTATGCCCTGGTTAAACTTATGTTAATCCCGTGTTGCCGGGCGGTGCCCGGGGGTGGGTTGGGGGGAGATGGTGGGGGGGGTGGTCAGGGGTGGTGCCCCCTGCCCGGCCGACCACGACGGATGAATAGGTAATGCCCAAAACTGAAAAAACCGTTATCGCCGATACAATCGCCGGCGCGACCCCGTCGCGGCCGGACGCGCAGGACCGCCACGCCCTGGGGATCGCCGCCGACGTCACACTCGTCCGCCAGTGCGTCGCCGGGGACGTCGCCGCCTGGGAATACCTCATCGCCGAGTACCAGCCCTTCCTCACCGCCGCCGTCGCCAGCCTGTTGCGGGCATGGAAGACGGACGTCTCGGCCGCCGAGGACGTCATCGCCAAAACGTGGCTCGCCCTGGTCGACCGGGACGGCGAACTCTTCACGAAATACGACCCCGAACGAGGGGTACGCCTGCGGTTTTTCCTTCTTGCCATCGCAAAAGACCTGGCGCGCCGCCACCTCCGCACCGAAGCCCGCCACTCCCGCGCCCAAGGCCGCGCGGAAAAGCGCCGCGACTGGTACCTTCAAGAGGACATCGTCCTGGACTCGGTCCTGTTGAGCGAGTTCTGGGGCACCCTCACCGACGGCGAACAGGCCTTCTTCACCGAAGAACTCACCCCCGAAGGGGCCGCCACTCTGGGCCTCCCGGCCCCCCCCAGCAAAGACGCCCCCCCCACCCGCAACGCCGCCTACTGCCTGCGGCACCGCGTCCGGAAGAAGTTCTTGAAGTTTTTCGGTTTTGAACAGTAACGGGGCGAACCTGCTGAACCACCAAGCATCTCCCCACTCCCTACTCCCCACTCCCCACTCCCTACTCCCTATTCCCCTCCTTCCCCAATGACGAAGATGGCCAGATCGGCGTTTTCGTTGGGGTTTTCCTCGACCGGGGTGCCGGCTTGGGTGTCTAGCGGCATGCGTCTGTAGACGCGGATCGCGTGATCTTGGCAGAATTGCTCGAAGTCGTCGATGGAGAAGAACCGGACGTTGGGGGTGTCGTACCAGTGGTAGCCTTCGTTCTCGTCGATGCCGGGGGCGCGGCCGGCGGCGACCTCTTCGCGGAAGCGGCGGTAACCGAGGTTCGGAAAGCTGACCACGCCGTAGCGGCCCACGCGGATGGTATCCATGACGATGCGGCGGACGTCGAAAATGGTTTGCAGCGTGTGCGAGAGGACGACGAAGTCGAACTGCTTGCGGCGGAAGTTGGGCAGGCCGAGGTTCAAGTCGGCGTGGACGACGTCGAAGCCGCGCGCAACGCACGTGACGATGGCCCGCTCGTCCAGCTCGACCCCCATGATCCGCCGGTGGCCTCGGCGGCGGAGTTCGGCCAGGAGCCCTCCGGTGCCGCACCCGAGGTCGAGGACGCTCGCCCCTTCGTCGATAAGGTCGGCGATCGTGTCGAAATCGAGACGACCGTGCCGAGCGAACATGTGGCGCCCGTCCTCCGGCAGGGCTAATCCGCCCCGGGCGAGCGAGGCCGACCAGTCGACGTCGGTGACGTCCGGATGGGCCAGATTCTGCAGGAACGAATCGATCAGCCCGCCGTAGCTTTCGAGATTATCCTCCAGGAGGAAGGCGTCGTGCCCGCAGTTCGACTGGACCTCGCAGTAACTCACGCGGCGTCCCTGGTTGATGAGGGTGTTGACGATTCCCCGGGACTGCATCGGCGGAAAGAGCCAATCGCTGCTGAAGCTGATGACGAGCCAGCGGCACGTGGCCGAAGCGAAGGCGTCGGCCATTTGCCGGGGGGTATCGCCGAAGTCGAAGAGGTCCATCGCCATGGAGAGGGTGAGATAGGAGTTGGCGTCGAACCGCTCGCGGAAGCGGTCCCCCTGATACGCCAGGTAGGAGCCGACGGAGAACTTCGTCTCGAATTCGGTCCGCACGTCGCGCGGCGCAAGCCGGGCGGCGTCGAACTTCCGGGTCATCGCCTCGCTGGAAAGGTAGGTGATGTGGCCGAGCATCCGCGCGATGGCCAGGCCGTCGGTCGGGAGGGCGTCGTGGTCGTAGTACTGGCCGCCGCGGTAATGCGGATCGCGGACGATGGCGTTTCGTCCCACGACGTCGAAGGCCAGGGCCTGGGCCGTCAGCCGCGACGACGTGGCGACGGCAATCGCCCCGACGAGGCGGTCCGGGAAGCGGGTCGCCCAATCGAGCACTTGGTGCCCCCCCATCGAGCCCCCGATGACCGCCAGAAGCCGCTCGATCCCAAGGAAGTCGACCAGCCGCCGCTGGAGTTGAACCATGTCGCCGACGGTAATCACCGGAAAGTCGGCGCCGTAGGGTTTGCCGGTGTCGGGGTTGACGGAGTTCGGGCCGGTCGTCCCCCGGCATCCGCCCAGGACGTTGGGGCAGATAACGAAGCAGCGATCCGTGTCGATCGGCTTGCCGGATCCGACGACGATGTCCCACCAACCGGGGTCGTCGTCTGCGTCGTGCATGGCGACGTGCGAATCACCGGTAAGGGCGTGGCAAATGAGAACCGCGTTGTCCCGTGCCTCGTTGAGCGTGCCGTAGGTCTCGTAGACGACCGTCACCTCGTGCAACACCCCGCCGTTTTCCAAGACGAGGGGCTCCTCGAAGGTGACTGTTTGGGCATGTTTCAGCGCGAAGACGCCGCGGACGCTGTCGCTGCTTTCGAAAAGGGGATCCGACATAGGAAGGGTGATTTGGTTCTGCAGTGCCTCTGAATATGGTTGGAACAGCCTTACCGGGGGGGTGGATGAGCATTTCCAACCGCGGTTCCCGAATCCCCCGCGTGCGGTCCACGCGCCCCCTTCGGGATTGCCGTCAGGGAGCTGGCAAGAAACAACTCGATTAAAAAAAAGGTCATTAACTGCGCCCCTATCGGTTCTTAGTATATCCGGCTTCCCGGCGGACTGCCAAGGGAGCCGGCTTGCAGGAATCGAAGTTACCCCCCTTTTTTTATGAAAGACATAACCCACAAGAAAACTCAAATAGTGCCAATGGCTGGATACTGGACCCAGCCGGCGGCGGCCGCTAGAATGGATGCTTCTGTTTTTCGCGGGAGGTCCCCGAGAGTCGGGTTCTTTCGTTCGTTGAATCCTACGGAGTTGTGAAATGGCGGAATTCAAAGAGCTGTACGACGCAATCATAGCCGGCGACGCGGCGAAGTCGGTGGAGGTGACGAATGCGGCGTTGGGGCAGGGAGTCGCCCCGAGTGCGCTGCTGAACGACTACATGATTCCGGCGATGGACGAGGTGGGGCAGCGTTTCGAGCGGAACGAGTTCTTCGTGCCGGAACTTCTGATCGCCGCCAGGGCGATGCAGAAGTCGATGGAAATTCTCAAGCCGAAGCTGGTGGAAACCGGGGTGGAAGCCGCCGGTCGCGTCGTTATCGGCACGGTGAAGGGGGACTTGCACGACATCGGCAAGAACCTGGTCGCTTCCATGCTCGAAGGAGGCGGATTCGAAGTGGTCGACCTGGGTACCGACGTGTCGCCGGAGAAGTTCGTCGAAGCGGCGAAGGAGAAGCCCGGTACGATTGTCGCCCTTTCCGCGCTTCTGACGACGACGATGGGTGTAATGAAGTCCGTTCTCGAGGCGCTGGAGTCGGCGGGAATCCGCGGCGAGACCAGGGTCATGATCGGCGGAGCCCCCATTACCCAACAGTATTGCGACGAGATCGGTGCCGACGGCTATAGCGACAATGCCAGCGCAGCCGTCAGCCTGGCCCGGCAACTGGTTCAAGGCGCGTAAGGGCGCCCCACTTGATTTCGCGAGAACGCGGCGGTCGCGAGAGCCCGCCGTCGGGGAATGTTCATTCTTTTTCAAGGAAGGTCTTATTGATGAATCCGAAGGTGACGCGCGCCTTGATCAGCGTGAGCGACAAGTCGGGGCTCGGACCGTTCGCGAAGCGGCTCGCCGCGGCCGGGGTCGAAATCTACAGTACCGGCGGCACCCGGTCATTTCTCGAGGGAGAAGGCCTTGCCGTTTGCGACGTCGCCGAGTACACCGGCTTTCCGGAAATGATGGACGGGCGGCTCAAGACGCTGCATCCGAAGGTCTTCGGTGGAATTCTCTGCCGGCACGACCTGCCGGAAGACATGGAAGGGATCGCCGAGCACGGCATCGTCTCGTTCGAACTGGTCGTCGTGAACCTGTATCCCTTCGAGGCGACCGTCGCGAAGGAGGGGGTTACGCTGGCCGAGGCGATCGAGAAGATCGACATCGGCGGACCGAGCCTAGTCCGCGCCGCCGCCAAGAATCACGCATTCGTCGCCATCGCCACCGATTCCAGCCAGTACGACGCCATCGCCGAGGAGATCGGCCGGACCGGTGCAACGACCGCCGGACTCCGCCAAGCCCTCGCGGCCGCCGCGTTCACGCACACGGCGCGATACGACCGGGCCATTGCCGACTACTTCGCGGGGTTGAAGGCCGGGGAAGACCTTCCGGAGGAGGTTCATTTCTCCTACCGCCGCGTTGCCGCGCTCCGCTACGGCGAGAACCCGCACCAGAAGGCGGCCGTCTATCTCGACGCGAAGGCGACCGGCCCGACCGTCCTTACGGCGGAACAGTTAAGCGGCAAGGAGCTTTCGTACAACAACTATCTCGACCTGGACGCGGCGCTGGCCATCGTGCGGCAATTCGACATGCCGGCGGTCTGCGTCATGAAACATAACAACCCCTGCGGCGCCGCGGCGAGTGAGAACCTGGCCGAGGCGCTCGACCGGGCGATGGCGGGCGATCCTCTCAGCGCGTTCGGCTCGATCCTCGGCTTCAACCGGGCGGTGAGCGTGCCTTGCGCCGAGCTTCTCTCCAAACCGGGCCTCTTCGTGGAGGCGATTATCGCCCCCGATTTCGAACCGCAGGCCCTGGAAATCCTCACGACCAGGCCGAAGTGGAAGGCGAACGTCCGACTGATGCGGTTCGGGCCGCTTTCGCGGTTAGGCCCGCAACTGGTCTACCGCGGCGTGGACGGGGGGGTCCTCGTGCAAGAGGCCGACACGGCCGCCGATCCGGAGAACGAGTGGAAGGTAGTCACCGAGAGACCGGCGGACGGCACGCTGCTGGACGACCTCCGCTTTGCTTGGGAGATGGTCCGCCACGTCAAGTCGAACGCGATCGTCGTCTGCAAGGACCGCATGCTCCTGGGTGCCGGGGCGGGCCAAATGAGCCGCGTCGACTCCGTCGAAATCGCCATCAAGAAGGCGGGCGAGCGAGTGAAGGGCTCCGTCCTCGCCTCCGACGCGTTCTTTCCCTTCCCCGATTCCATCGAGCACGCGGCCGAGGCCGGCGTCGCGGCGATCATCCAGCCGGGCGGGTCGCGGAACGACGACGAAGTCATCGCCGCGTGCAACAAGGTGGGAATTCCCATGATCTTCACCGGCCGGCGGCATTTCAAGCATTAGACGAGTATGTACGACATTCTCGAGCGAATCGTCCACACCAAACGCGGAGAAGTCGCCGCCGCGAAGCACAAGTGGCCGCGGGCGGAAATTGAAGCCCAGGCGGCCAAGGCCGATCCGCCGCGCGATTTCCTGGCGAAACTGGCCGACAACCCCCCGGTGCGCCTCATTGCCGAGGTGAAGAAGGCAAGCCCCTCTAAGGGGGTCATTCGCGAGGATTTTGACCCGGTCGAAATTGCCCGAGTCTACGAGGCGCACGGGGCGAGCTGCATCAGCGTTCTCACCGACCAGGAGTACTTTCAGGGCCATCTCGATTTCCTCACGGCGGTCCGCGAGGCGGTAACGCTGCCGGTGTTGCGGAAGGACTTTCTGATCGACCCGTACCAGGTCTACGAGGCCCGCGTGGCCGGAGCGGACGCGGTGTTGCTGATCGCGGAATGCCTCGAGGGGAATGCCCTTCAAGAGATGCACGACCTGACAGTGCAACTGGGAATGACCCCGCTCGTGGAATTGCATCAGGCGGAGAACGTCGACCGGGTGGTGGCGACCGGCGCGCGGCTGATTGGGATCAACAACCGCGACTTGAACACGTTCGAGACCGACCTGGAGCACACGGTCCGCCTCCGGGGTCGGATTCCCGCCGATCGGGTCGTCGTTGGTGAAAGCGGGATTGCCACCCGCGAGGATATTTTGAGACTGGAGGCCGCCGGAGTGGGGGCGGTCCTCGTCGGCGAGACGCTCACGCGAAATCCGGATATCGGGGCGGCGGTGGATGGGTTGTTGGGGTGAGAATCGCTGCTATCCGATTCTGCTGCCAATCTGATACACGACGAGGGTGACGAGGTACCCCAGGCCGGTCAAGCCGACCCACTGCACGATCGGCCACTTCCAGGAGCCAGTTTCCTGCTTCACCGCGGCGAACGTGGCGATGCAAGGCATCGCGATCAGGCAGAAGAGCATGACGCAGAACCCCTGCAAGGGGGTGTAGTCTCGTCTGAGGGCATCTTGGATTCCCTCCGTAGTGTCCACCGCGTCGACTTCCTTTGCGTATGCGACGCTGATCTGCGAGACGAATAGTTCCTTCGCCGCGGCCGCGCCGATGAACGAGACGGCGATCCTCCGGTCGAATCCCAGCGGTTGGACCACAGGCTCCAGAGCCGCGCCGAGTCTGCCCGCGAGTGTCCGGTCAAATAATGCGCCGTGCTTCCGAGCCTCGAGCGAGGCAATCCGCTCCTCTTTTTCTGTCTGGGAGACCGAGGAGTTCTCGACTTCCGCGATCTTCGCGTCGTACAGGGCCGCCGTCGGCGAATCCACCGGAAACGTGCAGGCGGCCCACATCAGGATGGACGCGGCGAGAATCAACGTACCCGCTTTTCGCACGAAATGCCACGAACGGTGCCATGTCTGGGCCAGGACGTTTTTCGGTTTGGGGAGATGGTAGGGAGGCAACTCGGAAATCGGAGACTCGCCCCGCGATTCCGAGACGAGGAAGCCAAGTAGTTTGGAACACGCCAGCGCCAGGCCGATTCCGACGGCGTAAATCCCCCAGACCGCCAAAGCGCGGCGCGAGGGAGGGAAGAATGCCCCAGCAATCAGAGTGTAAACCGGCAACCTCGCGCCGCAGCTCATCAGCGGAGCGACCAGCATTGTCAGAAGCCGGTCCCGGGGGGATTTGATCGCGCGCGTCGCGAAGATCGCCGGAACGGTGCAACCAAATCCCAAAACGAGCGGAACGGTGCAGCTCCCTTCCAGTCCCCCCAGCCGCCGCGTGCATCCGTCGAGAATGAACGCCACTCGAGCCATGTAACCGGTGCTCTCCAAGACCGCGATGGCAAGGTACAGGACGAGAATGTTCGGCAAGAACACCACGACCGCCCCCACCCCTGAGATCGCGCCGTCGACGAGAAGGTCCCGGAGAATGCCCTCGGAGCCGGCCGGCCAGAAACCGGCGACTTGCCCGGCAACAAAGCGGACAAGCGACTCGGTAGCCTCCACGACCGGATTGACTGCCTCGAAAGCCAGCCAGAAGACGCCATACATCATCGCGAAGAAAACCGGAATGGCCGCCCAACGGTTCATCAGAATCGAGTCGATCCAATCGGAGGCCGCGAACCGCGCTCCGCCGCCACGAACCGCCTCCCGGCACACCGCGTCAACGAACCCTCGCCGCATTTCCGCCAGGATGATCTCGGCCGGCTGTCCGAACTTGGCGTGGATTATGGCGGTCGCGGAATCCGCGCGGTTGAGGACGTCCTTGGCATGCGGAAATGTCGTGAGCACGAAGTCCCGTACTTCGGAATCTCCCTCCATTAATCGAATCGCCGTCCAGCGACTGGATACGCAACGAGTGCCCGAATCCCCGGTGTCCGCCGCGGCGCTCGGTTCGAGAAGTCTTTCGAGGTCGGTGATTGCGTCGACGACGGCTTCGTCAAAGGCGTCCGTGACGACGGTCGACGGCCGGAACGAACGGCCCACGGATTGGGAGATCGCTCCGCGAAGCGCATCCATTCCCGCTCGGGAACCGGCCGAGACGGCGATGACGTCCACCCCCAGGGCCGCGGTTATTTTGCCTGCGTCGATGGAAATCCCGGTTCGGTCCGCGATGTCGGTCATGTTCAGCACGAGCAGGACCGGAAGCCCCGTCTCGATCAATTGGACCGTCAGATACAGGTTTCGCCGCAGGTTGCTCGCATCGACCACGTTGACGACCAAA
>CAZFQG010000034.1:0-40336 GCA_964520785.1 uncultured Planctomycetaceae bacterium | reverse complement strand
ATTCACGCCAAATGCCTGGGGGGGGGGGGGGGAGACGGCGGCTTCAGCGTGGCCGGCGGCTTTTCGCCCAAGGTCGGCGTCAACCTCAGCGTCGGCGGATTCGGAGCCAAGGCCGGCGTGGGCAAGCTTGTCGAGGTCGACAATTCGGGCCGTATCACCACCCAAGGGGGCGGCGCCCACGCGATCCAGGCGCAGAGCACCGGCGGCGGTGGCGGAAACGGCGGATTCAGCGTGGCAGGTAGTCTGGACTTCAACCCGGCAACCGGGAGCAAAGCGGTCAACGTGAGCGTCGGCGGTTTCGGTGGAGCGGGAAACCTCGGCGGCGCGGTCGTGGTCGAGAACAACGGCAGCCTCAGTACCTTCGGGGCGGGCGCGCACGGCATCTCCGCGCAGAGTACCGGCGGCGGAGGCGGCGACGGGGGTTTCAGCGCATCCGGCGGCCTGACCTTTACCGGCGATACCGGCGACTCGGCTACCGTGAACCTTGGAGCGACCGTCGGCGGGTTCGGCGGTTCCGGCAACGTGGGCGGTCCGGTCGACGTCGCGAATCGGGGCGAGATCGATACGGCCGGAGCCGGTTCGCACGCGATATCCGCGGCAAGCATCGGGGGCGGAGGAGGCAGAGGCGGTATGTCGAACGCGCTGGTGGTCGGCCTGGGCGGCACGAACAAGGACAAAACGATCAACCTGGCGGTCGCCGTGGGTGGTTTCGGCGGAGACGGCAACCGGGGCGACACCGTCGAGGTTGACAATGAAGACCTGCTGCGAACCGACGGCGTGGGCGCCCACGGCATCTTCGTTCAGAGCATCGGCGGCGGCGGCGGCGATGCCGGGGACGCCGGCTCTCTCGCTCTGGTGCTGGGCAAGAATATCGATGACCCGACGAAGGAGAATAACTACACGTTGGCGGCATCGGTCGGCGGTTTCGGCGGCGACGGAAGCCACGGCGGTGCCGTGGACGTCGTGAATACGGGCGACGTCGAAACGGTGCAGGAAGGATCGCACGGGATTGTCGCGCAAAGCATTGGCGCCGGCGGCGGCAATGGGGGAAACGGCATCCGCGGCGTTGGCGGCACGGTGGGAGCGATCGCCAGCGGTCTTGCGGGGTACCTCTGGGACGCGGTGGACGCGAGCTGGAATCCTCTTGCGAACAAGGCTTGGAACATCAACGTGGGAGGCGATGCAGGGGCGAGCGGGGACGGTGGGGCGGTCCGGGTCGTCAACCACGCGGCCATCTCGACACATGGAATCGTGACGGACCTCGACGAAGGCGAAGTCGTGGAGGACGGCCGCGAAGGCGGCTACGGTATTCTCGCGCAAAGCATTGGTGGCGGTGGCGGTACCTCGTTGCATACGCCCCGAGGCGGCACCGCCGAGATCGGACTCAAGGGTCTTGTTGGCCTGGGCGGAGCGGGAGGCGCATCGGGAGACGGAGGCGCAGTCAGTGTTTTCAACGGCTACGAACTTGGTGGTGAGGATGTGCCCGCGCCGTCGACGGGACCGATGGAGACGATCGAGACGTTTGGCGACGGGGCGCACGCCATCCTCGCGCAAAGCGTGGGGGGCGGTGGCGGCATCGCCGGCGATGCCAACGGGGGCGTGCCGATGTTGCCCGAGGCGATCAGCCACGGGCTCAACATGCTCTTCGGCCGCGACGGCGGTAGCAGCGGCGACGGCGGCGCGGTGGCGGTTCGCAGCCGCGGGAATATCGTCACCCATGGCGCCGAAGCCATCGGCATCCTGGCCCAGAGCGTGGGGGGCGGCGGTGGCATTGGAGGAAATGTCCTGGCGGTGGAGGAACCGTTTCTGAATACGACGTTGTTCGAAATCGGCAAACTCTACGGGAGTGTCGGCGGAGACGGATCCGGCGGTACCGTGCTCGTCGAGCACGTCGGCGAAATCACCACCGAGGGACCTCGCGCCCACGGCATCTTCGCGCAGAGCGCCGGCGGCGTTGCCGATTCAGTCGCGCGGACCACCTTGGAGACCGACGACGACGGCAATCCGATACTCGATGAAGATGGAAAACCGACCCAGATACCGGTACTTGACGGCCAGGGGCAGCCGGTCCTGATACCGGACACCGGTGACATGGGCTCTCCCGTTGAGGTCACCGTCGACGGCAACATCACGACGCCCGGCACCGGCGCGTTCGGCATCTTCGCCCAAAGCCAGGGGGATGACGGCAACGGCAATATCACCGTGAGTATCGTTGGGGGCACGATTCACGGCGGACTGGCCGGCCACGCGGTGCGCATCATGGGCGGCGCCGTCAACGCGCTGGACAACGCCGGAATCCTGACGACCGCCGACGGCATTGGCGGTACCGCCGTCCTCGCCGATGCCGGCAACGAGACGGTCAAGAATGAAGGCATCATCGAAGGTTCCATCGACTTGGGTGGCGGCACGAACCGCATCGAGAATCTGGCCGGAGGAATCTTGAATACGGGCCCTGTTCTCGAACTCGGCGGCGGGCAACTGGCGAATCAGGGCTTCGTGAAACCTGGAGGATCGGCAAACGCGGGCCAAACAGCTTTGGCGGGAGATCTCGGTTTGGAACTGACCAGCGTTCTGGAAATCGAACTTGGTGGAACGCTCCTCGATGAGTACGACATGCTCAATGTCAGCGGCGTCGCGTCTTTGGGGGGTGCCCTGGAGGTAAGTCTCCTCGACCTGGCAAGGAACCCCTTCAGCCCCGCGGTAGGCGATGTCTTCGATATTCTGTCGGCCGAGACGATTCTGAACGAATTCGGCTCCTTCAGCCTGCCCGAGTTGGCGGCGGGACGGGATTGGGCACTCGACTATCTCATCGACGAAATCGGCGGCACCGACCTGGTACGGCTCCGCGTGGTGCAAGTGTTCCTCGACGGCGACCTGAACGGTGACGGCTACGTCGGCAGCGCCGACCTCGACATCGTCCGCGCCCATTGGGGCCAGACCGTTCCGATTGGAGACCTTTTGATGGGCGACGCCAGCGGAGACGGTTACGTCGGAAGCGGCGACCTGGATATCGTCCGCGCGAACTGGGGCGGTTCCGCGGCGGCGGTGCCGGAACCGGGCACGACAGCCCTGTTGGCGGTAGGCTTGGCTCTCGTAGGGATGACCCTGCGCCGGAGAGGGAGCGACCGATCATCCTGACGGGTTTCCCCGCTTCACAACGCTCGAAACGGGTCTACAGGACATTCGCACTACGAGGCCTATGCCGGCGAATGGGGCAGCAAGGTCATCGGCCTGGAACTAGGCGAGAACATCGCCTTCACCCAATTGAAGATCGCCTTCGCGCGGGGGGCCGCCCGCCAATGGGCCAGGCCGTTCTCCATCCAGGTCAGCCCGTGGTTCGCCGGATCATGCACCACCAGCGGTGCTCTGAGGATGGAAGGGTCCTACGCTCGCGGTCTGGACGCGGGGCATTCGCTGAGTTTCTGCCGTCGGCCGTGGCTGCATGGTTGGTTCGCCGGCGCGGCGTTGATCGCGCCGGAGAACAGCATCTCCATCTTTTTCCGAGAGGGTGATCCCAATTGGACGCTCAGCGAGCACGGTCATGCGGCCGCGGAGGTCTTCAAGACTATCAAGAACCATGACCCCGGGGTGCCCTATACGCCGGTCGCCATCGTGCTGGACCATTACGCGGGCTATAACGCTTACCAGGGCAGGCCGTCGGGGGTTCTCGATAATTCCCCGGGCGATCTGGAAACGCGGGATCTGTTTCAGCAACACTTGTTCCCCGGTTCCGATCACATCCACGCGCCGGCCGATCCTGCCAATCCCGAGAAGAGCTATCTGCGTCCGACGCCCTACGGGGAGATGTTCGACGTGATTCTGTCCAATGCCGGCCAGGATACACTGGCCTCTTACCCGGTCGTGCTCCTGGTAGGCGATCACCACTTTGATCCTCAGTTCGTCGCCAATCTCTCCGGCGCACTCCGCGCCGGTTGTCGTCTTCTGGTACACGAGCGGCATGCCAAGCCTCTGAGCGAGGAATTTGGTCGTCTGAAAGACACTGGTGCGGTCGAAGTACTGGAGGCGTGGACCAACCCCGCGACGGGCCGACCGGCGGCCGTATCGAATGCCCGCCTGGCCCGGCTGCGGGATTCGTTGTTGCCAGTCCGTCTGGAGGGCGATGCCGTGCAGTGCCAGATCAACCATACCGCCTCGGGCTGGATCGTCGAGATCGTGAATAACCGAGGTGTCACCAAGACGCCCACTCAGCCGGCCGTCGTGGATGAAAGCCAAATCGCCCGCGTCGTCCTCACGCCCCGCGTTTCCGTCTCCGGTGCCTCCCTGTTGCGCAGCGGGCAGTCTCTGCCCCTGACGCCGTCGGTTTCGTTGGAAGTGCCTGCCGGCGAGACGCGTTTTGTCAAGTTCGACGCCGCCCCGTGCGTCCAGGAGTGATGTACGGGACATCCGAGGATTCGCGGGATGAAGAGTGAGACTCGAACTTGCGGTTGCCCAGCGGAAGGTGGTCCGGGCCGTTCCGAAGCGGTTGCCGGTAGCCGTCGACCGTGGCGACGGCATGTCTTTGCGGTGGTTCATCGCCCGATTCGGTTGGGCCCCTATTTGGCCATTCTACCGGCCCGGCCGGTGGTAGCCCAGGCCACCTGCTTCAGCCGGTACACACGCCCCCACCCCCTTGACCGGCGAGTCTCCCCCGAGTATCCTTAACTTCTATTGTAAACCAATTTCCTGTCCCATGGCAGTTTTTCTCTAGCGGCCCCACCGACTTCTCAGCAGAGCGTATTATGACCTTGCAGGAGCAAAAAGCCATTCTCGCCATCGCCATCCATGCCGCCTTCGCCGATGGCGTCAAGGACGATCGCGAGCGGGAGGAGGTGCACGGCATCGCCGCTGCATTGGGAGAGGAGCCGGCCAGGTCATGGCGATGGTGCGCGGAACGCAATGAAAGAAAAGGTCTCCGGTGGAGTTTTTCGAATACGCGCGACTCCTGGGCCTTATTCCGCCTGAGGGCGCTTGGTCCAATTACCAGCCAAGACCAGAATGCCCCGCGATCACTCACGGATCGTGGAAGCCAGAACCGCATCGTGAACTTGGTGAATCCGGCGCAGTGGCGAGGTTCGCTGTAACAGAAACAGATTTGTAGCAGAATTTGCCCTACCCCATCCAGAAGGACAGGGCACAGAGGGGGCGATATCGCGCTTGGCGTACCATATCGTGGATTCTACGGTATGGTATCGCCATGATCCCTTTTTGCCCCCCCGCCTCCGACCTAGAAAGAGCCTGCATGATGTGTGCCCGGAAATCGTCTTTTCCCGTCAATTTCGCCCTCTGTTTGTTGCCCACGCTTTTTTTCGGTTCGTCCGCGCGGGGGGAGTCCGAGACGGCCGCCTTCCAGGGCGCGAACTGGATCTGGTCCGCCTTCGGCGGTGACACGGCGGCCATGCCGGCGGGGGCCTCCTATTTCCGCGCGGAGGTGGGCATTCCGGAGAGCCCGGCCGTCAAGTCGGCGAAAATCGCGGTAACCGCCGACAATCTGTTCGTTCTGTATCTCAACGGGCAGGCGATCGGTGAAAGCGACACCGACAATTCCGCCTGGAGGCGCCCCAAGTGCTGGGACGTTACCAGCCTGGCCGTGCCGGGGCGGCTGGTCGTCGGAATCGAGGCGGGAAACACCCTGCCCGGCCCGGCGGGATTACTCTGCGAACTGGTCGTCGAGTTGGCCGACGGCACGTCGCTCGTCTTGAAGAGCGACGGCGGCTGGAAGTCGTCCGCGAGTTTCGTCGCCAACTGGCAGCAGCCCGATTTCGACGTGCAGGAATGGGGGGCGGCGGCCGAAGTGGGAGCCTTTGGTTGTGCCCCGTGGGGACAGCTCGCGGTTGACGGTCCTTGTCACGTCGGACCTTCGCCGGTCGGCAAAGTCGACGCGGTACTCAGAGAGGTTCTTGCCGAAGCGGAACGGATGGGCCAGGTTGGTCCGGTCGTGGAGCGCCGGCCGGGCGAGGACGATTCCTGGCCGGAGGCGGTTCTTTACGTCGGCGACGACCGCAGCCTGTATCGCCGCGACCTCGATGGAACGGCGTACGACAGCCTCTCCGTCACGATCTTCAACCCGCGAAACTCCAGGGCTTTCCCGGAACACGACCTGCCGGCGCCGATGAAAGTCGGCAGGACGCTGCAACTCCTCTCTCCCGCGCGGCCCGGCGTAAAACCGCGGACACTCGTCGACGCCGGAACGGGTGCCCTGGGGTCCCCGGGAGTTTCCTTCGATGGAAAGACGGTTTTCTTTTCCATGGCACAAGACGACGCGCCCTTTTTTCACATTTACAAGGTGGCGGCCGACGGAAGCGGGCTGACGAAACTGACTGAAGGTCCTTTTCACGACATCGACCCGGCCGAATTGCCGGACGGCAGGATCGTCTTCACGTCCACGCGGATCGGGTGTTTCGAGGAATATCATAACCCTCCGTCGCGAGCCCTGTTCACGATGAATCCGGACGGGACGGACATTCGGCCGCTCATGCATACGATCATCTTCGACAACGAGCCCGAAATCCTCGCCGACGGACGAATCCTGATGATCCGCAGCGACAACTTCTTCGACCGCGGCAAGGTAGAGACGATGCTCCACGCGATCCATCCGGACGGTTCCGACGGCTACACCGAATTCGCCCTCGACATGGGACCCGAGTACGGCAACCGCCTCCGCTCGTATGTCTGCGGCAGCCCCGCTCCGATGGACGACGGCCGCGTGGCGTTCGTTTCGGCTCCGGGCATTACGGTGGGGCGACCCGGCCACCCGCAGGGAATGTTGCGGCATTACAGTCTCTCCGCCGGCGATGTCGCGGCGATGCCGGATGGACGGCTTCTGGTCACGACCATGCACGGGCCCGAGGGGATTTACACCAGGATCGGAATCCTCGACCCGGATAGCCGTCCGCCGACGCTCACCCCCCTGTTCGATTCGGGCGGCACCGGCCTTCATTCCTGTCTGAGCCTCGGTCCACGGCGGCTTCCGCCACTTCTGGCACATCGCGTGGACGAACGGTCGGCGAGTTCCGACGATCCGCCGACCGGCATTCTTTACTGCCAGAGCATCCGCCAGACAAAACACTCCACGGCCGGCTGGAAACACGTCCGCGCGGTCCGCGTGTTGATGGGGCGCGGCCTGACCACGCGATCCTCCCACTCCTACATCGTCCACGCGGGCAACGAAACGGTCGAGCTGGGGACCGTTCCCCTTGCGCCGGACGGGTCGTTCGCGGTCGAGGTTCCGGCCGACATGCCGCTCGCGCTGCAGGCGGTCGACGCGGAGGGGCGCTCGGAGCTTAATGAAATGTCGTGGATCTACGTCCGGCCGGGCGAAGTCCGCGGGTGCGTCGGATGCCACCATACCCGGCAGGCGACTCCAACCGACGCCGGTGGATATCCGTCTGCGTTAAAAGGACGGCCCTTGCGGCTCTGGGGCGAGGGCGACCCGCACCGCTTCCGAGGCAACAACGCGGCGGTGACCGGACTGATGGAACTCCAGTTCGACCGATTCCGCGAGGTAGCCGGTTTGAACCGCCACGCCGTAGTGCCCGATCCGTTGGCCACCGGGGCGGACGAGCTGAAGGCGCTGTGCGGGTGGCTTGAGGGCGAAAGCGAGGCAAAGCGGATTTCCGCGGCGGGCCGGCTGTCTCTCTTCCGGGATTCCGCCGCTGCGCCGGCACTGGCGTCCGCCCTGGCGAAGGGTTCGGCCGAACGCCGCGCCGCGGCCGGGTTCGCCCTGGCGACGTGCGGCACCCGAAACTCGATTGGACCCCTCCTAAAGGCCCTCTCCAGCGCGAATCCGACCGTCGCCCAAACGGCCCACATCGCCTTGGAAAACCTCACCGGCCACGCGCCGCCGTTTAACGCCTTCGCGACTGGGGCGGAGCGGGAGGCTCAAGCACGCGCCTGGCGAGAATGGTTCGAATCGACGGATTGGGAGGCGATCGAACGAGACCTCGTCTCGCGGCTGGCCGATCCGGACCGGGACGTCGTCCGCCGCGCGGCGGTCGCGCTGGGGCGCGTCGGTGGCGACGCCGCGAAGGCAGCCCTGCGAGAGACGCTCCGGCGGCTGCGCGACGACAACCCGTTGCCACAGTGGCGCCAAGCGGGGCACGTGGGGGATAACGCGAGGTTCAATTCCCTATCGCCCGTCAATCCACGGACGGTCCAGGCGGTCGCCCGGGCGCTCGGTTATCTGCGGGACGCCGAAGCGGTCGATCTCTTGGCCGGGACGCTGCGGACGCATTCGCGCGTGGAGACGGGCAACCTCTTCCTGGCCGAGGCGGCCGCGGAGGCGCTGGGGCGGATCGGAAATCCCCAGGCGGAGGCCGCGTTGATCGACGTGTTCGCCGGACTGGAGGACTATCCCAGGCACGCATACTGGTACGGCGATCATGAGGCGCTGATGGCCTGCCACGCGGCGCCCATTCACTATTTCATCATCGAATCGCTCGACGCCGTCGGCTCGACGAAGGCGGCGGCTATCGTGCCGCATTTGATCCGCTCCGTACCGGTCGACCCCGACCGGGCCCTCTTTCCCGAGAACGACGATTACGAGACGCTCACCGGCCGCGTCATCCGCCGCCAGGGGGCCGAGCCCTCGGTCGTGGAGACGTGCCTGGCGATTCTGGGGGACGCGGACGCGCATCCAAACGAGGAACTCCGCACGGCCCTTTCGAGTATCCACCGCTGCTGGGGAGGCCATCCGACGCCGGAGCATCGCGCGGCGCAGGTTCTCTCCTGCGTCTGCCGCGACCGCGAATACGCGCCGCGGATCGCCGCCGCGTTCGAACGGTACCGGGCGAAGGATCCACCCATCAACAGGGTCTTCGACAAGGGCATTCCGGTCGTCGAGGAATTGCCGGACAAACACTGGGTCTGCTTCTACCTGGCCAGAGCGCTGGGCAATCTGGGCGATCCGCGTTCGGCGGAAACCCTCGTCGCCGCGCTTAAAGACTCCGCCCCCGAGGCGGCCGGTGGTCATCCCGACCCCCTGGGTCCGGGCGTCTTGTTCCTCCACGACGACTTGACCCCCTGCTGGCGCGCGGCGGTGGCCTGGGCGATTGGGGAAACTGGTGATTCCAGGGCCGCGCCGATTCTGTTCAATACGGCGTCAGACCTTAAAAACGCCACCGACACGCGGCATGCCGCCGCTCGGGCACTGGCGAAAACGGCCGAACCCGAGCTCCGACGAGCCATGCGAAAACTGGCGGAGGAATACCCGGAGATATCCGTTCGCCGGGCGCTGAAGCGCGCCGCGAAAGCAACCGCTTCGGAGTGATTTTCCCGGCGTTCTCCTCGACGCCTCGTACCTCAATCGCCGCTTCGGAGGGAAGCGGATTCCCGTGGGAGGCGGGCTATCGCTCTTGTTCGAACAAGAAGACCCCCTTCTTATTCGCCACCACGATATCGACCAGTCCGTCACCGTTGACGTCGACTACCTCGAATTGCGTTCCCACGCCGCTGTCGTTATCGATCTCGTGCCGGATGAATTCGGGCCTGCCGTCTTTGCGCCGCAATTCATACCAGTAGAGGACCGCCGGCATATCCCATCCGGGATCATTGCCGTTGTGAGCGAACCAGCGTTTGCCGGTGACGATGTCCTTGAGCCCGTCACCGTTGACATCGACGAGAATGACGGCGTGCGCCTGAGAGAAAGACTCGTCGATCACGTGCGTCCTCCATCCATCCGGCGTTTGTTCGTGCCACCATACGCCGAAATCGTGGGCGCTCGACGAAACGACATCGGCGTCTCCGTCTCCGTCGAAATCGTAAACGACCATGTGCGCGCAGTCTTTTCCGAGGTTCGCCTCGTGAAATCGCCATAGACCCTGGCGGCCTTGTTCCGGCCCTTCCCACCAGCCCTTGGTCGTCAGCACGTCATTTCGTCCGTCTCCGTTAATGTCACCGACGCCGAAGCCGTGCGCGAAACGCTGGGAGCCGTGCGAGCCCTTCTCCGAGATCGGACGAAGGACCCACGGGGCGAATGGATCTCGACCGGGAGAAGCCAGAACGACCTGCCGTTCCGGACCGTTGACGTCTTGTGCATCGGGATTGTACCCGCATAGCAGCTCGGGGCGCCCGTCCCCGTCCACGTCGGTCCAAAGAGGACTCTCGCCGTTGGTAACTTTCACGCCGGAGTGCCGGCGCCAATCGCCTCCCGTTTCGCCCGGATTCTCGTACCAGAAGGTGTCCTGGCCTGGAATGTCGATGTAGATGAGGTCGGTCCAACCGTCGCCGTTGACGTCCGACGCGAAACAAGAGAAGGCGTTGCTATAACCCTTCACCTCGAACTCGAGCCGCTGCCCCTGAGCCTGCATGGGAAACATCCGCCAATCGGGAGCCAAGTAATAGACGTTTCCGGCGGCGATATCGAGTTTTCCGTCACGATTGAAGTCGCCGACGGCCACCCCCTCGGCGCGAAACTTGTTGTCCAGAACGTGTTTTCTGAACGAAACCTCGGCGGCGGCGGAAACCCCACCGGCGCAGACGAAGATAAGAAACAAACGCAGCACTGGGATTCGCATTCGAGCAATCCTCATTGGGGTAAAGAGGCCTGATTTGGAAAAACGGGATGTATTCCCAAACAATATACCGCCCCGGTCGTCCCCCGGTCAACGCAGAGCCGAAACCCCCCCTCGCGTCGCCGGTTCACGACTCCTCCAGCAGGGCCCTTTCGAAGCGTCGGTCGGGAATTAAGAGGAATCTCCACGAAACGGGTTCATTTGCGCACTCGAAGCTGGTTTCGCATAAGAGGACGTGGTCGGCTTCGGCGGCTTGCTCCAGAACCGCTTGTTCGATGACGCTCGCTCCGTAGTCCTGCACAAAAAACGGTTCAGTCAGCCGGACCTCGGCCCCAAGAGTGTCGGTCATTACGTTGAGGTATGCGCAGGCGAGGATGTTCCCGGTTTCCATCAGGGCCGACTTTTCCAAGTCGGACCACGGCTGATCGAGGACGAGAGCCGTCCGGGCCAACCGCGCCGCCAGGCATCTGCCTTGTCGCTCGTCGAACATCAACAAAAAGGTCGCTCCGACTTCCCCCTCGAAGCCTAGGACGATCATCGTCAGTATCTCATCCTTCAGTTTCAATTCGTCCGCCACTTGCTCCGGAAGAAGCCGTTGAACGCGGTCGATCCTCAGGTGAATCTTTCGAGCAGTCCAGCGGGTCATCACCTCCGAGGCTTCCTCGGCGCCGCCGATGAATATCCTACGAAACGACTCCAGTTCTTCGCGAGTTTCAACGCTCTGCCGGGTTACTTCACCCGTTCCGTTCGGTTCTTCGATCAAATGCGTGGTCATACGACGTCTTTCCCAACGTGAAAGGAAGCCAGGTGTGTCGAGGTCGGAGGGCTTTCCGCCCTTTCGGCGCGGCCGAACTCGGTGTATTTCGCGAAGAGCGCGGCGATGTCGAGAATCAGCGCCAGCCCACCGTCTCCCAAAACACCAGCTCCGGATATCTCCGCGACCGTTCCGTAGTTTCGCGTAATCGACTGGATTACCAGATTCTGCTCTCCAACGACCCGCCCGACCAAAAGCCCGATCCGGCGGTTGAATCGCGACAGAACGACGACGGTCAGCGGGCGGTCGTCCGGTTCCCGATTCTGCAGGCCGAGGAACTCATCCACCCCGACGACTCCGAGCGGCTCTCCGCGAAACCGCATGAAGCGGCGCCGCGGGATCGCGCCGGCTTCATCCCGCGGGACACGGAACACCTCCACGACGGACTTCGTCGGCACGGCGTGGATTTCGCCCCCCGTCTCCATTAATAATCCGCGGACGACGGCCAATGTCAGCGGCAGGCGGATCGTAAACGCGCACCCCTGGCCGGCGGTACTGCTGGTATCGATCGTCCCCCCCAATCGCTCGATCGTGCGGCGCACGATGTCCATGCCGACTCCTCGTCCGGAGATACTCGTCACGCGGTGGGCCGTGCTGAATCCCGATTTCCAAATGAAATCCGCGATTTCCGCGTCACCGAGCACCTTGGCCTCTTCTTCGTCGACCAATCCCCGTTCGACGGCGCGCCGGCGTATTCGCGCGGTGTCGAGTCCGCGGCCGTCATCCTTCACGCGGACCGCGACGTCGTGGCCCTCCTGAAACGCCTCCAGGCAAAGCGTTCCTTCGGGTTCCTTGCCCAGCCTCAGCCGCTCCTCGGGGGTTTCGATGCCATGGTCGACCGCGTTGCGGACAAGGTGGATCAGCGGATCGCCGAGTTCGTCGATGAGCTGTTTGTCCAATCGCGTGTCCGCCCCACGCATCTCCAATCGAATCCTCTTCCCGCTCGCGTCACCGTTGTCTCGCAGGACACGGCGAAAGAGATTGAAGAGGGGCTCGATCGGAACCATGCGCGTGTCGGTAACCGCCTTGCGGATGTCGTCGCTGATGTAGGTCAACTCGTCCACCGCCGCGTCAAGCCGCCGCACGTCCTCGTTATAGCCGCATTTTTGCCGGAGCGAATCGGCGGACTGCGCGAGCTTCGCCCGATTGACGATCAGCCTGCCGGCAAGACCCATCAGGTGGTCCAGTTGCCGCGTTTCGACCCGAAGTGTCCGCGATGCCCTCGGCTTGATTTCGGGGTTTTCCGCCGGCGCGGTTCTCTCGGTGGCGCGCGAATGCGGGCTCTCGACGGGTTCCACGGTCCAGTCCGCGACGCCGCCTACCCTGACGCATGCCGCCACCTCGTCCGTGGAAAGGTCGCCGACGACCCCAAAACGAATTTCGGATACCGATTCGATGTCTTCCAGGGTCTCCGCGGCGGGCCGGAAGAAAGCGACTTCGCATGCGTTACGCAGTTTTTCGTGGATCAGTTGGGCCTTGTAGTTCGACAACGGCAGACCTTGGCGGAACACGATCCGACCCGTGTAGCCTTTCATGCCGGGTTGCATCGCCTCCCGGACGCGCGATTCGCATGGAGTTTCTTCCGGCGTCTTTTCGCCATGGCCGGTCTCGCCCGGGCGGGTCTCGGTCAGGTCGTTTTCGCGGGCCGTATCGACCGCCCCGTCCGCTTCGAGCAGCCGCCGGACGGCGTCCGAAAAGCCGTCTTCGCCGAATTCTCCGCGCCGCAGGCGCTCGAGAAAGGCGCTCGTCTCGTCCGTGCATTCCAGCAAAGCGCCGACCATTGTCTCCGATAACGCGAGTGAACCATCGATGCGATTCTGGAGTACGTCCTCCATCGCGTGGGCTACGGCCGCGACGCGCGAGCAGCCCACAACCGCCGCGCACCCCTTGATCTGGTGCGCCTTGTGCATTAGCCGAGCCACCAGATCGTCATCCCGCTCTTCCGGAGAACACAACAACAAGTCGACGAAACCTCGGAGATTCGCTTCGGTTTCGTCCGCGAAGATCGTCAGATATTTCTCATCCACCTGCCTCGGGTCGTCCACGACTCCGGCCAGAGGATCGCCTTGCGTGCGCGGGGAAGGGCCGTCACCATCGGGCGACCGTCCCGTCGGTTCCGGGAGAAAACCGTCAGAAGCTTCGTGCATCGGGTTCATCGTTCGGCTGCTTCCAGGATATCTTCGGTGTCGCGTTCCAGCGTAGGAGACGGGCCGACGGCCGCGCCGTCCCCCGGTCCGTCTTTCCGGGGCGCACCGGAAAGACGGACCAGCCAAGAACGCAACCGCTCGCAGTCGGGGGCCCATTCGGCGATGCCTTCCGCGGAACCGGCGAGAAGGAATCCACCGGGCTTGATCGCCCGGCGAACCGCCGCGATGGCTCGTTGTTTGGAATCTCCGTCGAAGTAGATGAGGACATTCTTGACGACCGCCAAATCGACTCCTTCGAACCGTGGTACGTGCAGGAGATTGTGGTGGCGAAAGGTGATCAGCTCGCGGAGTATCGGATTGGGTCGCCAGAGGTTCTCGCCCTTCGCTCTTCTGAAAAACCGCCGGTACCGTTCCGGTGTCATCCGCATCGATTTCTCCGAGAATTCGCCCCTTTCGGCATGCTTCAAGGCACCGACCGCCACGTCACTGGCGATGATTTGGATTCGCCACCGTCTCACGTCCACGAGCGACCCCGCGACGCACGCGGCGATCGTGTAGGGTTCCTCGCCGCTACTGCACGCGGCCGACCAGATTCGAAGAGACGGAACCCCGCGGCGCCGGCTCGCCTCGGCCTTCTTCAAAGGCAAGAAGTCCTTTTCGAACCATTCCCAATGAACCGGGTCGCGGAACATGTAGGTTTCGTGGGTCGTAATCTCTTCGGTAAACGCGTCCCACTCCACGTCGTCGACGCCCAGCCCCTCGAGGTAATCGAGGTATTCCCCGAACGTGGCGCAACAGGTCTCGCGAAGCCGACGCATGACACGATTGGCGACCAACGTCTTCTTCTTGGGGGAAAGCCGAATTCCCAGGCGGTCGTACACCAAACGCGCATACCGCCGTAACTGCGTATTGGTAAGGCGGGCCCTCGGAAAGACGGGCTTTGCATCCAGTGCCGGGATTTCGATGGGCAAGGTCAAGGAATTCTTTCTAAACCATAACGACTTGATGGCGGATGCAGTCTCGCTGAATTTGTAAGCCGGGGACCATCGCGGGGCGAAAACGCATCGTTTTCCGGCGACGGATCGCCTCGACTCGGGTCTATTCACATCCGACGAGTTCGCGCGTTTCCAGCAGGCGGTTTACATCGAGGAGAATGATGAATGCATCGTCCTTCTTCAGTATCCCCCGCATGTAGTGGATGCTCTCCTCGGCGACGGTCGGCGGGATCGGTAACACCTCCTCCTCGCAAAACCGGACAACGCCGGTTACGGAATCGACGATCAAGCCGGCCGTGCGGTCCTCCAGTTGGACGACCACCAACCGAGAACCCTTCGTCACCGGGATATCCTCCAGGCCCAGCTTCAGCCGCAGGTCGATCACCGGCACCACCAGATTGCGGAGGTTGACAAGCCCCTTCACAAATGGAGGAGAGTGGGGGATCGCCGTTGTCGGACGTACCCGAACGATCTCACAAACGTGAGAAACCTCGATCGCGTATTCCTCTTCGCCCAACACGAACGTCACCAATTGCATCGTCGCCGAGAGACGGTTCGCGAAGGCGCCCGCCGAGTCGCCGCGTGTCGCGGTCATCATTGGTCCACCATTCAAAGGAAGGAAGTCTTTGTCGTGAAATCGGCCCGCAAGTCTCGGTGGGTACGAGATATCGTCGGGCGGATGAGGTCTTCAAAGTGTAGATTGCGAATTGTCGAAATGCGCGAAAATGGTCCGAACTCCCGCGCATTCAGGATCAACAGAAAAAAAGCATTGTAATATAAATTATTATTTTGGCATGCGATGTCAAACTTGCGCTTCTGGATCGGTATTCTCGTTTCATCCATGCACTCGCGTGGTATTTCGTCGTGTTCCCCAGGCGAGCGGATCCCGAGTTGACGAAGTAACGTTGCGCGTCCTTCGGCACGATTCCATCGGAGTCCGATGCTGGCGTCATTCGTGCTCGGACGCGAATTCCGGACGAAGTTGCCATCGCTCCGATCTTGCTTCATAATAGAGTCTCATGCGAGACCCTCTTCATTCTTCCCGCACAAATCCCTCCTTGGAGAATTGCAATGACATTCCTCAACCGCCGCGACTTCCTGAGACAGACTTCCGCCCTTACCGGGGCCGCCTTCGCGTTGGGTCCGATGGCCGCTTTGGCCGAAGCGAAACCCGGCTCGAAGATTCGGCTCGGCCTGGTCACGTACCTCTGGGGGGCCAAGTGGGATCTTCCTACTTTGCTGTCAAACTGTGAAAAGGGAAACGTCCTCGGTGTCGAATTGCGGACGACGCACGCGCACGGCGTGGAACCGAGCCTGAACGCGAGACAGCGGACCGAGGTGAGAAAGCGATTTGACGATAGTCCCGTGGTGAACGTCGGAATCGGAAGTAATGAGCGCTTCGATCATGCGGACCCGGCCGCCTTGAAAACGGCGATTGAGGCTACGAAGGAATTCGTGAAGCTGAGTCAGGACGTGGGGGGGAGCGGGGTGAAGGTGAAGCCGGACGGTTTCCCGAAGGGCGTCGACCGGAACAAAACGATCGAACAGATCGGCGAATCGCTCAACATCGTCGGAGCATTCGCCGCCGATTACGGGCAGCAGATTCGTTTGGAGGTTCACGGGCAGTGCTCGCCGCCGCCGATCATGAAACGGATCATGGACGTTGCCGACCATCCCAACGTCTTTATCTGCTGGAACTCCAATGCCGCCGACTTGGAAGGAGAGGGCCTGGAGTACAATTTCAATCTTCTCAAGGATCGCTTCGGGGCGACGCTCCACATCCGCCAACTCGAATATCCGAAGTATCCCTTCCAAGAACTCTTGGATTTGCTCGTCGCGATCGACTACGACGGCTGGGCGTTGCTCGAATGCCACGACAAGATCGAAGGGGATCCGGTCGCCCGCCTTGCCGGCCAGGCGGAATTATTCGAGGAGATGGTGGCGAAGGCACGAACGAAGGCGTAAAGGAAATCGGACGTCCAGGGCGATCAGTTCCTTCGGCGCGGACGCGGCGAGCTGGGACGGAAAGCCGGCTTTTTTCCCCACATTCAGGTCGGGCGGATGGAACCGGCCCAATCCGCTGGACCGGTTCTCGCAGGGACGGCGCAATGACGCGAAGAACGCCCCCTGGTTTGCGAGGTTCCGGCGGTAAGCTCGCGATGGTATAATGGGGTCATGAATCGTCCCGGCCCCCTAACCATCCTTGCGGAGCTTCTCGTCGCCCTGTTGCTTCCGCCGTCGGCCGGCCTATGCGGGCCGGTCCGTTTGTCCGTCGACAGCGTCGTCAAGGTGTGGGATGCCGCTCCCCACAACGCCTTTACCGACCTTATCCGGTTTCAGGACCGGTGGTACCTCGCTTTCCGCGAGGCCGGTTCGCACGCGGTCTCGGGGGACGGCGATGTTCGGGTGATCTGTTCGGAAAACGGCACTTATTGGGAGTCAGTTGCCCTTCTGGACTGGGGTCCGGAATACGACATGCGCGACGCCAAGCTCAATGTCACTCCCGACGGCCGGTTGATGCTCAATACGGCGGCGGCTCCCCTGTCGGCAACGAAACAGCGCCAATCTCTCGTCTATTTCAGTCCGGATGGGAGCGATTGGTCGGACGGCCCTTACGAGGTCGGAGAACCGGACTGGTGGCTTTGGGGGGTGGGTGTCACGCCTCGCGGTGATTTTTTGGGGGTCGGATACGGCGACATCAAGACCCACCCGCGTTCGACGCGGCTCTACCGTAGCGACGACGGCATTCAATACGAGACGATCGTACCCACGCTTACCGATGCTCCGGAAACGGGAGAGACGGCGCTGTTGTTTCGAGCGGACCAAACGGCGGTGGCGCTCGTGAGACAGAACGACGGGACGAATGTTTCGTGGCTGGGGACCGCCGACGGCGACTACACGGATTGGACGTTCCGGCCCATCTCTCCGCGGATCGGCGGGCCGGAGTTGATCGAACTGCCGGACGGCACGATTCTGGCCGCGGGCCGGGTCTACTCTCCCGTGCAGCGAACGGCCGTTTGGCAAGTCGACCTCGAACACGGACGGATGACCGAATTGATCCGCCTTCCTTCCGGCGGTGACACCAGTTACCCCGGCATGGTTTGGTACCAGGACACCCTTTGGATGAGCTACTATTCCAGCCACGAAGGCCGCAGCAGCATCTATCTGGCGAAGCTGTCCGTGAGCGAGCCGGAACGGCTTCCTTCGGCCGGTACGGTCCGATTTCAAGAGGAGTTCTCGCCGCCCCCTTTGAACGTCACCCAAGTCGCCCACATTCGGACTGATTTGGATCAGGGAGAAAGCGATCTGATGATCGTCGGCGAGACGGCCGGGCATGCGAAAACCCTCCGCGGAGTACTGGGTTTCGACCTTTCGGTCTTGCCGGAAGGAGCGAGGATCGGGTCCGTTGCGCTCACGCTCTTCGCCGACCGGGATTCCATCGGCTGCGTCGACGCGCCCTTTGAACTGGCCCTTTACGCAATCGAGGGAGAATTCCACGAAACCGAAGTCACTTGGGCTCGGCGGTCGTTGGAAGTCCCTTGGAACGCGCCCGGCGGCGATTTCGATCCCGAGCCTCTCGCCGTTCTGTTGGCGAATCCGAGTTCCGCCTTGAGCGACGGGCCGTCGTACACGTGGGAGTCGACGCCGGCGTTCACGGCCGCGGCCCAGGCGGCGGTCGACGCCGGTGCGTCGCTGTGTCTCCTGTTGCGAACGCCGGACGGTGAGCTCCAGGAGGACCGCGTCGTGTTCTACTTCGAAAGCGACGACAACGGCGACCCGGCCAAGAACCCGATCCTCGACGTGACATACACGACGATTCCCGGCGATCTGGACTGCGACGGGACCGTCGGCTCGACCGATTTGGACCTCGTCCGGGCGTACTGGGGAGAGACGGTTCCGCCTGGGATGCTCTTTTGGGGGGATGCCGACGGTGATGGACGAGTCGGAAGCGACGATCTGGATATCGTCCGGGGGAATTGGGGAATCCCCCTGCCAGCGCCGGTTCCGGAGCCGACTTGGCAACTTCTGCTCGGCATACCGGCGGTGGGCGGTTTTCTCTCCCGGCACGCCCGGTACGCCGTGCGGATCGGGAAAAGGCGATAATACGGAAGGAAACCGTTGAATGAAATGGATCGCGCGACGGACGCCTCCGCATTTTGATCAGGGGTCCGCTTTCCCCCGGTCCGGCGGTCATGACCACGTCTTCGCAGGCGGTTTCACGCGACTCGGTGCTTGCAGCGAAGCCGGTACATGAACTAGAATGCAATTGTTTGCCCACAGTCCTTTTCGTTCCGGACCAGGAGTTCCCCCAATGCGACTTTCTTCCCGTATAATCGTCATTTTCTTCCTCACGGCCTTTATCTTGCCCTCTTTAGCCGATGGGGCCGAACTACTCTTGACCGAGCAACTCCCCTCCGGTGAAATCGCGGGCTGGAAGTCATTCCATGAGGATCCGGCGACGAAGACCGCCGATGTTTGGACGTTGACCGAGGACGGCATTCTGGTTTGCAAGGGGGTCCCCAAGGGCTACATCTACACGGAGAAAGACTACGGCGACTTCGAACTGGCGCTCGAATTCCGCCGGCCCGCCGATAAGGAGCCGGGCAAGGGAGGAATTCTTATCCGCACTACCGGTCCGAACCGAATTTGGCCGAAATCCCTCGAGGCCCAGATCAACGCCCCCGACGCGGGCGACTTCTGGGGGCTGGTCGGATTCACGGTTGACGGTCCGGCCGAAAGGTTGAAGACGCTCGAACACCCGGACTTGGGGAAACTGACGAATCTGAAGAAGACCCAAGACGCCGAGAAGAAACCGGGGGAGTGGAACACGTATAAGATCATCGCCGAGGGTCCTACGGTTACGCTCTTCATCAACGGCAGGCAGGTGAACCAGGCGACGAACTGTGAAACGGCGCCGGGGAAGATCGTCCTGACGTCCGAAGGGGACGAGATTCACTTCCGGAACATTCGGTTGAAAACCGGCAAATAGTTCTCGCCTTCGCGTCGTGCCGGTTTTCGCCGCTTTCCGCATGTCGTTAGAAACCCCGAAGCGTCGCGGCTCATCCCTCCTTCCTAATCACCCATCACCCACCATGCCGCGAAGATTCGCCCCCTACCTACTGCTCCTTCTGGCCCTTGGGGCATTGGCGTGGGCCGTTTCGTTCGGAACGCTCCCTCCGGCCGATTTCGCGTTTTGCAACGGGGATGAAATCAAGACGGTCGATCCGGCGTTCGTAACCGGACAACCGGAGGGCAGGATTATCCGCTCCATTTTCGAGGGGCTCGTCAATTGGGACCCCAAGACGCTCCAGCCCATACCGGGGCAGGCGGAATCGTGGAATATCTCGGATGACAAACTCACCTACACGTTCCACCTCCGCGAGGATGCACTCTGGTCGAACGGCGAACCGGTCACCGCGGACGACATTGTCTGGTCCATGCGCCGGTTCCTTCACCCCACCACCGGCGCGGAATACGCCTATGAATGGTGGTACATCGAAGGAGCCGAGAAATACACGACTATGAAGCTTGAGCCGGGCGATCCGGTTGAACTCGAACTTCCCACCGGCGCTCCCGGCAAGCTCCCCTTCGATTTTGACCGCGTGATCCGCGGAACCCTCAAGAACATCGAGAAGGACGGCGACGCGAAGGTCTATGTCGTGGAGATCGACGGCCGAATTCGCCGATTTCGCAAGGGCGGTTCCTCGTCCGGTGCCGAGGACTACCGCTGGCTCACGTTCGACTTCCGCCGCGTCGGAATGCGCGCGGTCGACTCGCGTACGGTCGAATTCCGGCTGAGACACCCCACGCCGTATTTTTTGAACCTGATGGGGTTCTATCCGATCTTTCCGGTCAATCCGCGGTGCCTCATCGAGCATGGGTATCCGGCGTGGACCAAACCGGAAAACATCGTCAGCAATGGTGCTTTCCGCCTGAAATTCCGACGCATCCGAGACCGCATCCGGATGGAGAAGAGCCCGAATTACTGGGATCGCGACAACGTCCGCTTGAACACGGTCGATGCTTTGGCGGTCAAGTCTTACACGACGATGCTGAACCTCTACCTGACGGGCGAGGTTGACTGGATTTCCACCGTTCCCGGCGAGGTTGTCGAGGATTTGCTCAAACGCGAACAAGGGGACTTCCGCCCGGAACCCTATTTGGGGACCTACTATTACCGCATCAACACGCGCAAGAGGCCGCTGGAGGACATCCGCGTCCGCCGGGCGCTTGCGCTGGCGCTCGACAAACGCCAGATCGTCGAAACGATTACGAAGGCCGGACAGATTCCGGCGACCAGTCTTGTGCCCCGGAACATCTCCGAATACGTGAATTACCGTCCCGCCGAATGCGAGCCGCGCAACGTCGAGAAGGCGAGGGCGCTTCTGGCGGAGGCCGGTTTCCCAGGAGGGAAGGGGTTTCCGAGAGTCCGGATTCTCTACAACACGAGCGACGCCCACCAGGCGATCGCGGAGCTGATCCAGTCGCAGTGGAAACGGGGTCTGGGGATCGACGTCGGCCTGGAGAACCAGGAGTGGGCCGCGTTCCTCACCAGCACGCGACAGGGGGAGTACGACATCGCGCGGGCCGCGTGGATCGGGGATTACGTCGACCCGAATACGTTCCTGGACATGTTCGTCACGGACGGGGCGAACAACCAAACCGGCTGGGGCGATTCCGAATACGACCGACTGCTCGAAGCGGCGAAGCACGAGACGGACGACGCCCGGCGCGCGGCGCTCTTCCACGAGGCGGAAACGATCCTCATGCGGGAGCTTCCGATCATCCCCGTCTACTACTACGTTTCACAGTCGATGGTCCGCCCCTACGTCAAAGGGTTCTACAGGAACATTCAAGACGTCCATCCGCTGCGAAGGGTCTGGATCGATCAGGAAGAGAAGGCCCGCGTCTTTTCGGAGGAGGGGTTGAAATGACGACGTTTCTTCTGCGGCGGCTCTTCTGGATGGCCGTGACGATGTGGATCGTGTTCACGGTCACGTTCTTCCTGATGCGGAGCGTGAAAGGGGGGCCGTTCGACAGTGAAAGGAGTCTTCCGCCGGAGATCGAGGCGAATATCAAGGAACGCTATCACCTGGATGAACCGCTCTGGATGCAGTACGCCAGGGAATTGGGCAACGTCTGTCGTTTCGATCTGGGCGACAGTTACCGCCTGGCGGATTTCAGCGTGAATGAGATTATCGCGCAGGGCTTTCCCATTTCCGCGTCGCTGGGGATCGTCGCCATGACGTTCGCGATGCTTCTCGGCGTGACCGCGGGAATCGTGTCGGCCGTGCGCCGCGGAACGGTGCTCGACTTCGTCTTCATGACGGCGGCGACGATAGGAATCGCCCTGCCGAATTTCGTCATCGCCGGAATTCTCATCATCCTGTTCGTCTTCGTCATTCCGATCTTTCCCGCGGCGGGATGGGGATCGTTCCGGCAGTTGATCCTGCCGGGATTCTGCCTGGGCGCGCCCTACGCGGCCTACATCGCGCGGCTGACGCGGACCGGAATGCTTGATGAGCTGAGCAAAGACTACATCCGGACCGCGCGGGCGAAGGGTCTGCCGCCGAGCCGGGTCATCGTCCACCATGCCCTGCGGTGCTCCCTGCTCCCGGTCGTCTCGTTCCTCGGGCCGGCCACGGCCGGAATTCTCACCGGGTCGCTCGTCGTCGAGCAGATATTCGCCATTCCCGGCCTGGGCGCCCACTTCATCGAAGCGGCGACCCAGCGGGATTACACTCTGGCGATGGGACTCGTGCTGCTGTATACCACGCTTCTGTACACGATGAACGTCCTCGTGGACTTGTCGTACTGCCTACTGGATCCGCGGGTCAAGCTGGAGTAGAAAGCACTTGAATCACCACCCGGCGGATTCGTCGGGAGAAGCCTCACGGCGTCCCAGGGCAAGCGTTGGAGTGGCACGGGAGGCTTGAAAGAAGGTGATGCCGTTTTTTAGGGCTTCCACATCCTCCAGATCGTTCACATTACTTCAAAGGGACTCTTCCTGGCAAGGCGCCGCACGAACTGTTCCACGGCCGTCGCCAACGGCTCTGGTTCTCCGGTATCGAGCCAGCTTTCGAAATGCCAGATCCCGGAGACAAAAAGCCGCTCGTCGGCGTCGATGAGAAAAAAACGTTTCGCCCTGTAATAGCGGGAAGTCCGGATCACAAGGTCTCGGAGCCGTTTCATCTCCCAGGCGGGTACCGCTAAGCCTCTGCGTAACCGCTCCATAGAACTATCATCCACGCCCGGCAGGTAAACCACCAACGCATTGGTCTCGACGTCGACAATGGCGTGCTCGATCCCCGCTAACCAACCATCCTACACGCAATAGTAACCTAATGACCAAGATCAAGCCGGTCAAGGCGGAGGTGATTCACCCTCCCGATTTTTTTGGAAACCGACAAATGAGCGGGGACTCGTTAGTCCTCAACCTCCGCGGCCACTTCTCCTCCGGCGCGAGTCACCAGCCGGGCGAATTCGCGGATGTCGATGGCCTCGCTCAAGAACCGCACCGAGCCGTCGCCGAAGACGAAGTTCGCGCCGCCGGGATGAAAACTGTACGCCTCGCCGGTACCCATCGACCCGTAGTACGGGTGGGGAAACGCTGTTCCGCCGAAGTCCTCTCCATTGGTGCAATTGATGGCGCAGGTCCCCGGAAACGTGAGGCCGTCGCCGCTGGATCCGTCAATGCTGATCTCGCTCGCCGGGCGGCACCATCCGCCCCCGTTGACGCGAACGCGGGTCAGGTCTTCCGAAACCAGGTTGCCTCTTCGATACAGAAACGGCCGTCCGGCGGATTCGGCGAACATGATCGTATTGGAAAGGCCGTCCGCGATGTCCGCGGGACGGGGCTTGGCGTTGCGTTCGAGCATGCCGACCCCCGATTTGTCCACCAGACCCGCGTCTTCCAGGCGTTGATCGACGTAGATGGTGGCAGCGTAATCGCTCGGCGCTCCCACCGTCGCTTTCCAGGGACTCCCCTCGGGAAGCCCGTCCAGACGCTCGGGGTTCGGAGTCGACGGGCATTCGAGGATGGCGATACGCTGGTTGACGGCCGCGGCGTTCCCCGGATCGTGCCAGTTCTTCGTCCGGTCGTAGACGTCATACCTGCTCCCCTGCTCGAAATAGGGGAGCAACAGGGTCATCCCGGCAATCCGGGGAAGCGGAGTCAAGCCGGCCGGCCGGACACTGGAGGGAAAGTGGTTCTGTGCGTCATGAAACGTGTGCGTGGCAATCGCGAGCTGGCACAAGTTGTTCAAACACTGACTCCGCCGCGCGGCCCCGCGAGCCGCCTGAACGGCCGGCAACAGCAGGCTCATCAGAATGCCGATAATGGCGATCACCACCAGCAACTCCACCAAGGTAAACGCGAACCGTTTTCGTAACATGGGAATTTTCCTTTACTTAGAACTAGCGTAATCCGTTGCTCGCCGTATGGCACGGCGGGAAATCCGTAAGCAGCCTCTTAGCGCAGATTAATGGGGGGCAGGCGAGTTTCGGCCTGCGCGACGGTGACGTGCAGCCGCGAGGTCCGAGGCGTTTCGTATTGCCGAGGAAGCACGTTCGGACCCGGCGACAACTCGCCGTTGCGGTTGACCGGCCGATACCACTGGACCGTGAGGACATACTCCCCCGCCGGCGCCCCGTCGGCCGCGTCGAACGTCGAGAGGGCAAACGTACCGTCCGGCGCCACCGTCGCCCGGGGGTTGGGTGCGTTGGGAGTAGGCGACTTGGGGTGCAGCGCCACGAACGCCCCAGGGATTGCGTACCCCCGATACGTAATGACCCCTTGGGTAGGATAGACATGCACGGTATCCGTCCGCGTCCCGCAGCCGAATGCCACCATGGCCGGCATCAGTGCCAGGACCAACCGCAAGAGCCCGCGCCGATTTGTCAGGTATTTCATTGTGTCTTGAGTAACTCCGAGTGAAATCCGGTCATCCATTGCCGTGAGCGAAGCCGACCTCGCCGTGCCCTTGCTCTCGGACGGAGATTCCCTGTAGCAAGGGGCGTGCCATACTCAAGACAGTGTGAGAATGGGCAAGGCAGGACAATCCTAGCGACTAAATCACACAGACTTTGCCCGAAGCCGTGATATATAACGGTCATAAGTCGTTATATAAGACGGACAGGGCCGTTACATTAAACGGTTTTCCGGCCAGTAGACCCGCACATTCCACAGCCCTGAGCAGGCGAGATGACAGGGTTGGCCGGTTTGCCAAAATCCTCTAAACCGTTGTGGTCATGCTCTTTGCAAGTCTTGAGAGCCAAAGGCATGGTGGACGCCTTAGTGTTCGAGTGCCAAAGTCCTGCCCAAGTGGTCACGAGCCGAATTTCGTTCCTCAAAACGAGTCCCTCGCATAACTTGGCGAAGACCGAGAGGCCTTTCCCTTAAAAGGAGGTACAACAATCCCTCCAGATTAATGGAATCTCCGACGGCCGCGCCGGACTTGGCCCCTACCTTCTTGCTTCCGGTTCCGGACCCGAGTAGACTGATTGATCGGCTCATTCGGCCGTATCGTTTTCTTTCGCGATAATTCTCCACCCCCACGACAAGGAGCTTCCCATGATCACACGTCGTCGCATGTTGTCCACCTGTGCCGGGGCCCTCGTGTCCGCTGGCGGAGTCGCCCGCGTGTTGGCCGAGGAGTCCGCCGGGGCGAAAGGGGGGTTCCTCATTGGGGCGTGCGACTGGTCGATCGGTTGCCACAGCGACATCCGGTGTTTCGAGGTGGCGAAGGAAATCGGCCTCGACGGTGTCCAGGTCAGCATGGGAACGGTCGAGAACGACATGCAGATGCGCAAGGCGGAAGTCCGCGAGAAGTACCTGGCCGCCTCGAAGGCATCCGGCATCGCCATCGCCTCGCTGGCGATCGGCGAAATGAACCGCGTTCCCCTCAAGAGTGATCCCCGCGCGGCGGTCTGGCTCGACGAGAGCATCGACATCGCCAAGGCGCTGGGCGTGACGGTTTCCATGCCGGCGTTTTTCGGAAACGGCGACCTGGACATGGCCAAGACGGACGAAATCGACCGAGTTGTCGGCATCCTGAAGGACGTCGCTCCCAAGGCCCAGAAGCACGGGATCGTCATCGGCCTGGAAAACTACCTCAGTGCGGAGGACAACCTGACCCTCATCGATCGGGTCGGCTCCGAGGCGATCCAGGTCTACTACGACGTCGGTAACTCTACCGACAAGGGCTACGATATCTACGAGGAAATCCGCCTCTTGGGCCGCCTGGGCCGGTTATGCGAATTCCACGCAAAGGACGGCCGGTTCATGCTGGGGGAAGGCCGCGTCGATTTCGAGAAAGTCCGCCGGGCCATGGACGACATCGCCTATCGCGGGTGGATTCAACTCGAGGCGGCCAAGCCGAACGGACTGATACCGGACTACCAGGCGCATCTGCGGTTCTTGCGCGGCATATTCCCGAAGATCGCGTAGCAGCCTGTTGATACCAGTTAGTTCGATTCACCCAACAGAAGCACGGAAGAGGATGCGGGATTACTGAGGCGTCCAACTATTGATATTGAGGGGAAAGACGACTGCAAACGATTCCGAAGTGGGCCAACGTATTGAAATGCACGATACGGAGGATCGGCAGCCTGCGTATCGCCAATGCCGGCTTCAAGACGAGCAGGGAAACGAAATGGCGAGCGTCGCTACGGTCAGCGCGAAGGTTTCAACTGCATCGGCGGACCCCGTGATTCGTCTGGAATACGACGGCAGGGGTATATACATATGGCCCGATCGGCCGGACTGGTGCGTGCCGAACGAGCGCGGGGATTTTATCCTCTCGCGTGCGATCGCCGGCCGGTCCGCGGATGCCGTCGCTAGCGAATTGGCCCGTCGGGACCTCGTGGACGACACGACCGCCTCCGAGCAGGTTCGGCGGTTCTTGGCCCGGTTCCGTGATGCCCCCGCACGGCCCTATCCCGGCCGGGGAAACGCGTTTTCCCTCGACCGGCTCGGCGAATGCTGGCTGCACGTGACCAACCGTTGCAACGTCTCCTGCCGCCACTGCATGTTCGCCTGTTCCCCGAAAACCGGTCGGCAGCTCGACGGGGCGCTGGCCCGGTCGGTGGTCGAAGAGGCGCTGTCACTCGGCTGCCGGCTGTTCTACTTCACCGGCGGCGAGCCTACGCTGCACCCGGACTTCTATGAACTGTGCGGGCGGATTCTCGCCGTCGAAAACGCCCATGTCGTGGTCCTCACCAACGCCCTGACGGCCGACACGCTCGTCAATGCGGCCGCCGGTTGGCCGCATGACCGCGTCCATTTTCAGGTCAGCGCGGACGGGGACGAAGCCGCCCACGACACCTTGCGTGGCCCAGGGGCCTACCGGCGCATGATTGGTGACGTTCAGCGTCTCCGCGACGCGCGATTCGCGGTGACCCTGGCGATGACGGTACATCGTGACAATCTCCAGGACATGGTCCACGTCGTGGACCTCGCGGCGCGGCTGGAACTGCCGAACGTGCATTACCTATGGCTGTTCCCCGAAGGCCAGGCCGGGCGACAGCTTATGGCCGACCCCGAGGCAATCTGGCCGGCCCTTCGCGGCGCGGCCGAGCGGGCCGAGGCGCTCGGCGTGGAGATCGACAACGTCGAGATTCTCCGCTCGCAGGTTTTTTCGCTTCTCGGCACCCGTTTCGACCTGAGCAACGCCGGCTGGCAGTCGCTGGCAGTCGGTCCCGACGGTGAGGTGTACCCTTCACCGGCGCTGATGTTGCACTCCGAGGCCTACTGCGGGAACGTCCGTGAAGGACTCGAAAAGGTCTGGCGAAACAGCCCGCGTTTGCAGGAACTCCGCAAGACGTCCCTGGAAGACAGCGAAGCCTGCCGGGCGAATCCCCTGCGGTTCCTCGTCGGCGGAGGCGACGTGGACCACAGCCTCGTTTACGGCGGATCGTTCGTCGGCCGCGACCCTTACGTCCCGCTGTACAACCGCATTGCGTTGTGGCTGATCGCGAGAGAGGCCGCCCAGTTCCAAACGCCCATCGCGCCCGCGTTGCGCCTACGCATGGGCGAATACCTGCGCGAGTGCGGGGAGGAGAGCGAGGGCGTGATGTTCACGCATTCGAACTGCGTGCTTTCGCTACCCGGCAAGGACGGACATTCGCTGGTCCGGGAGTTTTACACCGCCGCCGCGGCGGACCTCCGGGAGGATATCGTCAACCCCGTGCGGTACGACACGCAGGAGATGGATTTCATCCCCGAATCGGCCCGGGTGCGCAGCTACGGTTGCGGCAGCCCGGTGGCCGACGCGGACGTGCAACCGGGCGAGACGGTCGTGGACCTGGGGTGCGGGGCCGGTATGGAGGTGTTTCTGGTGGCCCGGCGGGTTGGTCCCGAGGGCCGCGCCGTCGGCATCGACATGCTGCCGCCCATGTTGGACCGGGCAAGGGCGGCGGCCGAGGGAGTGGCCCGGAATCTCGGTTACGCGAATACCGAGTTTCACCAGGCCTTGCTGGAAGACCTTCCCTTGGCCGACGCCTCGGTGGACCTGGTGATTTCCAACTGCGTGATCAACCTCTGCCCGCATAAGCGCAAGGCGTTCGCCGAGATGCTGCGCGTACTCCGTCCCGGCGGGCGGCTGGTGATCTCCGACGTGACCAGTCAGGACGACATTCCTATTCACCTGCAATACAACGAAAAAATGCGGGGCGAGTGCCTCGGCGGCGCCTTTCGGATCGACCGATTGTTCGAGTTGCTTGGCGACGTGGGGTTCGACCAGGCGACGATCCTCAAGCGTTTTCCCTACCGCATGGTGCGCGGGCACGCATTCTATTCGGTGACCTACTCGGCCGTCCGTCCGGCGGACGTAACCCGCCCGGTCATGTACCGCGGTCCGTTCGCCGCCGTGCTAACCGAAGGCGGCCGGATTCTGCCGCGCGGCGAGATCGTCGAACTGGCTTGGACGGACAACCGGCCCCTCGCCGACTCCGTGTTCGTACTGGATGCCGAAGGGCATGTCACGAACGTCGAGCAAGCAGCATGCTGTTGCTTTGGCGCTTCGGAAGACTCGACCGCCGCGGAGGGTACCTGTTGCGGCGCGCCGCCCGCAACGGGAACCGAGCCCGAGGGGGGCCCCGCTCCGGCCAAGGCAACGCGACATCGCGCCGACTGCATGGTCTGCGGCGCGCCGCTTCAGTATCGCACGGACGCCGAGCCGGAGGCCTGTCATTACTGTGGGAACGTCAAGCTCGCCAACGCCGTCTGTGCCGAAGGGCATTTCGTCTGCGACGTCTGCCACGGCGAAGACGCCCTGGAGGTGATCCGTCACCTTCTGATCCACTCGACCGAATGCGATTTGATCGCCCTGCTTGAGCGCATTCGCCGGCACCGCGCCGTGCCCATCCACGGGCCCGAACACCATTCGCTCGTGCCCGGCATCCTCGTCGCGGCCTACCGCAACGCCGGTGGATCGGTGGGGGAGAAGGAGATCGATCAGGCGATCAAGCGAGGGGCGACCGTCGCCGGCGGGTCGTGCGCGTTCCTCGGCGTCTGCGGCGCGGCCGCGGGCACTGGCACGGGCTTTTCGATCCTTCTCGGCGCTACCCCCTGCGACGGAGCCAAACGGCAACTCGTTCAACGCTCCGTGGCCGAAGCGCTTGCCGACATCGCCGCTCTGAACGCGCCCCGATGCTGCCAACGCGACTGCTGGATCGCCCTGCGAAAGGCGGCGGACTTGTCGGCGGATCTACTGGATATCCCCCTGCGAGCCGACGAGCCGCTCTCGTGCAAGCAGCAGGCACGCAATTCCGAGTGTATCGGTAGGCAATGTCCCCTCTGGCCGACCGCGATGGTGGAGTAATATCCGGAATATCACCGGTCGCCGAATGCGTAAGAATAGGAGAACGCGATGACCGAACAAACGGAACATGCCCCGCAAAAACGAAGCCACCGGCTGAAGCTAATCGCGTTGATCGTGATTCTCGTTGGGTTGGCCGCGGCGTCGTTTCTTCTGCCGGTCAAGGAGTATCTCGTCGCGGTGTTGGAGTGGACGCGCGGGTTCGGATTCTGGGCCCCGTTCTTCGTTGCGGCGTTCTATATTCCGGCCACCGTGCTCTTGCTTCCCGGTGTAATCCTCACCCTGGCGGCGGGCTTCCTGTTCGGCGTACCGATGGGCACGGTCGCCGTGTCAATAGGCAGCACGCTGGGCGCCACGGCGTCCTTCCTCGTCGGTCGAACCTTTGCCCGCGACTGGGTGCGTAACAAGGTCGCCGACCGGCCCAAGTTCGCCGCCATCGACCGCGCCGTCGGGGAACAGGGCTTCAAGATCGTACTGCTGACGCGGCTGAGCCCGATCTTTCCATTCAATCTGCAAAACTACGCTTACGGGCTGACCGGCGTGGAACTCTGGAAGTACATGCTGGCCTCCTGGATCGGCATGCTACCGGGAACGGTGGCGTATGTTTACCTCGGTTCGGGATTGCGCTCCTTGACCGAGGTCGCCGCCGGAGAGGTCGAAGGCGGCTGGGTGCGGCAGGCATTTTTCTGGGGCGGTCTGGTCGCGACGCTGCTGGTGGTCGTGGTCGTGACACGTATCGCTGGAAAAGCGATGAAGAAGAGCATTTCCGATCCACAAGGGAACGGCGAAGCACGGGAGCCGAGCAAATGAATGGAACGCCCCATATTTCGAGTACGGAACTGGGTCCGATGGACGAGTTCAATCAGACGCTCCTCGGCAATGCGCATCCGTCGGATTGGCAAAACCCGACGCCGACCGGCCGCTACAACATGGTCGTCATCGGCGCCGGCTCGGCCGGACTGGTGACGGCCGCGGGGGTCGCGGGGCTCGGTGGGAAGGTCGCCCTCATCGAACGATACCTCCTCGGCGGCGACTGCCTCAACTTCGGCTGCGTTCCGAGCAAGACGCTGATCGCCGCCTCGCGCGTGGCGGCCGGAGTGCGTCGAGCCGGCCGCTACGGCGTGGCGCCGGCCGCCGGTGACGTGGACTTCCCGGCCGTCATGGACCGAGTACGACGGGTGCGCGGAGAAATCAGCCGGCATGACGCGGCCGAGCGATTCCGCGACATGGGCATCGACGTCTATCTGGGCGACGCGACATTCACCGGGCCGGATACCGTCGAGGTCGCCGGAGGGACGCTCCGCTTCGCCCGGGCCTGCATCGCCACCAGCGCGCGTGCCTTGCGGCCGGATATCGAGGGACTTGCGGACGCCGGTTACCACACCAACGAGACGATCTTCTCGCTGACCGAGTTACCGCGCCGCCTGGCGGTGCTGGGTTCGGGACCCATCGGATGCGAACTGGGTCAGGCCTTCCGGCGCCTCGGCGCGGAGGTGACGATCATCGAGAAAGGGCCGCGGTTTCTGGGCAAGGAGGATCGCGATGCGGCCGAAATCGTCGGCCGGACCTTCATGGCGGAGGGTATCGACTGCCTGCTCAACGCCGAGGTCCTCAAGATCGCCCGCGATCCGGAGGGAAAGCACGTTCACGTCAAAACCCCCGACGGCGAACGGGTGGTCGCGGCCGACGATATCCTCGTGGGCTACGGCCGCGTGCCGAACGTGGAGGGCTTGGGCTTGGAAGCCGCCGGCGTGGAATATGACTTGCGCCACGGCGTGAAAGTGGACGACCGTCTGCGAACCACCAATAAACGAATCTATGCCGCCGGCGACGCGTGCTTGAAACACAAGTTTACGCACACCGCCGACGCGACGGCACGGATTGTGATTCAAAACGCGCTGTTCTGGGGGCGAAAGAAGCTCAGCGCACTCAACGTGCCCTGGTGTACGTACACTGACCCCGAGGTGGCCCACGTGGGCATGTACGAATCCGAGGCCGGGGAGCGCGGCATCGAGGTGGACGTCTTCACCAAACCCTTCAAGGACAACGATCGCGCGGTGACCCAAGGCGACGAGGAAGGCTTCGTCCGCGTTCTCGTGAAGAAAGGCTCGGACAGAATCGTCGGCGCGACCATCGTCGGCCGCCGCGCCGGCGACATGATCAGCGAGTTGTCGACGGCGATGGCCGGCAAGGTCGGCCTGGGTACGCTGGCGAACGTAATTCATCCCTATCCGACGCTCGCCGAGGCCGTCAAGAGCGTTGGCGACATGTACAATCGGACCCGCCTCACGCCCGGGACGGCGGCCGTGCTCCGGTGGATACTGAAGTGGCGAAGGTAATGAAGACCCAGCGGACACGCGACGATTTGAAGGCCGATGTTCTTTTCGTGGGTGCCGGACATGCGCACCTGTACAGCTTCGCGCACCTGGATTCATTCATCCGCCTGGGCGCCACGGTTGCGGTCGTCGCGCCCGCCCCGTTCTGGTATTCCGGGATGGGTCCGGGGTTGCTGTCCGGACGGTACGGCGCGGACGATGCCAGCGTCGATGTTCGCGCGATGGTCGAGAATCGCGGCGGGCGATTCATCGAAGCGAAAGTCACCGAGATCGATGCCGCGAAAAAGCGTGTGTTACTCGACAATGGCGCGCGCGTGTTCTATGACGTCTTGTCGCTCAACGTCGGCAGTGAAGTCAGACCGCCCACATTGGAAGGCGACGCTCCACGGCTGTTTGCGGTAAAACCCGTTTCGCGTTTTCTCGCCTTGCGGTCCGCCATCCTCGAACGGGAACACGGGGACGAATTGCGCCTGCTGGTGATCGGCGGAGGTCCGGCGGGCTGCGAGGCGGCGGCCAATGCGGCGACACTTTGTGAAAGAGAGAACCGCCCGGCCAAGATCCGACTGGTTACGGCGGCTGAAACGCTGCTGCCCGGTCTGCCGGCGGGGGCCGGCAAGCGAATGGCTGGGTGGTTCGAACGGCAGGGGGTTGTCCTCTATACCGGCCGGCGAGTGGAGCGGTGCCGTCAAGGTGGGGTTGTGTGCGAGGATCAGACCTTCATCGAGGCGGATTTCGTGGTGGCCGCGACCGGAGTGCATCCCCCCGAACTGCTGCGTCGATCCGGCCTGACGACGGACGAGGGCGGGGCGCTCGTGGTAGACGAAGAATTGCAGTCGATCTCTCACCCGGGAGTGTTCGGCGGCGGCGACTGCATTAGCCTCCAATCGCGCCGGTTGGATCGAGTCGGTGTCCATGCCGTTCGCGAATCTCCGATTCTATTCCATAACCTGCTTGCCGCCGTCGACGGACGCCCCGGACGTCCGTTTGTGCCCCAGGACCGTTATCTGCTGGTCCTCAACCGTGGCGATGGAACGGGGCTGTTGACCCGCGGACGATTCTCTTTTTCCGGACGCCTGCCCTTTCTCCTCAAGAATTGGCTGGACCGCCGTTTTATTACGAAGTATCAGCGGGCGGTCGAGACAGGGGATAAAAAAGACGCCGCCGGCCGCCCCCAGGCCGCGGAAACCGGCGCTCTGCTTCTTTTTGCACGATTTCCTGTCCCAGGCAAGGCCAAGACGCGCATGATCCCCGCATTGGGACCCGAGGGGGCGGCACGGCTGTATCGCCGTCTGGCGGAACGGACGGTCGCGATCGCGCGCGAGGCTTGCGGAAAGAGCGGCATGTTTCCGACCGTGTGCTTCACGGGTGCCAGGCGTCGTGATTTTCGCGCCTGGCTCGGAACCAACTTGCACTTCCAGCCTCAGACTTCGGGCGATCTGGGAACGCGGATGCGAGAGGCTTTCGGTAAGGCGTTCGCGGACGGCGCCGCCCGCGCGGTGGCGATTGGTACCGACGTGCCCGGCCTTTCCGTCGACCTCCTTTCCCGCGCGGCCGAACTGCTCGCCGACCATGACGTCGTTCTCGGCCCTGCCGGTGACGGGGGCTATTATCTCATCGGCATGACCCACCATCACCCGGAATTGTTCACCGCGATCGACTGGAGTACCGACCGGGTGGCGCGGCAGACCCGGGCGGCGATTGGCCGTCTCGGGTTGACCCTTGCCGAATTGCCGGTGCTCAACGACGTCGACCGCCCGGAGGACCTCGTTCCCCTCCGAGCCGATCCGGAGTTCGCCGACGTCTTCCATAACAGACCGCTCTTGTCCGTCGTCATTCCGACCTTGAACGAAGCCGAGTACCTGGGCGCCACCCTCGAGCGGGTTCTGACCGGCGAGGAGGTAGAGGTAATCGTCGCCGACGGCGGGAGCGACGACACGACTCGCGACGTGGCCGCGGTGGCGGGGGCGACGGTCCTCCCGGTCGACGGGGGTCGCGCGGCTCAGCAAAACGCGGGCGCGGCCCAAGCCAAGGGGCGACATCTCCTGTTCCTGCACGCGGACACGTTGCTCCCCGAAGACTATGAGGCGGCGGTGCGTCGCGCACTCGACGATCCTCGCACGGTCGCCGGCGCTTTTCGCTTCGGTTCCAGCGCCACTGGCTTGTCCATGCGCCTCGTTGAATGGGGGACCAATCTACGGTCCTCGTTTTTCGGTTGGCCGTACGGTGACCAGGGGCTGTTCATCGAAAAACGCGTCTTCAACGAACTGGGCGGTTTCGCCCCGCTGCCGATTATGGAGGACTTCGAACTGGTGCGACGTCTTCGTCGCCGCGGACGCGTCGTCACGGTTCGAGAGTCCGTCATCACCTCCGCCAGACGCTGGCAAAGGTTGGGCATACTACGCACCATCTTGTGCAACCAGGCCGTGCTACTCGGCTATTTCGCCGGGATTTCGCCCAAACGCCTGGCCCGGTTCTATCGCGGGACAAAAGAAGATCGCACCTGATACCGGCACGCGACCGGCAGCCTAATGTCAATCAACGTTTTCCGGAAAACCCCGCAAATGCGACCAAATGCGTACGGCCTCCTTGCGAATCATCGGGTGTCCGCGCGGCTCACCAAGTTCTTTTCTCGAAGGAACTTGGCATAGCCGTCGAGCACCTCGTGCAGATGATTACCGCGATCCGCCATATTTGGGATTCTTGTTTGTCCGGATCGGGATAACACCGGAATATCCGTGGTCCTCCGTCGGCTGCGATGCTGCGACTACCCCCCGGTGAGATGGGCTTTCGTCTCAGCCCACTTGACCGGGCCCGCACATCGCGGTAGCGTAACCTGTGCTAGCCCCTGTGCCGGCCCGGCAGAAGGGGATTTCTGTAGGTCAACAAGTTAAATGAATGAATAGAACGATTGAGTATCAGTACTCGCATGACATTGTCAGGCGGGCGGCATGGCATTTCCTCTTGCGCTGGGGCCGAAGCGCTCTCGTTGCAGCAGTCATCATCATGCTGCTCGGACTTTTCGAGGTGTGTCGAGGCAACGTCACATGGATGACGGTCGCGGCGCTTCTCATTCCTCTCCTATTGCCCATTCGCTGGATGTCATACGTGAAACGAGCAGCAACGGTTTGCGATGCCATGCCGGACAAGTCCGTCTCTGTCACGTTTACGGAGGATTTGGTTCGATTCCACACATCCGAACACGATTCTGAATTCAAATGGTCCCTCATCAAGGCATTGTGGAAATTCAAAACCGAGTGGCTGCTCTTTACGTATTCGAAAGAGAATTACACACTGATCCCCACGTCAGACCTTGATTCGGAACTTCAGGATTTCATCCTGACGAAGTTGAAGGAAAACAATACGAAGATCATTTAACAAAGAGCTGGATAGTATCGGCTCTTACGCGCCGAACTCTCAGCTCAGTCGTTATCCCTGCGGAAGCAGGAAACTGTCACCGGCTGGCAGTTCGGGGGATAAACAGTTGGGGGACAAACAGTTCGGCGGACAGTCTACACAATGTGAGTAGCCACGAGTCCATGTCGTCTGGACCCTTCGGGAACCGGCCGATGCTTTCGTCTTCATAGTCGGACTTCAACCATCCCATCCCAGTCGTTCCAACTCGGCAACATCGGCCAGATCTCGTGGACGCCCGATGGCTTTTTTGTTCTTGATAAGATGCTCGCGTCCCATCACGGCAACCGTTTGACCACCGAGTTCAACTGTTTTGCGGTCCGCCCAGGCTTCGTCGAAATCCACGGCATCGATTGAGGTAAGGATATCTATGCGATTCGGGGCAACACCGATTTGAAAAACCACATCCGGTTCGGTTAGGTCGGCTTCGGTCAATCTTGACAAAGGCGCCTTGAAGCGTTTCAACGCGGCGTAGACACGTGCGGCGTTTTCTTCGGTGGCCCTGATCCAGATGTCAATATCTCCCGTGGCGCGTGGATACCCATGCGCGGAAAGCGCGTATCCTCCCACGACCAGGAATTCAGCGTTTTCGGCGGATAAGGCGGACAACATGTCGCTGAAGTCGGGATTCAGCATGGTCCTCTCCCATAAATGCCCAGGCGTCCAGGGCCAACTGCCACATCATGCCCATCCGCTCGGAGGCCGTTGTATTGGCCAGGTCCCGATCGGGGCCACGGTCCGTCAGGCGGCGAACGCGAATGGTACGTTTCTCTTCGTTCATGGCGGGTGCTCACTATCGATACAACCCTAGATTAGCAGAATCAGGCACGAGCGTAAAGCAGAGATCAGCCGGTGATGACTTGCCGAACCACGGTTCCATGTGCCTGACCTCCTCATTCCGCAAAAACAAAAGCGGGCCTGTAAGTCGGGTTCTGTACTTCCGAAGGAGTGACGGTCATTTGGATGCTGGGGTTCTTGCCCTTCTTGACGGAAGGTGTATATATGTTCCAGTGGTGACTTGCCTACCTCCACTGGAGTGATCCTCCTGCCGTCATGACACCCGCGTCTCCCCACTCGCCCCCCTTGTACCGGCCCCGCGATCCGCGAGCCTCCGACCCGTGGCGGCTGATGGACCGGCACTTCGAGACGTTTCAGCGCGTCTACGACGCCCGCTTCCAGGCGAAGTACGGGTACTGGCGGCCGGTCGTCGATTGCAGCGTGAAGTAGGACGGAATGCCATTCCGTCTTACCTTTGTCGTACATACCCCCTTGTTTCTGTAGATTTCCCCGGTTGTGCTGGAGTTTCCCGCGAAATCACATTTCCTATCCCTTCCCTTATCTCGTATCCCTCGCCCGGATTCCCGGCCGGCTCCGGATTGGGCGCGAAAGCCGCCGACAGGTTCACGATAGACATAGGACACGCTCGCGGATATAATATGCACGTGGTTCATCGTGACGGAGCCTTTCATCGTGACGGAGCCTTTCATCGTGACGGAGCCTGACGTGTGGTGTGGCAAGCCCATGACGTGGCGCGAGACTCTGGGAGACGTAACAATGTCGGTCGGATTGGACGCAATGCTCGTATGTACTCCGGGAACTTGCGGGGGACGTATGCGAATTGACGGGACCCGCATTACCGTTCATCGCATCGCGACCCTGCATAAACAGGGATTGGGCGCCGAAGAGATCGCAAAGACCTACCCTCATCTTTCGCTGGGACAGGTTTACACCGCGTTGGACTACTATCATGCCAACCGGGAGCGGATCGACCTGGAATTGGATGCCCTGGATAAGGAGTATGATCGCCTGAAGCAGCAGATGAAGACAAATGATTGCTGAACACTCTCTCGTGGTATTGGACTGCGATCCGCCCCACGACAAATTGAATCGTGGAGACGTGGGAACCGTGGTGCATGTTTACAAAGGCGGCGTCGGATACGAGGTTGAGTTTGTCGATGGCGGCGGACGGACGGTAGCTCTTGTTACCGTCGGTGCTGACGATGTTCGGCCCATCGAAGCGGGTGAACTTCTCCACGCCCGACGCACGGACTGAATGGCGTAACTACGCGATCGACCCGACGGGGAATGGTCGTTGTGTTCCGGTAGATTTCGCCGGTTATCCTTGAGTTTCCCTTCAAATCACGTTTCCTATCCCTCTCCATTACCCCTCCCTAACATGCATAATCGAATCATCTTGGCGGCCGGCGTGTGCGTGACGCTGCTGCTGCTGATATCCGTATCGGCATCCACCGACGAGGATGCGGCCGAGCGACCCTCGTGGCCCGCCCACCACGGCGCGGACAGGTCAAACATGTCGGCCGAGACGGGGCTGCTGCGGCGCTGGCCCGAGGGCGGCCCGCCGCCGGTGTGGACTTACGATGAATGTGGAGGCGGGTATTCCGGTGTGGCCATTGCCGACGGCATGATCTTCACCGCGGGCGATTTTGCCGATGACGAGAAGGTCCTGGCACTGGATATGGAAGGTCGCCTGTTGTGGTCCGCGCCCAACGGCAAATCGTGGAACCGTTCGTCGCCGGGCTCGCGCACCACCCCCACCTACGACGACGGCCGGGTCTACCAGTTGAATCCGTTCGGCCGATTGGCCTCGTACGATGCCAAGACGGGCCGCGAGATCTGGGCGGTGGACCTGAAGGCCGAGTTCGACGCCCACTGGGGCATCTGGGGGCTGGCTGAAAACGTGCTCATCGACGGCGACAAGCTGCTGTGCATGCCGGGTGGCGAGCGTGGCCGCGTCGTGGCGCTCGACAAGAACACCGGCGAGACGATCTGGGCCAACACCCAGATCGCGCACACCGCGGCATACTGTTCACCCGTCGTCGTCACGCACGGCGGCAAGCGACAGATGCTGACGATGACGCAGAAGTCCGTGGTCGGCATCGAGGTCGCCACCGGCGAACTGGCGTGGTCCGTTCCCTTTGTTCCTAGATCGCCTCAAAACGCGCTGACCCCGCTCTACCACGACGGCCACGTCTTCGTCGCCTGCGGACATTCCACCGGCGGCAGGCTCCTGAAGATCGATCAGCCCGCCAGGTCAGCCACGACGGTATGGCACCGCAAGGACCTGGACAACTGCCATGCCGGTTCGCTCCTGGTCGACGGCAAGCTCTACGGTGCCAGTTGCCGCGTGGGCGGAAAGCACTTCTTCTGCGTCGATTTCCTCACCGGCGAGACGATCAAGCTGGACCGTACCCTGGGCAAGGTCGGCATGACCACGGCCGACGGCATGATCTACTGCCTCGGCTACCGCGGTCAGGTGTCGCTGCTCGCGATCACGCCCGACGGATTCGAGATCGTCAGTCAATTCAACCTCCCCCGCAAACCGGTCAACACCTACTTGGCGCACCCGGTCGTCTGCGGCGGCCGCCTCTACCTGCGCGGCGGGCCGGAACTCTACGTCTACGACATTCGCGATCGGAAGCGGCGATGAACCGGGCCGGGCGATACGGCCCATTCATCTAGTGCTCTGGAACGATGGTTCTTACTGGCGATGTTTTCCCGGCGTGCCTTGAAGGACCGCCGGGCTGGCATGTGGTTGCCTCTTCGAGGTGTGACTCACACCGGGCCTATTGAAACACCCGAACACAGGTCCGTGAAACCCCTTCGGGGTATCGATGGGCAAGGTCCGGCTCCGAAACGGTCGGAGCGACCGGCGGCTACCATAGCCGGGATGGAAGAACGAAAGAACGAGAAAGAGCCTCATGCCCTGGTCAGTTCGATCCAATCTCCTCTTGGAACAACCACTACTATACAAATGTTCACTAAAATTGCAAGGGGGTGGCCCGAAAAAAACGGCACAGCAACAGCACACCCACGAACCGGGGGGGGCGAAAGGAGATACGTCCGCCTCGCCGCGCCGCACCGCCAAGAAACGAAAAACCCCGCGCCGGGGTGGACGCGGGTTTCTTCATCGAGAGTCGGAGATTGTTCGAAGGAGCCTAAGGTTATCTCCGCCGCCAGATCGTCAGGCCCAGCCCGCCGAGGAGGGACCAGATGAGGAACGTGGTCGGCTCGGGGATGGCGCTGACGGAAACGGCATCCAGGGCGGCGCCGGCATCCGTTACCCCATCATGGACATTCGCAAAACTCAGGCTTGTCTTCGTCGCGTCGGCCGTGAACACCAATTCACGCTCTTCCCAACCCATGTTCGTTCGCGTCTTCCCCGTCGCGTCGAAGCTATACTCTTTCGCGGCAACAGTATTCAGGAATTCACCATCTTCATCCATTATCAACGTTGACTAACAACTTCTTCAGTTTGTCGCCATCGTTCGGATTCCCTGCCATCCAGAACGTAAGCAAGTAAGTCTGCCCGATTATGGTATCAAAAGAGGTCGTCGTGAAGACGACGCCGTTGTCCTTGCCAGCCAAATCCAGGCTCATTTGGCCGTCAGCCGCCTGCCAATAGCCTGCTCCAATCCAGTCGACAACCGGAACCGCCGTTGTATCGCCGCTGATGCTCCAACCGTCAATGTCAGTGCTCCCTGCGTTCAGTGCGCGGTACCAAGTCGTGGGTGGGTTATTCCCAGATTCAAAACTGCCATTGTAAATGAGCGTGGCGTTGGCGACGGCACTCAATCCGACCAACACCACCATCGCGATAAATAATACAAATCCTGCTCGTTTCATCTTTTCTCTACACTACTTTAGGGGGTAAGATACGCGAAAGGTTATCTAAATACCCCATAGTCCACAAACCCCCTGTTTCTCGCGGAAGAAAACTGAAAAGTCCGGAATTAGCACTCGGGAGGGGGTATGATAGCTCGGGCTGCGGGAAAGGGGTGCGTCGAGACTCGCCCGAGGCGGTCGATTCTCCACCCCCCCCAAAAAAACGAAAAACCCCGCCACCGAGGGGAAGACAGGTGACGGGGTCCACTCGCTCTATCCGGCAGGCGGGGCAAAAGTCCGCGGGCGGGGCAGGGGACCCACGGACGGGACCTACCGGACAAGACAATGTAAATTCTAGCATTGCCGGGCGACGGATCAAGAGTTCGTGAGATGGAAAGAGGTCCGCGAAATATTTTGACTCTTTGGCGAGTGGTTTGCGCGGCGGCGGTTGGCACAGCACCTTTGAGCACTTGCTCTCAGCCCCTCCCTCCAAGTAAGTCGTGGCTTACTAAACACGCGGTCGATGCACGCACTTCCCCTCTGTAAGAGAATCCGGTGGCAGGGATTTTCGCTCTTTCCTGGAGGTCGGGGGAAGAATGGGCGGTGCCTGGCTTAGGGCGCGCCCGATTCAACGGCAGGGGGCTCCACTCGCACTTGTCCAAGGGATAGGTTAGCGGAAGGGG
>CAZFQG010000033.1:0-40445 GCA_964520785.1 uncultured Planctomycetaceae bacterium | reverse complement strand
CTCTGGCGTCCGGAAGATCGCCCTGGGAAATCAGCTTCAAAGGAACCCTGCGAAGCAGGGCGGGCGCACATTAACTTCGTTGCGTAGCAAGGAATCCAACGAGACGCTAGGCCCAGCCATCGATCATCCTCCATGCACTTATAACCACGCGCGGCACACCATGCACCGCGAACTAGAGATATAGGATAGCAGAATGCAATGGATCGCGCACGCGTACCTGGTTTGCCTATCCTGCGTATTTATGCGCGCTGGCCCTGGCAGCAGGGCAATCAGGATGCCGATAATCACGATTAGGACGAGCAGATCAACAAGGGTAAAACCGCGACTCTCGCGGGCAATCATGGCGCGGTCCTTTCACGATGGTGGTGCCGCGACGAACTCTCGCGGCATGCACATCCCCTTGACTTTGGCATTACATGCGACGCGGCCTCAATGCTCTTGCGCAAACCCGTACAATTTGGCCTCGCGCATCACGAATTCGATGCGCACCGGGCGGCCTTTGGCCGAATTCCACGCCCCCTTCCACCGGATATGGTGCGCCAGATCGTCCCCACGGACGGCTTCGCAGTCGGCCAGATCGAATCCGTCCAGCGGGTTGCCGTCGGCGTCCAGTATGCGGAGTCGCAATTCCCCCTTCACGTCGGCGTTGACCGTAATGCCCTTCCCGGTCAGGACCACCGGCGGCGTACGGAGGGTTCCCTCCTCGGTTCCGGCATCGCGCGAGACGTAGCGATCTCGGGGCATCTTCACCAGCCCGAGCTGTCGCCCTTCCCAGCGGTCCATCTTGTGGCCGTACTTGTAACCGCCGTAGTATATCCAGACCTCGTCGCCCATGGGCAATTGGTAGTCCATCCAGGCGTGGGCATGGTCCCAGGCCTCGGGATTCGGGTCGGGTTCGAAGAACGGTTCGAGATCGCGGACCCAGTGGGTTCCGTCCCGGGTCCAGGCGAGCGCGGTATAGCCGACGCCGAAGGCGCCTTCGGGTGTTCCCGGTGCTTGCCAGTCGTCATGCAATACCTTGACGAGTCCGATCCAGAGGTCGCCGCGAATCAAATGCCCTTGCATGCTGTAGAACTGCGTTTGGCCCGGTTCGAGTTTATCGTTCGGCGTGAGAATGTACCACGGCTTTTCCCAGTGGATGAGATCTTTGCTGCGAGTCTGCATGCTACACCGCCGCAGGCCTTCCCAGTCCGGACCTTCCGCGTGAACCGAAAACGTCGCGACGTAGCAGTCGCGCAACGTGTCGCGGAAGAGGTTGTTGATGTCGTGGTTATGGTAGAAGACGGGGCGCGGCGCGAACATCCGCCAGTGCATGCCGTCGGCCGATACGGCGATCTTCATTCCCCCATCGTTCCACCACGCGAGTTTGTAGCGCTGGGAAGGATTGGAAAAACCGGGCCCTTCGTCCAGCACCGAACACCCGAAGTTGACGGGACCCGGCTCCTTGAGCACCCGGTGCGGGCGGATCCAGTGGATACCGTCTTCGGATTCCAACAACGCGAACCGGGCCGAACCGTCCTGGTGTTTTTCCTTGTAGATGTTGTACCAGAGACGAAACCTTCCCGTCTCCGGATCGCGGACGACCGTGGTGTAGGGGGCGACGCACTCGTCCTCCTTTCCGGTGACGAGCGGGTTGGGGATATCCGGATCGCGCGTGGGGCAATTCACCCGGCGTTTCACATTGCGGGACTCGGCGATGAGATAGTCGTCGATGAACAAATGGGGTCCGCCGGAGAGGCGGATCGGTCCGGCGTCTTCCGCGGCGCCGGTGCCGGGCCGGTAAATGGCGTCGCACCTCGCTTCGTCGCCTTGGGGGGCGGAGACGACCGTGCCGGCGCCCGGCGTGACGCGGCGGTTTCCGGCCGCGACCTCTTTCGCGAGAGCGAGGTCCTCCGGGCTGTGCCAAAACGCCGTCGCCGGGACCAGTTCGCGAGGCCCGCCCGGCCATTGCCAGTAGAGTCGCGCGTACGACGGGCCCCCGGTCTGCACGTACTCGACGCGCAAAGGGAGCACCTGGCCGGCCGACACCCGGATACTGCCTTCGCGCGACGTCGAACCGTCCCACGCATCGAGCACGCACGCATCGCCGAGAAAAAGTCGCATGCCGCTGTCGACCTCCGTCGAAAAGGTGACCTCCGCGCTCTCGGGAAAACGGACTTGGCCGATCCACAGCCGCGCGAAGTCGTTGATTCCTTCGATGTCCAGGTCGATCCGTTCGTCCACGCCTTGGCTTGCGATTTCAACGACCCGTCCGTGGTTCTTGATTCCCGCGTCCGTGCCGTGGCTGCCGGGCCGCGTGAAGGCGACGTCGTCGAAGAAGACGTAAGCCACGCCCGGTTTGAGACTTCGTGGTGGGTCGGACTGTTCTTCCGCAAGAACCGGCTGGAGGAAACAACACGCGAGCAGCGCTGCTGTCGCCGGCAAAAACCCTATACCATTCATGCTGTTCTCCATGTGGGAATCCAACCAGCGGTCGAGGCCGCTTGCAAGGTCCGGTTGTACCGCGCTGCATAAGAGCGGCGAATGGGCGACGAAGCAACCTATTCCCGCTACCACGTCATGATGCTCAATTTATCGGCCGGTTCTCGATTCGTCAATCATTTTCTCATGTCAGGCCGAGCCACTTCTCGCCAGAGGCCGATTCCGCGGACCGAAAAGCGTTGCGAATGGCTTCGACCGCCTCGTCCGGAAGCGGGCCCTTTTTTGCCGCCGCGATATTCGCTTTGGCGTGTTTTGGGTTCGTCGTCCCGATGATGGCCGTGTGGACTTTCGGTTGGGAGAGCGTAAACCGCAACGCGATCTCCGGCCACACCTCGGCGTTATTCCCCGAGAAACCCAGCTCCGAAGGTGTGATGCCCATCCTCCCGAGACGGTCGGTGTAGTCCTTCGCGTAGCTCTGATAGAAGCCCCTCTGCTGTGAAAGATCCTTCCACGCCGCGTTCGCGATGGGGCGTTTGGCGATGACGCCGAGATTCCGTTTTCGCGCTTCCGGCAACACGACATCGAGGTTCGCCTGGTCGCAGATGTTTAGCGAGGTCTCGATCACCGCGATATCCGGGAGGTTTGCCGCGAAGACGGCCGCGTCGTTGTCGCCGGAGTATCCCACGTGGAGAATTTTGCCCGCATCGCGCGCTCGGACCAGCGTTTCCAGAGCGTCTCCCTTCCGCAGAATTTCCAGTCCGCCGGAATGCAACAGCATCACGTCCAGGTGGTCGGTTTTCAGTCGAGACAGGGCCCGGTCGACCGTCGACGCCAGCGTCTCGGGCTTCCATTCCGGCGACTCGGGACTTCCCGCGGAACCGCATTTGGTGATCAAGACGAATTCGTCGCGGCGGTGCGACACGGCATTGCCGATCGCTTCTTCGGAGCCGGAATAGGCCGCCGCCGTATCGATCACGTTGACCCCTTCGTCGAGAAGGGTGTTCAAGATCGTGGCAACCTCCTTCTGTTCGGTCTCCAGGACCCCGATTGGGGCGCCGCCGAAGCCGACCGGTGAGACTTCGAATCCGGTGTTGCCAAATGGATGTCGTTCCATTTTATATTCCTTTCTTTGATTGAGATGGACGACCGGGCGATTCTCCTGCAATTGTTTTTGATTCGCGAAATCACGGTATCCAGTCGAGGTGGAGCATTCGATCCTCTTCAAGGCGAACTCGCGTACCGAAACGACGACCCTGACGATTGAGCGTATTCAGTATCCATGCTACGTCGCCGTCGGTCGGTTCGCTTAGCCGCAAACCGCGCATCTGCGTCGGCCGCATCCGCAACGATTCAAGCCTTCCCGTCTCCGGATCGACTCCGGCGAAGTACATCAAGCCCAGGTCGCCGCGGTAGGCTTCATTGCCCGCGATGCCCTCGTAATCCGTGATCAGATCTCCGCACCCGTAGAGAATAAAACGTTCGCAATGAACCTCGACCGCCTTGACATGGTGCGAAGAGTGCCCGTGAACGATGTCGACGCCGGCTTCTTCAATGAGACGATGGGCGAAACGTCTCTCTTCGTCCGAAATGGCATAGGCCCAGTTCGATCCCCAGTGAATCGACACGATGACGATGTCGGACTCATCACGCCGCGCCGCCTGGATAGTCTCGGCAGCGCGGGCGAACGACTCCGCGGAAAGGTCCGGCAGAAACTGAACGCCGGATTCCTCTTCCGATGCGGCCCAGTCCGGTGGAACGCCGCTCTTTTCCGTCGCGAAGCCGAATACGAGAATCGTTTGCCCCGACGCGGTGGCGATCTCCGCCGGTTCCGTCGCCGACCGTAGATTCTCGCCGGCACCGGCCGTCTTGAGCCCCGCGAGTTGTAACGTCGTTAACGTCTCATCGAGGCCCGGTCGGCCCCAATCGAGGACGTGATTATTCGCCAGGACACAACAATCCACTCCGGCCGCCGTAAGACAGCCGACGTTGCGCGGTGACATCCGATAATGAATACCCTTCTCCTCCCAGAATTCGCCACTGACCGTGACGGCCGTCTCCAGGTTGATGATTCGTGCCGCGGGGCCAACCTTCTTGAGCGTTTCCGACCCAACCCCCCAAAGGTCCGCATCGTGAATGGGGCGGTCGATCGGACCGTGCTTCCGTTCGGCCAGTTCCACGTATTGCCGCGCGTCCTTCACGTACCATTCGTACAAACTCGGGTCGCCGGGATGGCTGAGCACCTGGTCGATGCCCCGGGCGGTCATCACATCGCCGCACAGAAATATGCTAATCGGTTCAGTCAACTTCGTCTCCTCGCGTCCGCCGGTCTTCAATCGGTTGCCACTGGGCATGGCACAGAGCACCGTGGGTCGGGGCAATAGATTCGGGGGGCAAAAATCGTGCCAAAACGACTTAATAGTCTGTTAACGCTGCTTTCACAAGCGATCAATGAGGATGATGGTTCCGATGGTTCCCGTCGGAAATCTGGCCCGAAAATGGAGGGAGCGGTTCGCCGTGAGCGGCGCGCGCTATTTGGGCCGGTACCGGCAAACGGGAGTCGCTTCACCCCGCGAATTCGAACGCCCTGATTCCGCGGACACCCGGCTTTACTCGGAAGATGCCGCCGGAGTGGGGGTGTTCTTCGAGTTCTTCGTCCGACAGCTCCATTCGGGCGGTAGTGATGTAGAGTTCGTCGAGGTTCTCGCCACCAAAGGCGCACGCGGTGACCCGTTTCGCCGGGACGCGGATGGACGCGAGCTTCCTTCCGGTCCGCGGGTTCCAGCATCCGACCTGATAGCCTTCCCACATTCCGATCCACAGGTTTCCCGCCGCGTCGATGGCCATTCCATCGGGCCAACCGTCCTCCTCGGGGATTTCGACCACCGTCCGCGGATTCGCGATGTTGCCGGAGTGGTTGTCGTAATCGAACGCGGTAACGCGAAGGGTGGGCGTGTCGATGAAGTAGAGCGTTCTCGCGTCGAGGCTCCAGGCGATGCCGTTGGCGATGGTCACCCGCGGAATCATCGTATGGACGGACAGGTCGGCGTCCAGTCGGTAGAGCGCGCCGCGCCGCGGCGCATCGGTCGGGTCGAGCGTTCCGGCCCAGAAGCGGCCCGCCGGGTCGCACTTGCCGTCGTTGAACCGCGTGCCCTCGTCGGGCTGGGGATCGACGAGCATTTCCACCCGCTCGGTCTGAAGATCGAGCGACGCGAACCCGTGACGCAGCGCCAGCATCACCCCCCCGCGCCGCCGCGGCACGACCGTGCCGACTGCTTGACCGACGCGGATCGTCCGGTCCGCGGCGGAGACGGGATCGAATAGGTGGACGTGCCCGGCGTCGATATCGACCCAATACAGACACCGGTCTTTGGCCGACCAGAGGGGACCTTCACCCAGTGCGGCCTTCGCGTCGAGGACTAGTTCGGGATTCATGCGAACTCCTTTGCCGGAAATGGAGGCGGAACCGCCAATGTAGCAGAACCCGCCGTTGGTGGCAACTCAGAAATCAAAAAAACCAACAAGAAGAGTCTTATCGATTCCGAGGGACGGGATTCTTGACAACCGCTCGTTTCCCGGCGAAATTGGATATTGTCGTCCTCGGCTCGTCCGGCCGGGGCCTGTTCTTTTCACAACCGGAATCGAGTATCCATCGAGTATCCAAGGAGCCGCTGCATGAACGTATTTCGCTTGGCGTGTCGGGCGATCCTCGTGGCCGCATTGTTCGCCCTCTTACCAGTCCACTTCCCGGGCTCGGCCGACGGTGCCGACACCTCTTCGTGGGCCGGGGTGACGGAGGATGATCGGGCGATTAAGATCGAGACCGATCTTCTGGAAGCGGTCATACCGAAGAAAGACCCGAAGCACTGGATGACCGGCATCGAGAAACAATCGTTCTTGGACAAGAAGACGGGGTTCCGTGAGATCGGTGACGGCTTGATGGTGATCGATTGGCTGATGGAGGCCGGCAGCGACGAGGCGTGGGGCGAGGAAGTGATCGCCCCGGACGGCCACGGAGTGGGCCGGTATCTGTGGTACGAAAACGAGACCGATCCGGCGAGGCGGGAATACGCGAAGATGGCCCACGGTACCAGCCACCGCAAGCGGATGGTCGAGGGGCCGCAGCTTTGTCACCGGATGAAGCCCGTCCAGCCGGAAGTGATCCGCGGAGGGGACTTCGTCGCCGTGAAGACGCGGTACAACTACGAATATGCCGCCCCGGGCCGGAAACCCGGCTCGCTGTGGACGCAGATTATCGTCTTCCCCAAGGGGAAGCGCTATTTTCTTCTGATGGACAAGATCGACAGCGTGAACGATTCGGACGAGATGTTTCTGCGGAACGACACGCCCGGCTGCGTCCGCCACAAGGAAGGGGACACGTTTAGCGAGATGTACCTGAGCTTCCTGAACGACGGCGAAGGGGGCCGCGTTCCGTCGAGCGAGTTCTTCGAGGCGTTCCCTCCGGACGAGAAATTCGGCTACCGTCGCGACACCCACAAGATACCGCCGCGGTTCATCCGCGCGTACCGTACCCGCGACCCCGAGACGGGCGCGGCCGGCCCCTGGCTCGCTGGAATGACGCTTGAACCGTCCGTGGTCTACGAGGCCTGGTGCAGCCAGCGCCCGGGGGGCATCATCGTCCTCATCGAAGAGGTCCACGGCAAGCCGGTGAAGGCGGGAGAGTCGTTCAGCGCCGCCCACGTCGTGGGATACTTCGATTCCATCGATGAAATGAACGCGGTCTACGACCGGTACAAGGGACACACGAAGTTGGAAGTGGATGCATCGGGATGGCGGTTGGGGAAATGAGTTTCCAACGATACGACGCCGCGCGAACGGGGCGGGCTTCCGGCCGCGCCGTTTCGCCGTCGTCGCTCGGTTTACTATGCTATACCTGGAAAACCACAGGACGACGCCTTTGGATCCGGTAGTCCTCGAAGCGATGATGCCGTTTCTCAATGCGTCCTTCGGATCGGCCGAGCCCGGATACCACCGGCTGGCATGGGACGCGACGGAGGCGCTCGAGGCGGCGCGGCATTCGGCGGCGCGGATGGCGGGGGGGCGCGCGAAAGAAATCACGTTTACTTCCTCGGCGACGGAGAGCAACACGTGGGCCATCCGGGGGGCTCTGGCGCGACGCGGCGGGGGAAAGCACGTCGTCTCCCAAAAGACCGAGCACGATTCCGTCTTCCTGCTGTTGGAGAGGGACTCTCGTCGCGGGCGGTGCGAGGTCACGTTCGTCGACGTGGAGCCGCATGGAAGCGACTCGGCCGGCATCGTTGCGCCGGAGAAGATCGCCGAGGCTCTTCGTCCCGACACACGGTTGGTCAGCGTACAATGGGCGAACCCGGAAACCGGCGCGATCCAACCGGTCGCCGAGATCGGGCGGCTGTGCAAGGAACGCGGCGTTCTCTTCCATGTCGACGCGGCACAAGCCGCCGGGAAGGTCCCCTTGGACGTCGAGGCGGCGGGGGTAGATCTGCTGAGCTTCTGCGCCCACAAGTTTTACGGCCCCAAGGGTATCGGCTGCCTCCACATTCGCGGCCGCGATCCGTTCGTCCGGCTGGAGCCGCTCTTCCCCGGGGGCCACCAGGAGGAGGGCCGCCGCGCGGGGACGGTGGACGTCGCGGCGGCCGTGGGCCTGGGCAAAGCCGCCGAGTCGGCCTTGGATTCTCTCGACGAAGACGCCGTACGTCTGCGCCGGCTGCGAGACGGGCTTCATGAACGGCTGATTTCGCGCGTCGAGGGAACTCAACTCGTCGGCCCGGCGCTCGGCTCGGCCCGCCTTCCCGGCCATCTCGCCGTGACATTCGAAGGGACTGACGCGGAATCCCTCCTCATGAGCATCCCCGACCTCGCTGCCACGCCGGGCGCTAACGATCCCGGACCGTGCGACCTAAGCCGCGTCCTGCAAGCCCTCGGCATGGACTCCCGAGCGATCCGCGGGACCCTCCAAATGACCATCGGCCGTTTCACGACGGAAGAGGAAGTGGAACGGACGGCAGCCGCGGTGGAGGAGGCGTCGCGCCGCCTGCGCGCGCTCGGTCCTCGGTGATGTTTCTCAAGAAGGCGGTTGTTCAAAGAGATGAATACCGTGACGAGGACACGGCGAACGGCTCGCATTTTGATGGGCGTCTTTCGGAGCGCGGACGTCCTTACCGGTACGAGCCTTTCGAGGGGGCGCCGCGGCGCGGCGAACGTCAGTCGGCGGAGAGGACGACCGAGATCGAGTGACCGGCAACCGATTGGCTCAGCTTCATCACCAAGGGCTTGTCCAGAGCGCGCATCGACGATCGGACGACGTTGACGGGGCATTCGGGATCGGGCGTTTCGTAGTTCACGGTGTAGGGAATACGCCCGTTCCGGAATGCCATCAGATCGGCGGCTATCTCCACCGCAGAGGACGCGGCGCTGAGGTTGCCGAAAAACCCCTTCAAAGCCGTAACCGGAACGTCTCCCAGGGTGTCTCGAATCGCTTTCGCTTCAACCGCGTCGTCGTGTTTCGTACCCAATCCGCGTGCATTGACGTATCCGAGGTCTCCGCCGGATATCCCGGCGCGCTCGCAGGCCTGGCGGATCGTCGCGCGAATCGCTCCGCCGGTCCACGGACGTTTCGCCACTCTGGATTCGAACGCCTCGGAATACCCGGCGACGCGAGCGAGGATTTTCGCTCCGCGTGCCTCGGCCGCGCGACGGGCTTCGACGACGAAGGCGGCGGCCCCCTCTCCGTGAACCATTCCGTCACGGCTCGCGTCGAAGGGCCGAACCGCGGCGGCCGGATCGTCGTATCTCCGCGAGAGTTCGAACGTTCGATCATACGACCAGACGGTCGGATGAGTGCGGAAACTGGCGCCCCCGGCGATAATCACGTCGGCCTGGCCGCGTTCGATCAACCTCACGGCCTCGATCAGGGCGGCGAGGCTCGATGCCTCTCCTTGGACGAGCGAGTTGTTCGGTCCGCGCGCGTCGTGGGCAATGCCGATATGGCACGCCGGCATATTCGGCAGATACTTAAGCATCCAAAGAGGGAACATCTCCGGCAGAGCCTTCGTTCCCCAGTCTTCCATGCGGAACGCGCCGGACTCCAGGCACTTTCGATATGCCGGCACCAATTCGTAGATATCGCAGGCGATCATATCGGCGCCGAAGACCACCCCCACCCGCGCGCGGTCGAGCGCATCACCGTCGAGACCGGCATCCTCTCGAGCGTTGTCGGCGGCAACGAAGCCGAGTTGGATGTCGCGGCTCATCACCTTGAGACTCTTCCGCGGCTTCACCAACTTCCTCGGATCGAAATCGGCGACCTCGCCGCCCATGGGGACGGGGATGTCCGGAGTCTCCTCGTAGAGTTCGATACGCCGAACACCGCTCCTCCCCTTCAGGAGCGAATCCCAGAAGGCTTCCGCGCTGATTCCGATGGGGCTGATAATCCCCATGCCGGTGATAACGATTTCAGTCGACCGATTCATATTCCGTGATGGTAACCGTGAGGGATCGGCGATTTACCTGCGTTTTCCGGAACGGCTCCGCCCGCGGCCCCCGCGCGAGCGCGACCCGCCCTTCCCGCGCGAATTCATGTTGCTCTTGATGACGTATCCGATCGCCTCCTCCCAGCTTGGGATTTCGTGATGGGAAAGGCGTTTTCCCTGGTCATCCGAAGACTCCTTCTCCTTCTTGCGCGGTTCACCGGCCTTGCGCGATTCACCGGCCGCCTTCCCCGCGGCGGCATCCGCCGGCTCCGAGGACGTCACCCGCTCTTCCGTCCCGGCCCCCTCGTCGTCGGAGGAGGATCTCTCCTTCCGGCGACGTTTTCCGCGTTCTTTCTTCGCCGTCTTCCCCTGAGTTTCCTCGGCCTGCTCCGTCTGCTCCGAACGGCTCTCAACCGGTTCGACGGCAGCCTGCTCCGGGGTCGCGACGGCCTCGTCATCCTTCCGGTCCTTCTTCGGCCGGCGGCGGCGCTTCCGCTTTCCCGCCGGTTCCTCCGTTTCCTCGACCTCGGGAGCCTCCGGCGCACGCTCCGCTTCAGCGAGAATCTCGGCCACTTCGTCCGCGATTTCCAGCCGAGGGTCCTCACGGTACGTCGGCGATTTGCCCCCGGTTGCCGCCTTCGGCGGCGTCTCGGGTGGGGGTGCCTTGCCAGTCTCCGGCTTCGGCCTAGTCGATTCCGACTTCGGTTTCTCCGGCTCCGGAGGAACATCGATTCCCAACTGTGATGCCAAATCAAGCCATCCGGTGGGGGAGCGTTCCTTCTTCTCGCGGGGTTTGGGGGCCGATTTCGCCAGGTCGGGCTTCCCAATGCCTGCGGACGCATCAGTGGATTCCTTGGAGGAGGCCGGCGAATCCTCCGGTGACGAATCTCCTGCGGGAACATCGTCATTCGGCTTCTTGGGGCGTTCCTTGTCGGGACCCGGAGCCGCCCCGAGGTTGAATGCTAGTGCGCCCCAATGGTCTTGTTGGGAATGATCTTCAGACATAATGTCTCAAATTTCAAGAGGAACGATTAGAAAACCGTATACGGATCGACTGTGAAACCGAGCCAAGCAACCCAGTATAATTCTATTTTCGGTAGAGGTCCAACCCCATACTGAGGGATTCGAACGACGAATACCCCAATCGGAACGATCAAGCTATTACAGGTGTGGGAATTCACCGACCCAAACGTTCTTAACCAGCACTTGCCCGGAATCCCTCGGAATCGTTAAACTGGTAGCCGTTTTGATCGTCTCGCGTCCACGAGAAGAGATCGAACTTGGCCGACCCCGGGGGATGCCCTCCGGGTGCTGAACTTAATTAACCTATTAGGGGGGTTTGCAATGGAGTTTCTCGATTGGGTCGTCGTCGGCCTCTACTTTCTGGTTCTCGTAGCCGTCGTATGGTGGGTCGTCCGCCAGCGCCAGGAATCGTCGGCGGATTACTTTCTTGCGGGGCGAAACATGGGGTGGTTCGTCATTGGAGGGTCGCTTTTCGCCTCGAACATCGGTTCCGAGCATTTGGTGGGCTTGGCCGGAACCGGAGCTCAGGACGGGGTTGCCATGGCGCACTACGAGCTGCACGCTTGGTGTCTTCTCGTCCTCGGTTGGATTCTGGTTCCATTTTACGCGCGGAGCCTCGTCTTTACGATGCCGGAATTCCTCGAAAGACGGTACTCCCCCGCCGCTCGGTGGTTTCTCTTGATCGTCAGCCTCATTTCTTATGTTTTCACGAAGGTGGCCGTCGGGCTTTTCGCATCGGGGATCGTCTTTCAAACTCTTTTTCCGGAGGATTTGATCCCCGGCGTGAGCAATTTCTGGGTCGGCGCGATCGGAATCGTCATCGTCACCGGGGCCTATACGGTTCTGGGAGGACTCAGGGCGGTGGTCTACACGGACGTGTTGCAGACGATCGTCCTAATCATCGGTTCACTGGCGATTACGTTCGTCGGCTTGACCAAGATCGGGGGTTGGGGCCAGCTCCGCGAAGTTTGCGGTTCCGAGATGTTCAACCTGTGGAAGCCGATCGATGATCCGAAGTTTCCGTGGTTGGGAATGCTCATCGGCGCCCCCATCGTCGGCCTGTGGTATTGGTGTACCGACCAGTATATCGTCCAGCGGACCCTCGCCGCGGCCAATATCAAGGAAGCTCGGCGCGGGACTATCTTCGCCGCGTATCTCAAGATGCTGCCGCTGTTCATCTTCATCGTACCCGGCATGTTGGCCTTCGCATTGGCGAAGACCGGGCGGCTTGACGGCGTCATTCTGGACGCGAGCAATTCGAACCAGGCGTTTCCGCTGCTGGTCCGCGAATTGCTTCCGGTCGGGCTCCGCGGTCTGGTCGCCGCCGGTCTGCTGGCGGCCTTGATGAGTTCCCTTTCGAGCGTGTTCAACTCTTCGTCCACTCTTTTCACGATCGATATCTACAAAAAGATCGATCCGGAGGCCTCGGAGCGGAGGCTCGTTTGGATCGGAAGGTTGGCCACGTTCGTGATGGTCGTCTCCGGGCTGTTATGGATTCCGCTGATCTCGCGGATGTCCGACACGCTGTACGAATACCTGCAAGCGGTGCAGGCGTACATCGCTCCTCCGATCGCGGCCGTCTTTTTCCTCGGCGTTTTCGTCAAGCGGATCAATGCCCAGGGATGCATGGCCGGGCTCATCACCGGGTTTGTTCTCGGCATGGGCCGTCTCGTCGCCGAACTGAACAAGGAGGGCCTGGCTGGTACGTTCCTCTACCACTACGCCGCCTTGAACTTCCTGTATTTCTGCGTCGTCCTCTTCGCCGCCTCCGTCGTGACGATCGTCGTCGTCAGTCTGCTGACGCCGAAACCCCAGGACGAACAAATCCAGGGCCTCACCTACGCCACGATGTCCGACCAAGACAAAGCCGAGGTCCGCGCCAGTTGGAATAAATGGGACGTCATCAATACCGCGGCCGTATTCGCGTTGATCTTGACGATTTATGTATATTTCAATGGGTGAGATGCGCGGCGATGCGCGAGAGAAGAACCGAGAAATGACCATCGCGGAGGGATATTCCAGTCATACTGGCCATCGCTCGCTTAGTGGTATCGGACCGAAGGGGAATCACGACGGCCCTAAGGCACGCAAACCTTTCAGCGCTCGCTCACGTCATAGACGAACAACCGATCCCAGTGGCGGATGTACAACCGGCCGCCGCAGACCACCGGGTGGGCCCAGGTGGGGCCTTCTTCTTCGGAGGGAATCTTGAACGAATCGACCACCTCGTGCCGGCGGGGATCGGCTTTTACCAGCGCGACGGTCCGCTGCTCGTTCAATATGTAAAGCATCCCGTCGGCATACGTGAGGGACCCTCGGCCGATACCCCGGTCGGCGTACATCTTTTCCCCGGTCTTCCAGTCCAGGCAGATCCATCCCGCGTTGTTCGCCCTGCGGGAGGCGCCGTAGAGATACCCGTCGATCAGGAGAACGCCGCCGTGTTGGTTATCCAAATCTCCGCTACGCCAGACTTCCTCCACCCGGGCTTCGTCGTCGCGGACATGGACCTTCAACTTGACGGAGCCGGCGTCGAACATCGTGCTGATGAAGACTTCGCCGTCGTGGAAGATGGGTCGGATGATGTTCTCGTCGGCGTACGTTTCGTGCTCGAACCGCCAGAGGAGCGCGCCGGTGTCGGCGTTCACGCCGATCAAGGCCTTGGACGTCAGCGTAATGATCATCCGCAAGCCTTGATACTCGGCCAGAATGGGCGACGCGTAGCCCGCCAGATCGCCGCTGCTCGGCGATTTCCACGCGACCGCGCCGGTTCGCTTGTCGAGCGCCACGATCGCCGTCTCCGGCCCGCCGGGCGAGCAGATGACGCGGTCCCCGTCAATCAGGAGCGACTCGGCCAACCCCCACGTGATGTTCCGGCCGCCGAATTGTTTCAAGATGTTCACCCCCCAAATCTTCTCGCCGGTCTTCGCGTCGAGGCAGACCACGTCCCCCAGTGGAGTTTCGTAGTAAACCCGATTCCCATCGATGGTGGGCGTACCGCGGGTCCCGCCGTACGGTTCAAGCCATGCCTCTCCGCAGACGGCCTGCCAGAGAATCTTCCCCCCCGGCTCCATCGCCGTAACGACGCTCTTTTGGTCGATGTTCCCCGCCGTATAAATCCGCCCGGAGGAGATCGAGACGGTCGAATACCCCTGCCCGATCCCCGAAACAGTCCAAGCGAGTGGCGGCCCCCCCTCCGGCCACTCGTCGAGCAGCCCGGTCTCGGTCGACAGATTATCGCGATTCGGACCGTGGAATTGGGGCCAAGAGGGCTCCTCGGCCGTGCCGACGGAACACGCCAAGAGCATCGCGACAAAAGACAAAAACGACAATGGCTGGAAACGGGGTTTCATGGGTCGAGGGCCTCCGTCATGGGATGGGGACTCGGCGGTATGAAGCGCGGTATGAAGGGTATTCTTGACTGGGGGCGAACGAATGTCAAGGGAACGCGGTGGCGAATCGGGCCTGGCAGGGCTGCTGCGAAAGTTCATCCCGGGACCTTTTTTGCTCGTCGAAAGTGGCCAGAGGCCACGCTCCCCCTCCGCGGTTCTTCAAATCAAGGAGCCGATCAACGCTACGGCTCCCGTATCACCGAATCCTCCCCTGACCAAACGCGGGCGAAATTCGCGTGGTTCAGTGTCAGCAACACCTCCACCCTTTTCCCGCGCGGCCACGCTCGGCGCCAACGCATCGTAGACCGCGCCGCCGGAGAAGTACTTCGCCGCCGGGTCCTGCAAGACCTTCTTGAGCCACGCCAGTGCCCGCGAGTGGACCGGATGGCTTTCGACTTGAGCGGCTACGAGGACGGACGTGTCGAAGAAGACCTTCATTTGCCGCTTTTCATTGTCGGCGTTGACGCGGCAACGCGAAAACGGCTGGACGTCCGTGCAGGGACCCACCGGCGAACCATCCCGGCGGCGGGATTCTTCCCGCGGAGGAATGCCTTCCGTGCGCACCGCCACGCGGTGATGGATTCGGATCCGACCTTCCATGACGGTTCTTGCGGGCGCGGCGACAGCGTGGTAGCGGTCTTCGCTCCGGCATGGTACATTAGGATTGCATGGCGGTCGTTGACCGTTCCCTCCCAACCTACCCCCCTCTCATGGAATCATTTTTTCGCGTTTTCGCGGAGAAAGGAGCCTACCCATGCGTCGTACCACTTCCCTATGCCTTGTCCTCTCGATTTGGACCTTCGCCGTGAGCGCGGCCGTGGCCGCGACCCCGCCCGGCTGGACCTGCGTGGGGGGCGACTGGGGAATCGAAGAATTGGCGCGGCCGCTGCCGAATACGCAGGCGGTCGTGGCGGTGGAATCCAAAAACCACGTCGCCTTTCCCGGAATCTGCAAGACGAAGGGGGGCGATCTGGTAGTCGTCTACCGGGACGGCCTCACGCACGCCAGCGGCAAGCCGGACGACGGCCGGATCATGGCCGTTCGCTCGACTGACGGCGGCGCCACCTGGAGCGAACCGGCCCTGGTATACGACGATCCGGAATACGACGACCGCAACGCGGCCGTTTCCTGCATGGACGATGGCACGCTGTGCGTCATTTTCGACAAGTATCTGGACGGTCCGGACGGGAAACGGCATCACTGGGCGTGGATGACGACCAGCCGGGACGACGGCGCGACCTGGTCGGAACCGGTCAAGGTAAGCAAGACGCCCAACGTGCATACCCGGAGCCGCGCGCTGGACCTGGGCGACGGGAAGTGGCTCATTCCCTACAGCGAATCGACCAATTCCCCGACCGCCGCCAGCTTCGTCGCCCTCTACGATCCGAAGTCGGGCGAATTCGAGGAAATCGCGATCACCCCGCGCGGGAACCGGGCCCTGGCGGACGAGACGTCGATCGTGAAGACGTCCGACGGCCGCTTGCTCGGGCTGATCCGTTCGAACCGGGATCCTCAGCTCTTCCAGGTGGAATCGGAAGACGGCGGGAGGACTTGGTCGGAGCCCAAACCGAGCGGAATTCCCTCCCAATTCACCCCGTGCGAAGTGATCCGCCTCACCGACGGACGACTGGTATGCGCGTTTTCGTTCCGCGAGCGGCGGAATGAGCGGTTGGTCGTTTCACGAGACGGGGGCAAGACGTGGGACGTGGAGAACGGCATCGACCTTTTCGACGGGACGCGAGACGTCGGGGGCGACCGGTCGTATCCTTCGTGCATTCAACTCGATGACGAGACGCTGGGTTGCGTCGTCTACGAGACGAAGGCGAAGCCGGAAGGGGGGCGGGTCTACTTCGTAAGAATTCCGATCGACTCGCTCGACCCGTCGAAGGAGCCGGTCTTGGCCCAGCGGGACGCGAACGCCGAGGCGGCCTTCGCCCTTTGGCCGGAGGGATCGAAGCGGAACGGCTTCGTCTACCGGTTCACCGGTCGTTTCGGCGAGACGCCGCACATGGTCGGGCTGTTGCTCGACTACAAGGACCCCGAGAACTACACGGCGCTCGTCTATCAGATGGGAGTCGACCGTGACAGAAAGGGGCCGACCAACTGGGTAAAGCTGATCGAATGCAAAAGCGGCACGCAGACCATCTCCCATCCGGCGGAGGCGAAGGGAGATTGGTTCAACGACGGCAACGTGCATCAGCTCAAGGCGCGGCTCGTCGGCGAGGAATGGGTCTTCTCCATCGATCTGTTCGACCAGTTCTCCGTACCGAAGGCGCTCGGCGCGCCGCGCGGGGTGTTCGTAAGCGGCGCGAGCGCGGCCGTCTATAACGTACCGGTGAAGGAGATCGCGACGCTCGAGGTACTCCGCGCCGAGCGGAAGCGCCTGGCGGACCGCAAGCGGCGGATCATCTTCAACAACGACGGGTGCGACGCGGTCTACTACACCGACGAGGCGACGCCCCAGTGCCTGTTGGAACGGCGGACGACGAATCTTCTGGGCAAACAGGTCGACACGATCGCCTACTGCACCTGGTGCAGCGGGTTCGGGTACTTCACCCACGCCACGAAGCTCGCCGCCGTCTTCGACACGACGGCCGTCGCCGGGGCGCCCGACGGAATCGGCTTCTCCAACAACAAAGTCGGCGCGTTCATTGAACAAGGGACCGATCCGTTGGACATCATGATCGACTTCTGCAAGCGGCACGGGATGGAAATCTGGTGGACGATGCGCATGAACGACACCCACGACCGCTACGGCGCCTGGTATTCACCGTATCTCTATCCGCCGTTCAAAAAGGAGAACCCCGGGTGCGTCCTCAAGCCGAATGATCCGAAAACGACAGGCGTCAACTACGCGATGGAGAAGGTCCGCGAGACGGCGCTGGCGTATATCCGCGAGGTTTGCGAGAACTACGACGTCGACGGAATCGACCTCGACTTCTACCGGCATCTGCTGTACTTCCCCTCGAACGCGGACCTGAAGGACGCCACGGCGGAGGAGCGCGACATGATGACCGACCTCATGCGGAAGGTCCGCGCAATGACCGAGGAGGTCGGCCTCATGCGCGGCCGGCCGATTCTCGTCTCCATCCGCGTGCCGGACGACGTCGGCTACTGCAACGCCAAGGGGTTCGACGTCGCGAAGTGGCTCGAGGAGGGACTCATCGATACGATGGAGGTCACCGGATACGTCCGGTTGAACCCCTGGGAGACGTCCGTCGCGCTGGGGCACAAGTACGGCGTGCCGGTCTTCGCCGGTTTGAGCGAAACGCGGATGAAGGAACGGGGCCCAAGAGGCTCCATCGAATGCTATCGCGGCCGCGCGATCAATGCCTGGGCCGCCGGCGCGGACGCCATCTACCTCTTCAACGCCTTCGACCCGAACCATCCCCTGTGGAACGAACTGGGCGACCCGGAGATGCTCGAAACCAAGGATAAGCTCTTCACCACCGGTTGCCGCGGCTTGTCGACCTACCTGAACCAGTGGCTCAAGGACGGCCACCGCTTTCTCGGTCGAGACCCGGTCTCGCCGGAACGGCCGAGACGATTCGAGGAGGGAAAAACGGTCTGCATCCCCCTAACCGTGGGTCAAGAGGTGGTTCCCAAGGACGGCAAGACCCCGTCGGCCGAAATGGGGCTGTGCCTGGTCGGAATTGAAGGGAAGGACGTCGCCGTCGCGGTAAACGGAACAGGCGTTGGGGAGATGAGAAAGCTGGAAGAGGCGGAGTGGTTTTCGTGGACCGTGGACCCGGCGATCCTCAAGAAGGGTGAAAACGAGATCACCCTTACCCCGCCAAACGAGCCCGCGAAGGGCTCCGCGGTGAAGGACGTCGTGTTGTGGATTCGGTATAAGTGAATTCCTCGCGGCAGCGACGTACGTGCTTGGGACACGGATAGTTCCGTCGTCCACGCGTCCAACATTAGTCGATTCCCGGCGGCGCGGAACAGAACGAAATGGAATTCCATGTCGGCCGAGTGCCACGCGGAAAGCCGCTCGGCGTGGTCGGGCCGGCACGGATCGAGCAGTTCCTCGACCAGACGACGCTGACGATCAACCTCCACCTGGAGTTTCGTGAGGAAGTACCCCGACAGGCTTCCGGTTGTCTTCGCGACGGCGGCGCATTCGTGTGTCTCGCGGAACTCGTACAACTTCTCGATGTCGCGCCGGTTCACATTGGGTACGAACCGGCTCTGGAAGTGACAAACAAAATGTCCAACACCCGCGTTACGACCTGAGGCAGATATTCGCCCCTTTTTTTCCGACGCACGTTTGCCACCCCCTTCCATTTACTTGCCGGAACGGTGGGAAAGTCCCTATAGTTGATTAGGCAAGTCCGTGCGACGGACCTCCAACTCCAAGCCGTTAAAGGGATTTGGTCATGGACCGGTCACCACCTATCAGAAGCCTTCCCTCTTGGGGAACGGTGACAGTATTGGCGTTAGCAGTGCTCCTACCGGGGGATAATTCAATGAGCCAGAAGGCGGGACGACTCAAGCTGAATACGCTTACTCCGGCCGAGAAGCGCGTGATCGTCGATAAGGGTACGGAGCGGGCATTTACCGGGGAGTACTGGAATCACTTCGAACCCGGCTGGTACGCCTGCCGCCAGTGTGATCTGCTGTTGTATCGGTCGCGGGACAAGTTCAAGTCGGAATGCGGGTGGCCCAGTTTCGACGATGAGCTTCCCGGCGTGGTCCGGCGTTTGCCGGATCCCGACGGGATCCGTACCGAAATCGTCTGTGCGCGGTGTGGGGGCCATTTGGGCCACGTCTTTCTGGGAGAACAACTAACGCCGAAGAATACACGGCATTGCGTGAATTCGATCTCGGTGAAATTCATCCCGGACGAGAAGCTCGAGAGGGCGATCTTCGCCGGCGGATGTTTCTGGTCGATTCAGCACCGGTTCGCCGAAACGCCGGGCGTTTTGGCGACGTTATCCGGCTACACCGGCGGAGAGATCGAATCTCCCACGTACCAGCAGGTCTGTACCGACCAAACCGGCCACGCGGAGGCGGTAGAGGTCGTCTTCGATCCCGAGAAGACGTCGTTCGAGAAGCTGGCGAGGCTCTTCTTCGAAATCCACGATCCGACGCAACTCAACCGCCAAGGGCCGGACGTCGGAAAACAGTATCGTTCGGCGGTCTTCTACACGAACGAACGGCAGCGGGAGACGACCGAGAAGCTGCTCGACGAGTTGCGGGCCAACGGCTATCTACCGGTGACCCAAGTGGTCGAGGCGGGCGAGTTCTGGCCGGCCGAGAAGTATCACCAGCATTACTATCGGCAAAAGGGAGTGACCCCTTCGTGTGGGCTGCCGGTAAAGAGGTTTCAGTCGAAGTAGACTGCTTCTCGGACCGGTAGTCCCGAATCCAAGGTATCTTGATCTCGTTTTCCTAGACGCCGGCCGGGCCCAGTCGGAATATGCCGGCTTTGCGTTTTTCGCTTGCGTTGAACGCCTTGATCACCTTCTCCGTCGGTCCCATGGCGCATTCGATCCGCCGCAGCGTCAGATACTGCCGCGCCTCCTTCGTGAGGGACAGGGGCTCGTGCTCGGAGATTCCGACATACAGCACCTCCGGCCCACCTTTACACGCTCGGGCGACTTCGGTCCTTCCGATCTGATCTCCCGGTGCATCCGGCTGGGAATCGATAGGGTTCTTCCACTTTCGCACCTTTCCGTCCACGCGGAGGAGAATCCCGCGCGAGAATCTCTTCTTGCCGATGGTGATCGTGCCGGGCGCGGTGAGGGAAACCCGCGGCAAAGCCAGCGGTTTCTCCCGCTTCGTCGTGAACGGGTCCTCCCCGGCTTGGCGCAGGGCCAAAGCGACCGCTCCGAGCAGAACGGCGTCGTCGCCCAAAGGGGAAAGGAGAATCAGGTCTTGATCCTTCGTCCGAACGAGCTGGTCATCCGCGATGATCGACTGGATCGTCGGGAGCATGTAATCACTGCACGCCTCCATTACGCCGCCCCCGAGGACGATCACCTCCGGATCGAGCATGTGCCGGACCGTCAGGCACAGGTGCCCCAACACGACGGCCGCGCGTTCGACGATCCGCGCGACCACCTGATCCTTCTGCTCCAGCGCCTGGCGCAGCGCCCCGCTCCGTATAACGCTCACGTCGCCGCCAAGAAGGTCGGTGATGATCGTCTCCTCTCCATCGGCGATCGCTTGGCGGATGTCCCGTTCCATCGCGGTGCGGCTGCACAGGGCTTCCAGGCAGCCGGAATTCCCGCACCCACACATCGGCCCGCCGATTTGCATCACGGTGTGGCCGATTTCCGCGGCCGAACCGTTTGCGCCGCGCCAAAGTCTCTTTCCGAGAACGATTCCCGCCCCGACGCCGGTCCCGACCAGAATGGCGACGAGGCTGCTTGCCCCGCGTCCCGCCCCGAGCCATTTCTCCCCCAGGGCGCCGAGATTGCAGTCGTTCCCCAAAGCGATGGGGACGTCGAACTGCTTCTTCAGCCGTTTCCGCAAATCGATCCCGGAGAGATTCATGTTCGGCGTAACGATGATGACGCCGCGCTCGGGGTCGACCACGCCTGGAATCGCGATTCCGATCGCACGGACCGCTTTTTCGGACCCCAGGGGCGCCGCCTTCTTGACAACGGTGGCGATGGCCCCCTCGATCGCGACCAAGGTTTCTTCAGGGTCACCTCCACGGGGGGTCGAGACCTTTTCGCGAAGCTGGACTCTGCCGGCACCGTCGACCAATGCGGCGACGATCTTCGTTCCGCCGACGTCCACGCCGATGTAATGCCGTCCGTTCTCTCGTCGTGTTCCGTTACTCATCAATTCCGTCCCTCATCTGACGTCGGTCATCGCCGTCGCGGCTCTTTCCAAGTATAAGCGATGGTAACGACTTTTCCGAGGGGGCGCCGCCGGTTTGCGTTTGAATTCGGGCCGAAGCGGGTATAATGGCCGGTTCAGGCGGACGCGAGGGAGAAATTGTGACGGTTAGACCGATTGGGGCCCCTCCGTGCCGCGTGCTACGGTTCACGTGGACCGTCGGCCCTGACCGCTATCGCGCCCATGACGGAACCCGATTCACGGGTTTCGCGGTTTTCTCTTTTGGAGTGCCAATCATGACTGAACCGACTTCCTTCGCACGGCCGACCGTTTTCTGCAGCCGCTGCCTCGGGTTTGAAGCGTGCCGTTGGAACGGCGACATCATCCGCGAGCCGTTCATCGACGAGCTTCGCCGGCACGCCGTTTTCATTACGGCCTGCCCCGAGGGGGACATGGGGCTGGGCGTTCCGCGAGATCCGATTCGCATCGTGGGTAGCCGGGATTCGGACGAGGTCCGTCTCATTCAGCCGGCGACCGGCAGGGACTGCACCGCCGACATGGATGGGATGATCCAAGGGTTCCTCGCGCGGATGGAGGCCGGGCCGAAGCCGGCGCTCGACGATCCTGTGCCGGAGGTGATCCGGTGGGACGACCGCGACGCGCTTCCGGCGGTGGACGGATTCATCCTGAAACACCGTTCCCCCTCGTGCGGCCCCAACACGGTGCGGATCTACCGCGAGGCGACCAATCCGGCCGTTCTCCGGCGCGGCGCGGGGCTTTTCGCGCAGGCCCTGCTCAAGCGGTATTCGGATCTGCCCATCGAAGACGAGGGACGGCTGCACAATTTCCTCATCCGCGAGCACTGGCTGACGCGGGTGTTCGCCTCCGCCCGGCTGCGCGAGGTGGCGGCATCCGGCTCGATGGGTCGGCTCGTCGATTTCCACAGCGACCACAAATTCCTGTTCATGGCGTACAGCCAGACGGGCCTGCGCGAGCTTGGCCGGATCGTCGCCGCCGGCAGCAAGAAGACGTTCCCCACGACGGTCGCCGCGTACCAAGACCGGTTCCACAAGGCCCTTGTCAAACCGGCCCGATTCACGTCGGTAATCAACGTTTTCCAGCATATTCAGGGCTATTTTTCCAAGCGGATCAGCCCCGAGGAACGCCGCTACTTCGAGAACGTCGTCGAAGAATATCGGCGCGGCGGGCTCCCTATGAGCGTTCCGGTGCAGATTCTCAAGAACTGGGCCATCCGATTCGAGGAAAAATACATCCTCCGGCAGGTATTCCTCCAGCCGTATCCACAGCGGTTGGTGTCGATAACGGATTCGGGAAAGGGACGCGGCATGAAGTAGGGGCGAGCGACTTGACACAACCCCGAAAAACGCCTATACCAAGTCGTACCGTGTCATCCCCCATCATTAGTGTATTTGGAGATTCAGGTTCTCGCCGCCTTGTGCGGTCGTGACGGACCAAGACCCGAAGGAGAAAGAAAAAAGATGGAAACCCAATCCCGACTTCCGCTCATTGGCGAAAAGGCCCCGTCCTTCAAGGCGGAGACCACGCAAGGCCCGATCAGCTTTCCCGACGACTATCAGGGCAAGTGGGTAGTTTTCTTTTCACACCCCGCCGATTTCACCCCGGTCTGCACGACGGAGTTCATGACGTTCGCCTAGATGCAGCCGGAGTTCGAGAAGCTCAATTGTAAACTGCTGGGCCTCTCCATCGACAGCACCTACAGCCACATCGCCTGGTTGCGGACGATCAAGGAGAAAATCGAGTTTAAGGGGATGAAGAACCTCGAGGTCACATTCCCGGTGATCAGCGATCTGACGATGCACGTCTCGAAGGCGTTTGGAATGCTTCAACCGGCCGCCAGTACGACACAGGCGGTCCGCGCCGTGTTCATCATCGACCCGAACGCGATCGTCCGCGCCATCCTGTACTATCCTTTGAGCAACGGACGGAACATGGAAGAAGTCAAGCGCCTGCTCATCGCGATGCAGACCTCCGACGCGCACCACGTCGCGACCCCGGCGAACTGGCAACCGGGCGACGACGTCATCGTGCCGCCGGCCGGCTCCTGCGGCACCGCGAAGGAACGGGTCGAATCTCCGGCCGAGGGGATGAAAGTCCTCGATTGGTTCATGGTCCTCAAAAGCTGCCCCGCGGCCGGCGATTAGCGATTCCGAATGGAATAGCCGGTGGATTTTTCGGAAGGGTGGAACTTTACGAATTTCCAGCGACGGGCATGAACCCGACCGCAGTCTCTTCCGGTGTTCCTAATCCTCGACCTGCTCCTGTTCCTCCTCCGTCAGAAGCCGCGGCGTCGTCGTCGCGGGCGGTTTGAGGAACTTGTCCATCCAGGCGTAGATGAGTTCACGCGACTCATGGGGAACGCTGTGTCCCTGGCCGTGGACGAAGAACGCGAACTTGTCAGCGGCCCCTTCGAATTCGTAGGCGTCCATCACCTTCAAAAGCATCAGCACGCGCTGGCGTTGCGTCAGAGGATTGCCGTCGTTGACGGCGGAAAGGTCGAGGAAGGCCCGCGGGGCGATCAGACTCATGATTTCATGGAAGTCGATGGGGGGAAGTTCGCCGCGGAGGAAGACCGGGCGCAGATGTTTGAAATAAACGTACCAACGATCGCGGGACCACTCCTCGACCCGCGGGTTGTGCCGGAAGAAGCTCGCGGAACAGTTGCCCGCCGCCGCCTTGATCCGCTCGTCGTAGGCGGCCAAGAACATCGTTCCGTGTCCGCCGAGGGAATGGCCGAGCGCACCGATATTCTCCCCATCGACATAATCCAGAGATTCCAGAACGTCGACGGCGATGGAGTGTTCGTACGTGAATTTCCCGACGGACGTCCACTCGGGATGCTTCTCGTGGAACCGCGTGGTGTCGTACGGCCCCTCCGGCGGAATCCGGTGACCCGCGACGAAATGATCCGGAGCGATGACGACGTACCCTCGGCGACAGAGGTGGTCGAGATAGGCCTTCTCCGGATTGTCTTCCAGGCCGGCGGCGCGACTCTTTCCGTGCTTGTAGGTGCCGGGGAGCGCGACGACGCCGGGGGCTTTGCCCACCATATTGATCGGAACCCCCAAATAGGCGTGGGCGCGCTCGTCGGCCTCGACGCCATAACTGATCAGTAGTCGCTTATAGGCACCGGCGACGATGACCGTTTCGTGGACTTGCATGTCCAGCGGCGGCTTCGCCGGCTTCCGGTCGTCGCGTAGCAGCTCCAAGTAACGCCGACGGAGCGACTCCTTGCGACGGAGCCAGTCCTCCGTGGTCTCGATTCCATCGAGAAGATCATCCCACGACGATCGAATCACCGGAGGTTCACTTCGCTTGCGGATCGGGTCCGGCTCGTCGGCGAGGATGACGGAGGTCGTGACAGAACCGAGCAAACAGAAGAAAACGGCGAACGTGGAAGGGCGCATGGGAAAACTCTCAGTACAGGGGATTCAGCGCGTGTTCAGCCCGCGTAGCTGATCGACACCGGCACCTCTCGGAGATGCCGGTGTCGACGGCATCCAAAAACCGTTCGGCGGCTAATCGTCAATCGGCGAAAACTCGTCCTTGCCGGCGCCGCATTCAGGACAAACCCAGTCGTCCGGAAGGTCCTCGAACGGCGTCCCCGGTTCGATATCGCCGTCCGGATCCCCGACCGCCGGGTCATACACATAGTCGCACAGATCACACGCGTACTTCTGCATCACGCACCTTTGCTTTGCTGGGGTTCGCTTCTTCTCGCCCGCGGCATCCATACCACGGTGAACTATCGTTCCATCGCTTGGGATTGTACTCCACGGGCCCGCAAAATCAACCAGCCGCGATGAACCATTGAAGAAGGTCCATGGGAGGGCACCATGCCCCTATTTGGATGGATACGGGAAAGGCCCAGCGGCGACTTGAGCCCCGAAACGCGGTTCTTGATTCTCGTTCCCGGCGTACCGACGTCCCACGTCGGCAAGGAGCCACGGACCACCACCCAGTCTGGCCGGCCCGCAATCGCCGGGATGCGGCGATACGATTCACTTCTTCCGGATTTCGCGAACCGTCCGCTTGGCGCGCGGATTTTCCGTGCGGTTTGTTTCCGTTTTTTCCGGTCATGACCTCGTATAGGGCGCACCGGAGGGAAACATTCAGGCGATCCCACGCAGCGTCGGACGACTTCCCCTATTCCGTAGCGCAGAATAGGGATGAGGCTTGGGCGATGTGCTTTTCGCGGCGAGTCTCTTCAGTACGATCTCACTTCAAGAACACGAAGTCCCGCACTTAGCGCGCAGACCGAGACGCTCGGGCCGTTGGGTCGTTTCGACCCGGACGGCGGCCTGAATCGAATGTCGGTCCCGCTGTGCGTCACCTTTTCGGAGAAAGCCATGGGTATCGTCGCAGCCGATCCTCTCGCAACCCTCGACGTCGAAGCGACGATTCTTACGGCGATTACGCGAGCGGTCGGAAACTGCCTTGGCATGTGCGGCACGACGGCGAAGTGCGTGGGGGCCTCCACGGTGCCGATGGCCGATGCCGGCACCGTCACCGGCATGATCGGTATCCACGGGAACGTATCCGGTTTCGTCACCGTGAATCTGGCGGAGAAGGTTGCCCTCTCAGCCGTCGGCGGCCTTCTTCAGGACCGGTTCGAAAAACTCGACGCACAGGTGATCGACGGCGTCGGCGAAATAACCAATATCATCGCTGGCGGGATCAAGAGCGGCCTGGCCGGGTCCGCCTGGGGTTTCAGCAACGTGACGATTCCATCCGTCATAGTGGGGCGCAACTACCAAATCGCCTACGCCAAGGGGCTCGATTTCCTCGCGGTCACCTTCGAACACGACAACGCGGAGGCATTCCTTCTCGACGACCGCATGATCAAAGTGGCCATCTCGATGCTGCGGTTGTAGGGGAGACGAATCCGCGAATCGCCGCTACGCGACGCGTCCGCGACGCACTCCAAGGGTGACGATCATCAGGCCGATGGCGGCAAGCGCGCAAACCGTCGGTTCCGGAATGGCGGTGATGGAAGCGCTGGCGGCCGCTCCCAGTTGAACGTTGCCGTTCATCTGGCCCCCTTGCTCCGCGACGGTTATCCGTAAGCCGTTGATCGTAATCAGGCTCGAAATGCTGGAAGGAACGAGAACGTCCACGCCTCCGACCCCCAAATCGCTGTCTTCAAGGGTCAACTCCAGGTCGACGAAACCGACCGCGATGGGAGTGTTGGCCAATTGCGTCAGTTGCGCGGAGACGACGTTATACAAAGCGGACGTCGAAGCCAGGCGAATCGTGACCGAGTTATCCACGACGGTGATCGGATTGGCCGTCCCCAAAGGGCCGGCATAGCCGGTAAGGTCGAAGGTGAGCGGGTCAAGAGACATCCCGTCGACGTCGTCGTCGAGGGTGAAGGTGATCAGTCCGTCGGCCAGGGTAAACTGCTTGAGGTCGGAAGCGTCTACCTGAATGGTTCCAAAGGTTCCGGCGAACTCGCTGACGACCAAGTCGGCCTGCGCGGCGCTACCACCAAACAGAAGAACTCCAAGAGCGAATCCGCTCCAAATCATGTTGAATCGTTGCATTGACATCTTTCAGAAAAGCAGTTGGAAATATATTGGCGCACTTGCTTCAAGCTAGGTCCGTCTCCAATTTATCCATACCACCTATCTTAACAAAGAAGTTGACGATGTGTCAATGATAACTTGGCGTTTTCGCGCTGCGGCAGCGAATGTGGGGGCTTCGTATCTTTGGCCCTGCCCGTGGATCTTAGCTCGTCCAGCCCGCGACGACCCACGGCTGCAAACGGCGTTCGGAGAGACGCAGCAGCCGGCCGGCGCGTTCCAGAAGTGTCTCACCGACGTCGGAGCGTGCCGCCGGGTCCAAGGCGATGAAACGCCCCGAGCAGTGCTCGCATCGCACATGTCGGCCCAAGTCCCGGTCCCGGACGGAGCACGGGCGTCCACAGATGGGGCATTCCTGGATATGCGTCGTTTCCGAGGGCTTCCTGCCGCGGAATCGGTTGAATACGCGGGTTGCGGTTGTTGTGTCTTCCGACACCAATGTCTCACGGGATGGCACGGACAAACTCCTTTCTTGACCGAGGACGTAGAGTCACAGACAAGAACAATACGGGGGAAAAGGACTACTCGACGAGACCAACGAGAGGGAAAAAAAGTTCGGAAGACCGCGAAGGAATGGGCCGGGGGGGAAATGCCCATTCCCAGGCGGCTTACAAAGAGAATACGTACCGGTCAAAGGCAAGGTTCGCGCGGCTCGTCGCGTGAAACTGGATAAGAGGAGAAAGATGTGTTTCTTATTCCAGATATGCACGGCTTGCCGTTCGGTCTAATCTGATCGTGCCGGTCGCGACGATTCTTGCAGTGAAAACGGCTATGCCGTTGGACATGCCTGTATCGACGCGCCTCTCGGCCGGAAGAAACCGCACCGCGAGAATCGAATCCGCCTCCGGAACCGGGCCGCGTCCTCGCCACCGCCTCCAGCCTCACTCATCAGAGTCGTTCCATGCCCCAGACGCGATCCGCCAAGACCGTTTCGTCGGAACCCTCCCGCCGCGTCAGCGTCCTCGCGGCGGCCATTCTATTCACTCTGGCCGCGCGGGAAGGACTGATGGCGGCCGGCGCGAACTCGGACGGGTCTCCGGCCCGATTCCCCCCGGTCGGGGCCGCTTCGGGCAAGTTGCCGTTCGAGCCGGTCTTCCATTCCGACGTCGAAGAGATATCGTTCAGCCGGCCCGTTGGGGGAACGAAGGTCTCCCCGCCCGTCCGCTCCGATGCCCTCCGTTGCTGGCAGGTGCTGCCGCAGGGTTTGATTTACCGGTCATACCTGGCCGGCGCGAAGGAACCTCGCTTCGCCGGGCAGTGGGTGAAAGAGCGCGATACCGGCGCGTGGGTGTGGGATATAGCCCTGGGTGGCCGCGTCGGTATCCTGCGATACGGAACGGTCGGTCCTCACCTGCCCCAGGGTTGGCAACTCGACATGGAGGGTGCCGCGTTCCCCAGGCTCGACCTGGATCAGGACCGGGACCTGATTTCGTGCGATTACCGCTTCGGCGTTCCCCTGACGTGGGGCTACGGTAAATACCAAATGAAATTCGCCTACTACCACCTCAGCTCGCACCTCGGGGACGAGTACATGCTCCGCAACCCGGGAGAGTTCCGCCGCATCAACTACAGCCGGGACGTCCTGGTGTGGGGGCACTCTTATTACCTTTTGGACGACGTGCGGCTTTACGGAGAAATCGGCGGCGCAGTCTACAACTCCGGGGGCGCCGAACCGTGGGAATTGCAGTTCGGCGTCGAATACGCCCCTACGACCGGAACGGGTTTCCGCGGCGCGCCGTTCATCGCCATCGGCGGGCACCTGCGAGAGGAACTCGACTACGGCGGCAACGTCGTGCTCCAGGCGGGATGGGCCTGGCGCGGCAATACCGGCGGACTGTTCCGCGTCGGGATGCAATACTACGCCGGCTTCGACGATCAGTACGAGTTCTACGACCGGTACGTGGACAAGCTGGGCTTCGGCTTGTGGTACGATTATTAGACAGCCACAAGGCGCCATGAATCGCCGAACGGGCCGTCCCATTCTCGCGTCGTCGCGCGCCGCGGGAATCGGGACGGCCCCCGCGGTCCGAGAGGCGGGCCCTATTTGGAGGAGTGCTTGGTCCAGCCCAGCGTGATCTGATCCAGCTCCCAGGCGGCCGCGCCGAGGATTTGGAGGGTCTGTTCAGGGACCATCCCGCTTAGGCCGTAATTCTTATCCAGCTCGCTCCTGATCTTCCGGAGCATATTCCGGCCGTGGTCCGCCGGAATATTGCACGTGTTGATCCGGATCGCGAAGTCGTATTGCTTGTCCAAGCCCTCGAGGAGCTTGGCCGGGTCGGCGGGCGCGTCGTCGAGGGTTGCCGACTTGTCGCTGACGATGATGTAGCCGCAATCGGTCGGCTTGGCGTAAAGCGACTTGCCGGCCTCCGTTCCGTCGACCTTGTAGACGCCGTATCCCCACTCGACCGCGGAGGCGATGTAGTCGCTCAGCTCGTCGCGGAGGGTCTCCGGATCGGAAACCGGAACGAACCCGTAGGCGCCGAGCTTCCCGTCCTTTAATTGAATGACGGCCCCCCAAGGCTTCGTCGCGTCGAGCCCGGCGAGCTGGTTACCCTCTGCGAACAGGCGGATCATGCTCTGCATCCATGTCGGCATCTTATCGACGTCGGCTACCGCCTTCACGGAACCGGAATCGTCGACCAGCGCGTCGTAACTCGCCATCGACATGACGACCAACGGTTTGGGAGTGTCGGCCAGGGCCGCGCTTGCACTGAACAATCCCAGCGAAACGGCGACCGACAACAGGATCAGTACGGACTTTCTCACGATCAGTTCTCCTTTGAACAAAAACAAAAACTAAAAAAACAACACGATTGTGGCGGCCCGGCGGAACGCCCGGCGGGACGCGAAAAAACGAGATTCAAACGACCGAAGACCGCTACCGTTCTTCCTTCCCTATCAGCATTTCCAAAGGCAAACGGTCGGCCAGCAGGCGCGCCGCCGTTTCGGCGTCGCGGTCCAGATAGGCCCATTTCGTCCGGCCGAGCGTCGTATTGACCAACTCGCCTACGTCCGACGCGGTTTCTCCGCCGAGCTTCGCCAGAGCATTCAAGCCCGCGATCGGATCGGGAACCGGTTCGCTGCGTGCCGTCGCGTGACCCGGAGCGGCCACCGGGCGCGCGTCGGGTTCCCTCCACGAGACCGCGACGAGAACCGCCGCGGCGCAGGCCGCCGCGGCGGCCGCATATGCGGCGAAGCGGCCGGTGGGCCGCCGCGCCGGAGGCACTTGCGCGGTCGGCTCGCTTGCTTCGACGGCGGCCATAATCTTCGCGTGCAGCGATTCGGAAAACGCCGGACGCTTCGACTCGGCCTCGCGACGTAGGCGGTCTCGCAGGGCCTCTTCAAGTATATTGCCGGGTTCGTCAACCATGATTCAATTCCGTCGTGCGCCGCCGCGAGGCGGCCGAGGGGGGTGCATCCTCCGTGAGGGAACCTTCCGACTCCATTCTCATCAAAACCGGAGCCAGCTTTCGCCGCGCCCGGTGGAGCATCGTCTTCACCGAAGGGGTAAAACGCCCCAACACCCGGGCGATCTCTTTCACCGGCATTTCTTCGACGTAATACAGCCACAAGGTCGCAAGTTGCTCCTCCGCGAGGATTTCGGCCGCGACGTCCCACAATCGTCTCCGTTCCTCGTCCGCCAGGAGCGCGCCACCGGGGTCCGCGTCCTCGGCCGCCAACGCCTCCAACGCCGCGGAGTCGGCGGATGGACGCGCTCGGCGACGCTCGTTCGCCGACAGACGCCTCGCGATCGTGAACAGCCACGTCGAAAAACGCCACGTCCGGTCAAACCCGCTCAGGTTCCGATACGCCCGGATGAATGTCTCTTGGGCGATGTCCTCCGCCTCGGGCGCTGGTCCGAGCCTCCGCAGGAAGTGCAATAGGGGAACCTGGTACCGGCGGACCAGCTCCTCGAAGCTCGCGGCGCACCCCGAGACGGCTCGCGCGGCGAGCGTCTCGTCGTCCGGCGGATTGGGAGCGGGCTCGAGCGGCATGTGTCGGTTCGGTTATTCTTCTTGTCGCTGCTTCACCCATTCTTGTTCGATCAGCCGCATCACCTTGGGGCCGGGCATCCGCCAATCGACGTTGACCGTCGCGCCCTCCGCGGCGATATCAAGCGCATCAAGCGCATCGAGAGTGCCTTGGTCGCCGTGCCGCTCCAGGCCGGTCATTCCGCGAAACCCGACGATTACGTCGCGGACCCGCCCGGCCACGGCCGCCGAGGGGGTGCCGATCCGCAGGCGGAGGAAAACCCGGCCGTCATCTTCGCCGATGTCGACGGCGATCGCGTCGGCGTTGCGGATGATCGGCGAGACGAACGGCAACTCTTCGTCCGCCAACTCCGACAGATCGATCACGCCACCCTGAAACACGGTCCCCTGCGCGGCGCTCCGGTCGAGACCGGAACCGCTTCCGGCAAGAGAAGGCGCCTTTGCGTCAAGCACCGCCAGCGCCGCCTCGACCTCCTCCAGTCTACGGCTTATCACGACCAGATTCGGCCCGTAGAAGCACCCGGCGAGGGTACTCTTCAGCGACTCCACCTCCTGCACCCAGGTGTGCAGCTCGCGCGAACCGCGGCGATGGACCGCGTGGGTGGAATTGGCCTCCAAAAGCTCCATCAACCGCGGTCGGTTCACCTTCGCCCGAATCAAGACCACCCCGCCGTACGGTTCGAACCGGGTGGCGTAAAACGTAATTCCTCGAACATCCTCCAACAGGTCCATCCCGAGCGTCTGGCGGATATCCCTCAGGCTTTCATGCGCAATTCCGTGGCTGAGCCAGTCATCATAGACTTTCTGGGCGACTTGGGCCGCCCTGGCCGCGTCGAGGTCGATATGGACTACCCATTTTGCGTCCGCCGGGACCGCTTGACGGTCCAGCGGCGCGGCATGAGCAGTGATAGCTATCCCTAGAAAGAGGGAATAGATCACAGGGGGAAATCGCACCGCAGGTACCCTATCGGGGGTATTAATGAATGGTTCTTGGGGTTTCTGCCGGAAAACCTCCCGGCCCCTCATCTCTTATACAACCGGGGAGACCCTCGGGTTACACACTCACGAGGAAAAAGCGGCGAAATCTAGGCCGTGGCGGCCCAAAGCGGCCCGCCAATCAAGAACATCGGCCCCGGGGAAAGCAACGAGAGGAGGCAGGAGGGGGTTGGGGAAGGCAAGGTAGGCGTCTCTTCAGCCCTTTGTGTCTTCACGGCCTCGCACGGGGCCTTCGCTCATCCGATCGGAACAAAAGGGAGCTCTGGAAGAAACGTTTCAAGTCGCCACCTGAAGCGGCCGCGGCTTCGCGCAGGGCCTTCTTCCGACTCTACTCGCCTACTCACTCATTGTCGATTCCCGCCGAGATACGCCAAATTGAACCGGTAATGCAGCCGGCTTGAGATCAGATGAATAACGCCGTCGGGGGTTTGAGTGACGGCCAAGTAGCCCGCGTGCTCGGCCCGGGTGGGGGTGGCGGTGAAGGGGCCGGTGTGGGCGCCGCCATCGTAGTCGCCGGCGCCGGGAGTGAGGAGCTTGCGGGACGACCAGGTCTTGCCCTCGTCGAATGAGAGAGCGGCGAACATTCCGTGACCGGTAAACTCGTTGCCGTTTTCGTCGGTGAACGTCATACCGTTCGCCTCGGGGGCCCGGCGGTTGCCGGAAGTGAACGAGACGAAGAGAATGGGCCCTTCGTTCAGCCGCTTTAGAATGAGCCGCTGCCCACCGCCGATGGGTGGGAATTCCGTGGCCTCGTGAATCCAGGTCTCTCCCAGGTCGTCCGACAGGCTCATCGGCATCCGGCCGTCGATGGCCTGGCCGCGACCGAAGGCCATGAGGCGACCGCCGTCCAGTTCGACGACGCCGGCATGAATTCCACGGATATCGCCGCCGGGATCCTCCCAGGTCGCTCCCCCGTCGCGGCTAACGTGGATTGCGCTGGGCCCCTCGCCGCCGGGCGTGGCGTCGCACGGCTGGACGAGCGAGCCGTCGCGAAGCTGGAGCATTCCGGCGATGATCTGATGCCTTTTTTGGTAGGCCGCGCCGGAGGAGATCGGCCGGGCGGTCGTCCAGGTGACGCCGTTGTCGCCGCTCGTCCGCAAGAGCATCGCCAGCCGCGACCAGCCCTCTCCGTCGAGCGGACCCATTCCGTTGAAGTGATATATCGTCCCGTTGCCGTCATGGAAGAGACTCGAGCCATGCATGTTCCGCCGCCGGGCCTTGAAGAACTCGCTGGACGGATCCCATGCGTTCTTGCCGCGGCGGAACCGGCTCGCCAGGACGGTCAACTCGGTGCCCACCTCTCGCTCGGTCGAATACCAAATCGCCATCAGATCGCCGTTGGCCAGCCAGGTGATCGCGGGTTGGTGGTTGTGGCGGTAAAACGGTTCCTCCAGGTCCGCCGGGGGGAGAACGAAGGGGATGGGTTTCTCGAAACGCGGCTCGTCCGACGCCGGCCCCCCCGACCAGTCGGCCGGCTCCTGAGAGACATCTCTCGCCCACCGGGGCGCCGTTTCGCACGGTACGGGAATAGTCGCGACGACCTGATCGTCGGCCTCCTCAACCTCAAAATGCCGCCAGGTTGACGGGTCGGCCGCGTCGTCGGCCCACACCGGGACGAGAAGACAAATCCAACCGACAATCGCGGTCGTGACAAAGATTACGGTCTTCACGGGAGAAGCTCCTTTCTTAATCGCTTTCGTGGACGGGCATTTGGAACCAAACGTTGGTCGTATCGGACGACTATCGCATCCGGCGTACCGTGCGCCGACGATAATGACGGCCGCGCAGTGAAGCTTGATGCGCCGCACTCACGCCTTCCCGGCATACGTCGCCACCAGCGTCCCTTGCTGCAGCGCTTCCAACCGTTGTTCGAGGCCGGCGCGGGTGCCGCGGTAGAAGATGCCGATGGGGATTTCGTCCCCCCATTGCATGGCCAGGCGGAGGGCCGCTTCGCGGTCGGCGGGGTCGTGGGAATCGTCGATGGGGCGGATCCTCTCGCGATACCACTTCATGTTGTTCACCTTGTTGAAGGTGATACACGTCTGGAGGATGTCGACGAGAGTGAACCCGCTCTCGTTGCGCAGCGCCGCGACCATGGTCCGTTTCATGTGCTCCTTGTCGCCGCAGAACGTCCGGGCGACGAAGGAGCAGTCTTCGATAATCGCCTGCGCCAGCGGGTTGAAGGGGGCCGATTTCTGGCCGTGAATCTGAATCGGCGTGACGAAGCCGATCTCCGACGTCGGCGAGGCCTGCCCCTTGGTCAGCCCGTACACCTGGTTATTGTGGACGAAGGCCTTGATGGAGATATTGCGGCGCATCGCGTGGACGAGGTGGTTTCCCCCCTCGCCGTACATGTCGCCGTCGCCGGAGGTGATGATCACCTCGAGTTCGTGGTTCGCCAGTTTGATGCCGGTCGCGGCCGGAAGGGCGCGTCCGTGCAGGCCGTTGAAGACGTTCCCCTCCGTGTAGTGCGGGAACTTGGCCGCCTGGCCGATGCCGGAGACGAAGACCGTCCGGTTCCGGTCCAACCCGGCTTCTTCCGCCGCCGCTTCGAAGACATCCAAAATGGGGAAGTTCCCGCAACCGGGGCACCAGGCGGGGTGCGTGTCGGCGTGTTTCAGGTGGATCATCCGTTTACCTCCCGGAAATTTCTCGGAGAATGAATTCGGCCGTAATGGGCATTCCGTCGTACCGGTTCATGCGATGAAGCTCTTTTGCGCAACCTTCGGCGCGGAGGAGCATGGCGAGCTGGCCGGTGTAGTTTCCCTCGACGACGATCACCCGCTTGAAGGGCTCGAGCCGCCGGTTGATTTTCTCGATGTTCAACGGCCAGACCTGCGAAAAATGGAGCATCGCGGCGGACGCGCCGTCGGCGGCGAGCCGGTCGACCGCCTCGCGCGCCGCGCCGTATGTCGACCCCCAGCAAATCAGGAGCGTCTCGGCACCGTCATCGCCGTACAATCCCGGCTCCAAAAACGCGTCGATCAATCCTTCATGCTTCGCCATCCGCTTGTCCTGTTGGCGGACGCGAACCTCGAGGTCCTCGGTGATGTGGCCCGCCTCGTCGTGCTCGTCGCTGTCGCAGACGACCAGCGCCGTCCCACCGGGAATCGCCCGGGGAGAGATGCCGCCGCCGGTCACCTCGTACCGCCGGTAGTCCGCTCCGGGATTCTCGGCGAGGCACCGGTCGATCGGCCGATACTCCTCGCCGAGCGGCTCGGTATTCTTCATCGCGTCTTGCAGGTGCTGATCGGTGAGCAGAATGACCGGAGTCTGGAACCGGTGGGCCGTTTCCAGCGCGTGCCGGGTGATCTCGTAGCACTGCCGCTGGTCCCCCGGCGCGAAGACCGCCTTGGCGAACTCGCCGTGCCCCGCGAATACCGTCAGCCGCAGGTCTTCCTGCCCGGTCCGCGTGGGGAGTCCGGTCGCCGGGCCGGGCCGCTGGGCGCAGAGGATGAATATCGGCAGTTCCATCATCCCGGCAAGCGACACCCCCTCGCACATCAAGGCGAACCCGCCGCCGCTGGTCGTGGTCATCGCCGGAACACCGGCATAGGTCGCGCCGCAAATCATGTTGACGGCCGCGATTTCGTCCTCCGCTTGCTCCACGACGATGCCGTAGCGGTCCGACAGCTTCGCCAGCCAGGTCAACGTGGCGGTCGAGGGGGACATCGGATATGAAGTGGCCAGCTTCACGCCGGACGTCGCCGCCGCCAGGCCGATCGCCCAGGCACCGCCGGTTAAAGCCCCGGAAGGCTTTCCGGCTGGCCGCGGGGCATCGATGGAGATCTCCTTGCCGGCGGCGGCGGAGTAGCCCGCCTTGACGCAGGCGACGTTCTTCTCGACGATCTCGGCCGACTTCCGGCGGAACTCCTCGGCGAGATGTTTCTCCAGGACGGTCGTATCGTAACCGAGGACGGCGAGAATGGCCCCGGCGGCGACCGAGTTGACCATGATGCGCCCTCCACCCGCCTCCTTGGCGATCGCCTCGAAGTCGAAACAGGCGGCGCCGGAGGTCTCCTCTTTTCCACCGTAGAGGACAATTCCCCCCTCGGTCAGATCGTCCGCAAGCAACTCCAGCGCCGTTTCCGAAAGGGCGACCAGCAGGTCGGGCTTTTCGCGAAGGCCGAACAACTCTTCATCGCCGAAGCGGATATCAAACCAGTTCAGCCCGCCCCGGATGCGGGACATGTAACTCTCACCGGTGAAGACGTGCAATCCGGACTTCACGAACGCGGCCGCGAGCATATTCCCGACGGAGACGAGTCCCTGACCGGCCTCGCCCGCGATGCGCAGACTCAGGTCCATGGCGTTTCTCCTTCAAAAAAACAACCGCCGGCGCCCCGGCGGCGGATATCGCGTCTACAAACATCCTTTCAAGGCCGCCAAGGCCGCGTCATAGTCGGGCTCTTCGGCAATCTCCGGAACGAGTTGGGCATGGGCCACCTTGCCTTGCGGATCGAGAACGACGACCGCCCGGGCGAACAACCCCGCCAGCGGCCCCTCCGCGATGCAAATCCCGTAGGCGTCACCGAAGTTCGTATCGCGCATCTCGGAGAGCATGACGACGTTCTCGATTCCCTCCGCCCCGCAGAACCGTCCCTGGGCGAAGGGGAGGTCGCGCGAAACGCACAGGACCTTGGCGTTCTCCACCCCGGCGGCCGCCTCGTTGAACTTCCGCACCGAGGTCGCGCAGACGGAGGTATCGATACTGGGGAAGATATTCAGTAGTACGGCCGAACCCCGGAAATCCTCGAGCGCCACGTCCGAGAGGTCTCCTTTCGTCAGAACGAAATCCGGGGCGGCAGTGCCGACGGCCGGAAGCTCGCCGCACGTCTCTACCGGGGTTCCTTTGAATTTGGTCATCGCCATGAGAAAAACTCCTTTCTCGGGGTTGGTAAGGATAATTGGTTGATTCGCGATCTATAAGGCGCAAGGCGTTTTGGCGGACCAAGCGCCCCTGCCTCGCAATTCCTCGTGGCCTCTTTTCTCCATGCCGCATTCGAGGGGTTGCCCGATTGTACGGCGTAAACGGGGGAAAGGAAAGAGGAGGGTGATTCCGAACGAGTCCCACCACACAGCCTCCTGATGACAATTCTAGTCTTAACTTCCTTATTTCACAATGCTTTACGAATTCCACGTTTGTACACTACTTGGGCTGTATCAGGATTCGTACACTATTGGACGAAGCGGCCTATTACATGACTGCGCCGGACCGGATCAGCGAACGGCAAGTCCAGGACTATCTCCTCTACGCCTACGGCTTGCGGATCGGCGAGGCGGTTGCCCTGCCCGTCACGGCGGTCGACTCGAAGCAGATGATCCTCCGCGTGATCGGCAAGCGAAACAAGCAGCGGGCGCTTCCGCCGACCGAACTGAAGAAATCGTCGGACAAAACCCCGAGGTACGATCCGAAAACGCGACTCGTTCCGTGTATGGATCGCCTCGGTGCGCGGCTTCACTTTCGCGTATTCTCCTCGTCGATTCGATCCGCCTCGACCGGGCGACTCTTGAAATACTCCAACCATCGGACCATCATCGCGCCGCGGATATCCGGACCTTCCTCGAGGTATTCCGCCCGCGTCTTTCCCCAGTAAAATCCGATCCATCCGTCGGCGACGTCTCGGGAACGTTGGATGAAGACGTCGAATTCGTCGATGCCGCACTTCAGTGGAAATATCTCTTCGATGACGAGCGGCTTGCCGACGTCATAGACGGCCAGCGCCGCGAGTGCCTCGTCGATCCGGCCGCGCTCGGGATAGAAATGAACGGAGACGAAGTCCAGCCTCTCGCCGACCTCCGTGGAGTAAAAGAGGGGTTTGGCCCCGGGAAAGGTGTATGCCCACGGGATGACGCCGACGGTGATCAAATGGTCCTTGTCGTGCCGCCGAATCGCCGCCACCATCGCCTCGACCCACGCCTTGGCGACCTCCTGGCGCGTGCGGCCGCCAAGATCGAGGGAGATTCGCTGGACGAAGTGCTTTCCATTGAAGTCCCCGGCGAGCCACTCGGTCTCCTTCTTCTTGCCGGGGAGGATCGGTTCGTTCATCAGATCGTAGCAAAAAACCGCGCGACTTTCGGCGCACGTTTTCGCGACGGCGGACCAGAAAAGGGCCTGTACCTCCCACCGCCGGGCTTCGTCGAGCGCGTCGTACCATGCCGGAACGTCCTGCTTGTGATAACATCCCAGGCCGGTGATGTTCAGATAGAGCCCCGTTTCCTCCGCCAACCGCGCCAAACGCCGCAGTCGCGCGAAGGCCGCGTCGTTGATCTTCCGCGGTCCCACCACGAACTTCGCCGTCTGCAAATGGACGCGAACCACGTTCGCCCCCAACGCCTTCATTTCCCCGAAGTCCTCGACGACCGTCGGCCATTCATCGACCCAGTAATCCTCGATCAACCGCCCGTCCCGGTCGTGATCGTAGTTGAATCCCCAGGGAATGAAGCGTCTCGTGGAATTTTGGAAAACGAAATCCGCGCCATCGTCGCTAAGGCGGATCGGCGGCGGAGAAGTCGCGGTGGAGGAGCCGCCTTCCGGAACGTCCCCCGCGGCCGGGGCGCCGCCAAGGGCGATCCCGAACACGACGAGCAACAACACCTTCAAGACCGCGGAATACGGGATTGTCGTCAGCCGTCCCTTTCGCATTACACCCCCAATACCTCTCGGATCCGCTCCGGCGTCACCGGGCGGATCAGCCCTTTCTCGCAGATCAGGGCGTGGATCAACTCGGCCGGCGTGACGTCGAAGGCCGGGTTGTAGACGGCGATTCCCTCCGGGGCCGTCCGGCGGCCGAAGCCGTGGGTAATTTCCCGCGAGTCACGTTCTTCGATGGGGATGGCATCGCCGTCGGGAAGGGAAAGATCGAACGTACTGGAGGGGGCGGCGACGTAGAACGGAATGCCGTGGGCCTTCGCGTGCAGGGCGACTCCATACGTGCCGATCTTGTTCGCCGCGTCGCCGTTGGCGGCGATCCGGTCCGCGCCGGTAACGACCGCCTGGACGCGCCCTTCGCGCATCACCTGGGCGGCCATCGAATCGCAAATGAGCGTTACCGGAATGCCGCGGCGGTGCAGTTCCCACGTCGTCAGCCGAGCCCCCTGCAACAGAGGCCGGGTTTCGTCCGCGAAGACGTGAACGCGTTTCCCCGACTCGACCGCGGCGAAGATCACCGCCAGCGCCGTGCCGTAATCGGCCGTCGCGAGTCCTCCGGCGTTGCAGTGGGTAAGCACGCCGTCGCCGTCCTCAAGCAGTTCCGCGCCGGCGGCGCCGATGGCGCGGCACATACCGCGGTCCTCTTCGTGAATCGCTTTCGCCTCCTCCAGAAGGGCTTCCGCGATTTCCGCCGCGCCGCGCCCCTGCTCACGCTCCGCCCGGGCCTTCATCCGGTTGAGCGCCCAGAAGAGATTCACGGCGGTCGGACGGCTCTGGCCGAGGTACCGGGTCACTTCCTCCAATTGGGCGAAGAACCGCTCCTCGCCCGCGGCGATTACCGTTTGCACGCCCACGCACACGCCGTAGGCCGCGGCGATTCCAATGGCCGGTGCGCCGCGAACGCGGAGCATCTTGATCGCCTCCCATACGGTCTCGACGTCGCGGCATTCCATTTCCTCGAATTCACACGGCAGCAGTGTCTGGTCGATCAGTTTGAGATATCCGCCAACGCCGCCGATCCACCGGACCGTCGGCACGTGGTCCAAGGAAACGGAGGCTGCGGGATCATCAGGAATGCCGGACGTGTCCGAGTCTCGGTTCGCCGTCATGCGCGTTCGATTTGGGCTTGGAGTTCTTCGTTCTTGGCGAGGACCTTGTCGACGAGCTTCTTCTTGAATTCCAGCAGTTTGGCGTGGAGCGTTTCGTCCGAGAGGGCCAGGATTTGAACCGCCAGAAGACCGGCGTTGCGCGGGCCCCCCATTCCCACGCCGACGGTCGCCACCGGAACGTCCGGAGGCATCTGTACCATGGAGAGGAGGGAGTCGAGCCCTCCCTGCAAGTCGGTCGGGACCGGAATACCGATCACCGGCAATACCGTATGCGCCGCCGCGACACCGGCAAGGTGCGCCGCCCCCCCTGCCGCCGCGATGATTACCTGAATCCCGCGCTTGGGGGCCGACGTGACGAAGTCCTGCACGACTTCCGGCGACCGGTGCGCGCTCATCACGCGTACCTCATAACCGACTCCGAACTCGTCGAGCGCCTCGGCGACCGCCCTGATCTTCGGCCAGTCACTGTCGCTCCCCATGATGATCCCTACTCGTAATGGATTCTCGTTTCGCATCGCTCTGGTCTGTTCGATGGGGTTGTGCGAAACCGGCAAAAAAGGTCGCCGGTTCACGTGGAAAGAATGTACCTGCCGGCGGCATCCGCAGCACTAACCGGCTAAGGCGAGCCTCATTCTAGCAAGACCCTCGCTTTCTGCGAACCGGCCGTTTCGAATGACTTCTGGGGAGGAGTCCGGCACTAATCGATGATACCCTATTTCGGATAGATTGATTAACACTCTCAAGGACTACTCCAGAGACATTGGCGTGCGATTCCGCCTCATCGGGCTCACATCCAAGGCATTCGCGCCGACGTTGACCTCTCGCCAACCTGTCCCAGCCGATCGACTCGAGTCATATTAGCACGTTATTGTGGTATGAATATACCGCACTATGGTGTATTCAGGCAGGTCCGAGCGTTAATCCGCGCGGAAAACAGGGAATTTTGTACGAAAGCCGACGTCTCGCCACACTATCACAAGTGAA
>CAZFQG010000032.1:2473-40446 GCA_964520785.1 uncultured Planctomycetaceae bacterium | reverse complement strand
AGACAGGTTTTTTGAGAGGAGAGTGATCATGTCGGCTTCCGGTAGTCTTGTTCGTCGTCTGGGCCAAGTTTGTCGTTCGGGGTTTTTGGGAAGCGCCCCAGCCTCCTCTCGGCGCCATCTCTTGCCACGCCACGATGCGAGCAACCAGAGGCTGCGGCTGGAACCGCTGGAGGATCGGCGGATGTTGAGTGTGGGGATGCCGGGTTCGGGCGTGGACGACGGTTCGGGCCATGCCATTGAGGTGTTCCATGCCCAGGATGCCCTGTTCGCCGAGAATGCGGGGCAGTGGGGGAATGCGGAGTTGCCTGGTCTTCCGGCGCCGACGCCGTCGGGAGCCGTGCCCGGCCCGCTTGCCCGGCCGGTTCCCGTGCGAGACGTCTACTTTGGGTACAACAAGGGCGGGACGCGGATTTTCTTTACGGAGGAGTCGATTGAGTTTGGGCTCTCGCGGCGGGAGTTGAAGGAGGGGGTGGACCCGGGGGCGGTGGAGGACAGGGGCCTCCCCGGCAGGGACGAAGACCTCTACGAAACCACGTCCACCCATTTCTCGCTGAACTTCGACGGTGCCCGGCCGACCATCCCCACCGGTGCCGACCGGGCCGAGACGGTCTTCAACTACCACTTGGGGCCGCAAGAGGACTGGGTGGAGGAGGTGGCAACGTACAAACGGGTTGTCTACGCGGGGCTCTACGACGGGATCGACCTGCACACGTTCAGCCGCCACGGCCAGATGAAATACGAGTTCCATGTGGCGCCGGGGGCGGATTGGTCGGACATTCAACTCTCCTACGACGGGATCGAAGGCCTTTCCATTGGCGAGGATGGAAGTCTCTCTATCCATACCGAACTGGGCACGCTCGTCGACGAAGGGCTGTACATCTATCAAGTGATCAGCGGCGAGGAAGTCGAAGTGGCCGGCGCGTTTGCATTAGTCGATGTCGATACGTACACGTTTACGGTTACCGGAGAGTATGATCCGAGTCTTGAATTGGTGATTGATCCGGAGTTGGAGTGGAGTACGTACTTGGGCGGGGGAGCGGAAGATGCTGCTTGGGGCGGTGTCACGACAGATAGCCGGGGCAACATATACGTGGCTGGAACCACTGAGTCAGGCGGCTGGGTATCTGGCGGATGGGACACCTCGTATGCTGGAAATGCCGATGGTTTCGTCGCCAAGCTCTCCCCATCCGGCCAGCACTTGTGGAGTTCTTATTTCGGCGGGTCACATTGGGAGGGGGCTCAGGGGGTTGTTACTGATGCCGAGGATAATGTTTACGTCGCTGGACACAGCTATTCAAGCGGTTGGACCTCTGGCGGATGGGATACGTCTTTTGGAGGGGACGTCGACGGATTCGTCGTCAAACTGTCTTCCTCGGGTTCGCATTTGTGGAGTTCTTACCTCGGCGGCTCCGGTGCCGAAGCAGCGCGATATGTGGCAGCGGATGCTGACCGTAACATCTTCGTAGTTGGATGGACCCGTTCCAGCGGCTGGGTCTCCGGCGGTTGGGACACTTCATACGGAGGAGACCAAGACGGCTTTGTCGTCAAACTCTCCTCGTCTGGCGAGCATTTGTGGAGTTCCTATTTGGGTGGCGCGGCCGGCGAAGTTGCTGACTCCATTGCCACCGATAACAACGGAAACGTGTATATTGGCGGCGTAACCCTTTCCGCTGGTTGGATCTCCGGTGGCTGGAATACGGTGTATGGTGGAGGTGAAGATGGGTATGTTGCCAAACTCTCCGCATCAGGCCAACACCTTTGGAGTTCCTATCTGGGCGCATCGGCTAACGACCGAACCCGAGGAGTCGCTACAGACGGCGGTGGCGGTGTCTATGTCGTCGGCAATACCGAATCGGACACCTGGACGTCCGGCGGGTGGGATACTTCGTACGCGGGTAATGTCGATGGGTATGCTGTAAAGCTGTCTTCTTCGGGTGCACATCTGTGGAGTTCATATGTGGGTGGATCAGATACTGATTACACCTACAGTGTTACAGTAGACGAGGCAGATAACATCTACCTAGTGGGATCGACCGAATCTAGCGAACTGGTATCCAACGGATGGGATACTTCCTATGCGGGAAACAGCGACGGATATGTGATCGCCCTTTCCGCCTCTGGCGAGCACCTTTGGAGTTCCTATCTCGGCGGATCGAATTACGATACTATCCGCGGCGTCACCATGGACGGTCCAGAAGACATTTACGTGGTTGGATGGACCAATTCGAGCGATTTCCCGAACGCGAACAACTCCTTCGGAGGTGGCGCGAAAAACGACGCCTTCGTCGCCAAGATCAGAACGCGAAGCCTAGACACCGTCTCTGGAACGCTCTGGAACGACTTCAACGGTGATGGGGTCCGCCAAACCAACGAACCGCCCTTGGCCGGTTGGACGGTCTTCCTCGACGCGAACGCCAACGGTGAGTACGATGACGGCGAGTATCTCGCGGAAACGGACGAATCAGGCCGGTACTGGATCGCGGACGTTGCCGAGGGAGAGTATATCCTCACGCCGATTGTCCAAGGAGGATGGGAGGTTACTCTTCCGGCTGAAGGAGTGTACCTCGTGACGATTGACGGCGCGACACTGCCGCCAACGCACGATTTCGGTCTTGAACCGGGTCCCATGCCGCGGCTTTATGTCGATGCGGATGCCGCCCGCAGTGGTTTGGGGTTCTCCTGGGAAACCGCGTTTAATTCGCTGCAAACGGCGTTGACGACGGCGTCCTTACGCAACACGGATACCGATCCGGCCAACGACGTCTCTGAAATCTGGGTTGCCGAAGGAATCTATCGGCCTTCCCAGCGGCGCGTCGCCGGGACCGCGAGGACGGAGACGTTTTCCCTCGTGGATGGCGTTACGGTCTACGGTGGTTTCGCGGGAACGGAAGAGGCGATTGATGAGCGGGAGATCCTCGCGGACGGAGCGCTTGCCCATCCGACGGTTTTGAGTGGAGATATCGGGACGCTTGGGAACAAAAGCGATAATGCCTATCACGTCGTATACGTCGCGCCCCTAGTAAACGCGGGGCTGGACGGAGTGACGGTGCGGGATGGAAATTCGAGTGGCGCGGGTGGCGGCATTGCGATTTGGTCCGAGGCGGTGCTGGCCGCCTGTAACGTCTCGGTCGTGGAAAACCAGTCATTCTCGGACGGAGGGGGCATCTTAAACCATGGTCAACTCTTTTTGTGCAACTCGTCGGTCTCGATGAACGCATCAGGGAAGGCGGCCGGCATCATGAACTACGGATCGCTCTCTGCTGAGCAGGTCGTCTTCCGAAAAAATACGGTCGACAATCGCTACGAGTTCCCCTTTGGGGGGGCGGTTTACAACACGACACAAGCCAAGGCAGAGTTCGCGGATTGCGAGTTTGCCGAAAACACCGCGTGGAATGGCGGCGCCATCTTCAACCAGGGAACCGTTCATGTCACGAATTCGCTTCTGACCGGCAATACGGCGCGGAACAACACCGGCCCGTCCGACGGCGGTGGAATCTACAATGAAGGGACCGCTTCTTTCGTTGACTCCGTTTTCGTCCGAAACGTGGCGCGCGATAACGGCGGGGCGGCCTATTCGACGGGGATGCTCTCATTGACTCGCTCCGACCTGCATGAGAACATTTCGGAAAGGGATGATTGCGGAGGGGTTTATACTACGGCGGGCAAACTCCACGTTGATTCCTCGTCGTTCGTGCGAAATCAAGCCCCTGACGCGGCAGGGGCCATTTGGGCCAGTGCGAGTGACGTGACGATCATAGACTCCGTTTTTGCGGGAAACATCTCCGGCGGACGTGGCGCTTTCATGGTATTGAGTTATGGCACCCTCACATGCACGAACTCAATCATCGTTGGCAATCAGGCCGGTACAGGCGTGATTCTGGGTAACCATTACGGTGCCGGGGGCACGGTACCTCAGACGGCGCGGGTCAGAATCATCAACACCACGATCGTAGCCAACCAAGTTCCCGAGGATGGCCTGCTCATCAGCCCCATGGATGGAGTTTTCGAACTGAGCAACTCCATCCTCGCTCTGAACTCCCCGGACAGCGGTTTCGAAATGGTCGGCACGTTTGTCGCCAGCAATAACCTCATCGACGTCGATCCGGGGTTCGTCCGTAATCCGTCGCCGGGGCCGGATGGGAAGTGGGGAACGGATGACGACGATTATGGCGATCTGCGGCTGCTGGAAACCAGTCCGGCGGTCGACGCGGGCAACAGTGGCCTTCTTCCGAACGATCAATTCGACCAAGATAAGGATGGCGATACCACCGAGCCGCTGCCGCTGGATATCGCCGGATTGCCTCGCGTTTTGGGAGACTCGGTCGACATTGGAGCGCATGAACTGAACCGGGTTCCCGTCGCGGTGGACGATTCCTATGACGTCATTGAGGATACTGCTTTGTTGCTTACGGAAGCAGCCCTCCTGGCCAACGACTCCGACCCCGAGGGGATGCCTCTGTTGGTCGTAGCGGTTACGCCTGGCGAAGGGCTTCCCGGTACGCTTTCCTGGGAAAACGGCGTCATTACCTTCAAGCCACGGACGGGTTATCTGGGCCTCGCCTCCTTTGACTACACCATCGCCGACCCGCTGGGAGCCCAAAGTACGGCCACCGTGACGATTAAGGTCGTTCCGATCCCCGGCGACCTCAACCGCGACGGACTCGTCAACAGCCGTGACCTCGACATAGTCCGTGCATGGTGGGGGATGAGCGTCGCCCCGGGAAATCTCTCCGAAGGAGATGCCAACGGGGATGGAAAAGTCGGCAGTGCCGATCTGGATCTGGTTCGAGCCAACTGGGGAGCGTCGAGCGTGCCGACGGGGGCAAGTGCGGACGATGGCGACGAAGACGCCGGATTCTCCTCAGCCACCCTCATCGGCCCTCGTCGAGAATCCCCCTCCGACGCCGCCTTTTCCTCCTGGAGAGACTCGAGCTCCAATCGCAATCTCCCCCTCTCGCTCTCCCTCTCCGACGCCGACCTCGCCGCCCTCCCCCAAGCCGCGTGGTTGCGGGAGATCGAGGGTCTGCGGGGGAAGGGAAAGCGGAAGGGCGTGGAGCAAGGGAGTTTGAGCGAGATGGTGTTGATGGAGGAGTGAGAAGACGCGATTGGGGCCGCTGGATTTATCCATGACACATGCCCGTTGGATCGTCGTCCCCTTTTGTACGGCCGATCCGTACGCCGGCCACGTCGCGCGCCAGACGACCCTGTGGTGGCGAGACGCGGCAAAAGAGCGGGCCGCCGCCCGCGGAAAAACGCCGCCGGCGCGGAAAAGCTGGGGGGTTTCTCCGCGGGTACTCGGCCGAATCGGCTCTCTTGGAGGCACTGCCGGAAGGCGCCGTTTCGCGCCGTTGCTCTCATCGTCGTCGGCTTCGCCGCCGATACTACCTCGAACCCCCCTTGTCGTTGGCCCCATTTGGGTCTAGAATTGCAAAAGCCGTGCCGAATTGGGCGTTCGTCGGGCGATTCGTTTCCGTAACCCCTTGCTGGATTGCAGGTTGCGGAATTCGTTTCGGAACCGGCCAGCCGCTTGACGCGTTCGGCAAGGCGGGTTAGTATAGTCGGTTCATCTTACGGAACGGCCCTGCGAGGTGGATTTTACTGGATAGGCCGAATTTTACCATAACGCCGGACGCCGCCGATGGTTCCCCTGTCTTGAACCGGCGGACTTAGCCGGTGTGCCTTCAGGAGGGACCATTCGTGTCCAATGTTCTTGTTCGGGATCTGATCGAAGCGGGGGTCCATTTCGGGCATCGTGCCAGTCGCTGGAACCCCAAAATGCGCCCCTATATTTACGCGCGGCGCAATCTCATCCACATCATCGACGTCCGCGAGACGGTCCGCGGTCTGCTCCGCGCGCGGAAGTACTTGCAGCAGGTGGCGGCCGGCAACAGCCTCATTCTGTTCGTCGGTACGAAGCGGCAGGCGCGAGAAGCGGTCGCGAAGGAGGCGTCCCGGTGTGGAATGCCCTACGTGGCCGACCGTTGGCTGGGCGGCACGTTGACGAACTTCAACACGATCAAGGCCCGGTTCTCGCGCCTGGAAGAACTGGAGCGGATCCGCGAAGGGGAAGAGATCAACGCGTATTCGAAGAAGATGCAGTCGGCCCTGACGCGCGAATACCGCAAGATGTACCGCAACCTCAACGGGATTCGCGCGATGAACCGCCTGCCGGAGTGCCTCGTGATCATCGATCCGAAGAAAGAGAAGAACGCGGTCCGCGAGGCGGCCAAGATGGGAGTCACCACGGTCGGCCTGATCGATACCGACAGCGACCCGGACGTGATCGACCTGCCCATTCCCGGAAACGACGACAGCATCCGTTCGATTGAATTGGTTATGAGACACCTGGCCGACGCGGTCCTCGCCGGAAAAGGCGCCACCGGCCGGATGAAAGAGGAATAAACGAGGAGAACCCCCCATGGCAGAGATTACCGCCGCCGCCGTCAAGGCGCTACGAGAAACCACCGGGCTTCCGATGATGGAGTGCAAGAAGGCGCTTACGGAGGCCAACGGCGACCAGGAGGCCGCCATCGAGCTACTGCGCAAGGCGGGCAAGAAGACGATGGAGAAGCGGGTCGGCCGCGAAACGGCCTTCGGCCGCATCGCCGTGTTCGCCGACATCGCCGGAAAGGCCGGCGCGATCGTCGACCTCCGCTGCGAGAGCGCCTCGGTCGCCTCCCACGCCGAGTTCATTCAACTGGCCGACGGCCTGGCGAAACAACTCGCCACCGGTCCCGGCGCGGAAACGGCGGAGGCCCTCCTGGAGCAACCTTCCCCTTCGATGGCCGGAAAGACGCTCAAGGAGCAGTTCGACGAGCTGAACAACCGGATCCGCGAGGTCTTCAAGGTCGAGCGGTTCGAGCGGCTGGAAGGCCCCACCGGCGGCTACGTCCACCACAACGGGGCCACCGGCGTTCTGCTGCAAGTGGAGGGCGGGAACGCGGAGCTGGCCAAGGACGTCTGCATGCATGTCGCCGCGATGCGGCCCACCGTGGTCGGCGTCGACAATCTCGACCCGGTCGTGGTCGCCAAGGAACGCGAGATCTTGAGCGCCGCCGCCCGAAGCGAAGGGAAGCCGGAAAACATCATCGACAAGATGGTCGACGGCCGGATGCGGAACTTCTACGCCGAGCAGTGCCTCGCCGAGCAGCCGTTCGTGAAGGACGATTCGAAGACCGTCGGCCAGGTCGCCAAGGAGGCCGGCATGAAGCTCGTCAGGTTCGTCCACTGGGAACTGGCCAAATGAGTTCGGAAACGGCACGACACACCCCGAACCCGGCCGCGCCGAAACGCGTGATCTTGAAAATCTCCGGGGAGGGCTTTTGCCACCCCGGAGAACGCGGTATCGCGATGGACGCGGTGGTCCACATCGCCGAACAGACCCACCGCGCCACCCAACTGGGCGTGCAAATGGCCATCGTTCTCGGTGGCGGGAACATCCTCCGCGGGGCGCAGTTCACCCAGCAGGATTCCAGCGTCCACGAGGCGACCGCCCACTACATGGGGATGCTCGCCACCGTCATGAACGCCCTGGCCCTTCAAGACGCCCTGGAGTCGCTCGGATGCGACACCCGCGTAATGACGGCCATCCGCATGGACGGCGTCGCCGAGCCTTACATCCGCCGCCGCGCGAACCGGCACCTCGAGAAGGGGCGGATCGTCATCCTCGCCGCCGGTACCGGCAGCCCCTTCGTCACCACCGACACGGCCGCCGCCCAAAGGGCGCTGGAACTCGACGCGGATCTGCTTCTGAAGGCCACCCGGGTCGACGGCGTCTTCAGCGACGATCCGGAGAAGAACCCCCACGCCGTCCTCTACAGCGAACTCAGCTACGAGGACGTCCAGCGGCAGAACCTGCGGGTGATGGATCAAGAGGCCATCGCGAAGTGCAACGAGTACAAAATGCCGATCATGGTGTTCAACTTCCGCAAGGAAGGGGCCATCGAAAAGGCGGTCCGCGGCGAACGCGTCGGGACGCTCGTCCGCTAGCCCTGAAAAACAAGAGATGGGACGCCGCGCGCTTAGAAAACCCGATCCGTCCCTCGACCTCTCGCGCCATCTGAAGACGTTCGACGAATTGCCCGTGCCGTGGAATCCGGAGGCGCTCTTCGGGAGGCACGCTCCGCTGGAGATCGAGGTCGGCTGCGGCAAGGGCCTGTTCCTCAGAACCGCGGCCCCGGCGTGTCCGGGACGCGATTTCCTGGGAATCGAGATCGTGCGGAAATACGCCGCCTTCTCGGCCGCCGGACTCGTCCGGCGCGACATCCGCAACGCCGTCGTCGTCGCGGGGGACGCGATCCGCGTCTTCCGGGAGATCCTCCCCGACGAATCCGCCGCCGGTGTGCATGTCTACTTTCCCGATCCCTGGTGGAAGAAGCGGCACCGCAAGCGCCGCGTCATCCGGGCAGAGTTCGTTCGCGACGTCGAGCGGGTCCTCATCCCCCACGGCCGGCTCCATTTCTGGACGGATGTGCAAGAGTACTTCGAGACGGCCCTCGAAACACTCGCCCAAGAGACGACCCTGCTGGGGCCTTTCGAGGTCCACGAGGCGCAACCGGAACACGACCTGGACTACCGGACCCATTTCGAGCGCCGCACCCGGCTCCACCGCGAAACCGTCCACCGGGCGGAGTTCGAGAAGCAGGGGCATCCGCGTCGGGAGTGACGGGGTCCCGCGCGGCTTGTAGCGGCCCTCCGTGACCGATTCGATCTCCTCGCCAAGGGCAACGAGGTTTGTATTCGCGAAGGCCTCGCGCCGTCCCATGACGGCCAATTCTTTCTCGAGAGACGCAATGGAAAAGAATGGGATGGACCGCGCGTGGCCGCGAGGCGTTTTGTAAAGGTAACGGACTCCTTCGCGAGCGACATCGTCGCCCTGGGTCCCTTGTCACGTTTCCGGTTCAGTCTCGTTTCGCAATATCTATTCATACGACGGACGATTCTTCTTCGGGTTATTCCGATTAGAACGACCCGGTCGGCCGTCTTGGAGTGGGGACGCCTTTTCCGCCCATTTTAGCTGGGAAGTGTTCAATAATTCCGGTCGCCAGGCAGAATAACCTCTCAAGAGACCCGTTTTTCACGCGAGAGACGGCATTTCTCTTCAAACTGCGTATTCTGGGGAGAATGCGTATAGGCCGAGTCATTTCGAGCAGGTCCGACATGAACGACAATAATCCGAATATCGACGACGTTTTCGGCCATGGTTATCGCCGGTCCCGCGACGGCGGGCGAATACCCCGGACGTGGAAGGCGGCCATCATCTTGATGGGGCTTTTCGTCTTGGGTCCCCTGCTCGTACTCCCCTTCTTCCTTTACACCGAGTGCCGGATTGAGGTGCCCTACCAGCATGTGGCGGTCCTCATCCGCAAGGTGGGTAAGGACCTTCCCAACGGCGAGGAGATCGCCCCGGACGCCTCGTACAAGGGAGTTCAAAGGGAATTGCTTCCGGAAGGGCGGTACTTCTACAACCCGTTCCTCTGGGACTGGGAAGTCGTTCCCTACGTGGAAATCCCTCGCGGAAAACTGGGTGTACGGATTCGTCTGTACGGGGACGATTTGCCGCCGGGCGATATTATCGCGTGGAAGGAGAACCAGAAGGGGATCGTCCCGGAGATTCTGACGCCCGGTCGCTACGAGTTGAACGGCCGCGTCGAGGGATCGAATCCGCGGCGGTATGACAGCTACGCGGAAATCATCGAGCTGTTCGACCCGGTGACGGTACCCGCCGGTTTCAAGGGAGTGGTGTCCAATCTTTCGGCACCGATGCCGGAGGAACCGAACGTCCTCATCGTGACCGAACCCGGAAAGCGCGGCGTGCAACCGCGGGCGCTCGACCCGGGCACGTACTACGTCAATCCCTACGTGGAGCGGATCGACCTGGTCGATTGCCGTTCTCAACGGTTTGATCTGTCGTCCGAGGCGGCGGGCGTGATGGGTTTTCCTTCCAAGGACGGCTTTTGGGTCGTTCTGGACGGCGCGGTCGAATTCCGCGTCAAGCCGGAGGAGGCGGCACGGGTCTTCGTCACGTACAAGGAGACGAGCGCCGGAGCGACGATCGACGAAGAGATCGTCCGCAAGATCATCCTTCCGAACGCGCGGTCCTTCTGCCGGCTTCGGGGTTCCGGTCAGAGCGGCCGCGAGTTCATCTCCGGCGAAACGCGGGCCAAGTTCCAAGAGGATTTCCAGAAGGAACTCGCCGAGAAGTGTGACGCCCAGGGAATCGAGGTAATCCAGGCATTGATCACGCGAATCCGGCCGCCGGAGAAGATCGCCGATCCGGTCCGCAAGCGGGAGTTCGCGGTCCAAGAGGCGAAACGCTACGAGCAGGAGATTCAACAGCAGCTCTCCGAGCAGCGGTTGGCGATCCAGAAGGAACTGGTCAAACAGAAACAGGCTATCGTTTCCGCGGAACAGGAAGTCATCCGTGTCGTCACGCAGGCGACCCGCGAAAAGGAAGTCGCTCTCATCGAGGCGAACCAACGCTTGAAGGTGGCCGAATTCGAACTGAAGGCGGCCGAGGACGAGGCGGCCGCCGTGATCGCGCTCGGAAAGGCGAAAGCCGACGTCATCGAATTCGACAACGCCGCCGCCGCGGCCGGTTGGAAACGTTCCGTCGACGCCTTTGGCGGCGACGGAAATGAATTCGCCCGGTGGACGCTTCTGAACCGCCTGGCCCCGGCTTTCAAGAAGATGATGGTCAACACGGCCGACAGCCCCCTCACGGACATTTTCCGCGAGTTCTCGCGGTCCGGTGAACTCCCGACCACTTTCCCGGGGCCGCACACGGAACGGGGACCGGGATCGAACGCCGGCGAAGTGTCCCTACCCCGATTGTTCCTTCCACCTCGCGACGATGCGCCCGATTCGAAAGAACCTCCCCCGGCCGAGACCACCGCGCCTCCGACTTCACCCGCCGAGCCGGAACCCAAGCCGGAGCCCGAACCGCCGACGGTCGAACCGGAACCGGCTGAACCGGAACCGGCCGAAGCGGGACCGGCCCCGGCCGAAGCGGCGCCGGAGACTCCAAAGACCGCGCCTTCGGATGCTTCCCCACCCGCGCCGGCGGAGGAATCTTCGCGCACCGACGCCGACGCGAAAGAGGCACCGTCGGAAGAGACCGCGGAAGCGGAGGACTCAAGCGCGGAAGAACCGGTCCAGACGGATCCATAACCGTTCACCCCCGGTTCCGAACAGAGGGAATATCACGGGAAAGAGATACTACGGAGAAAGACATGAATTCCACGACCCTCCGGATCGTGATGACGACGGTTGTCGCCTGTGTCGCCGCCGTCCTCATGTGGGCCATTTTTGAATGGACGGTCAACCGCGTATACGTTCCACCGGGAAAGAGCCTCCAGTTGCGTTACAAGGGGCCGCTCCTCTTCGGGAAACGCGAAAGCGCCGCGCCCGGCGAGTTCGCCGAAGAAGGGCAGATCGGCGTACTCGAGAGGCTCCGCGGACCGGGCCGGCATTTCTATTGCCCCATCTGGTGGGAAAGGAACATCGTGGACGACGTGGTAGTCGTTCCGGGGGAGGTCGCCATCGTAACGAGCAAGTTGGGGGTATCCTTGCCTCCGGGGGAGTTTCTCGTCGACGGCGCTCTCGGCAAGACGAAACACAAGGGAATCCTCCGCAAGGCCTACGGCCCGGGCCGCTATCGGGCGAACCCCTATGCGTACGAATTCAAGAAGATCAGGGTCGACGAGAGTTCCGTCGGCAGCCAGGTGAAGACGGCCGGTTGGGTGGAGATTCCCACCGGGTTCGTCGGCGTGATTACGCGCAAGGCGGCCGATCCCCTGACCGGCAAGCCGGCCGGCATTCAGAACGAAGTATTGCCGCCGGGGCTCTACCCGGTGAACCCGCACGAGGCGGAGGTGGACGTCATCGAGATTGGATACCGCGAGACGTCGATCCACGTCACGCCGAAGAAGGGGCCCGACGGAAAAGTCGCCCTCGACGACAGCGGCGAACCTCTCCCGGAGGCGAACACCGGAATCAACTTCCCGTCGAACGACGGATTCGAGATTCAAATGGATTTCACCGCCATCTGGGGCATCATGCCGGATCAGGCGGCGGAGGTGGTCCAGAAGTTCGGCAACATCGAATCGGTCGAGCAGAAGGTGATCGTTCCCCAATCGGAGAGTATCTGCCGCAATAACGGCTCCAAATTCGGCGCGGTCGAACTCCTGGTGGGAGACACCCGATTGACGTTCCAGAACGAAACCACCGAGAGTTTCGAGGCGGTTTTGGAGGACAAAGGCGTTTCGCTCCTTTACGGGCTGATCCGGCACATCTATATCCCTCGGGAAATCCGCGAGCCGATCCAGCAATCGTTCATCGCGAACGAACTGAAGCTGACCCGCGACCAGGAACAGGAGACGGCCAAGACGGAGGCGGAACTCCGCGAGGCGGAACAGAAGGTGCAGCTCGAGGGGGAGCGGGTCCGCGTGGAGACGGAGAAGATGGTCGCCTCCGTAAAAGCGGAAGGCGATAAGGAGGGGAAGGAGATCGCGGCCGAGACGAAACAACTCGTCGCCGCCATCGACCGCCAGGCGGCCGAACTGGATGCCCAGAAGACGGTCGTCCTCGGTGAAGCCGAAGCCCAGGCCGAACGACTCCAGCAAGAAGCTAAGGCCCAGAAGTTCACCCTTGCCGTCGAAGCCTTCGGCGTCCCCAGCGCCTTCACCCGATGGCAATTCGCCGAGGGCCTGCCGGAAACGATCGACCTGGAAATGATCTACGCCGGCGAGGGGACGCTCTGGACCGACCTCAAAGGCATTACGCCGACGGTGCCACTGACGGATCGAGAGCGGAAGTAATCCAAATTCCTTCTCAGACCTACCGAACCGGTCCGTTCCGTAAAATCGGGTAAAGCCCCTTACCCGACGCGACCGGAAAGCGACCGGACGATTGTCTGTGCTCCGACGCGCTTCGACGCAACTGAGGCGACCCGTGAAGCGATACCGTAGAAGAGAAGCGGTGGGCGCCGACCGCGGCGGTCGACGGAGCGGCCCCCCCGCCTTGGACCGTTGTACGTTCCTCCCCCGGAAACCGACTTACGCTCATGCGATTCGAGAAAGGAGCCCGATTCCTGCTGGCCGGTTCTTGCGTCGTGGGGGGTCTTTTGGCGGCCTGGTCGATCCAGAAGCTCCCAGTGCTTTTGTCGCCGTCTTCGGTGCAGCGGCGGAAGACCGACGCGGCGTCGGAATACCCGGTATTGCATCTGCCCAAAGGGCCGAGAAAGCCTGGTGCGTCCGGCCGGACGCACCAGCCCAATATCTTGATCCCAATTCCGGCGGAGACGCCTCCACCCCCTTTGCCGAGAGAGTTTCCCTCCGACTGGGATATCCACGGTCCGTCGGGCTACCTCCACGCGATCCCTTTCCCCCAGGTGGGAACCACCTGGAACGGCGCGGAAAACGCGGCGTGGAGGGAATCGGTACCGCGCTCGCCTAGCGGGCGCGACGACCTGGTTCCGGTCCCTCTCAGGCCGCGCAAGGAAGGACCTCGCTCCGCCGAACCAGAGGCGGGGGGCTAATACGCCATCGTCCGCTCCTGCCAGGAAAACGTCTTGTTGACGATTCGATACTCGATGAACCTCGCGATGTAGGGACCGATCTGCAATTCATTCACCCCAAGCATCTTCGTTCCCTGGAGATTGGTCTTCAGGGGAATGTACCAGAAATCCTTCTCCTCCACCCATTTTTCCTTCGGTGGATCCGGGTGATAACGCTCGAAGGCCTTTTTCAAACGGACCGCGTCCCGTTCGGCCGCGCGATCCCCTTCCCCGACGATGATCATGATCGACAGCTCGCTGCGGACCGCCGGATGGGCCACGGCGGGCTGCGCGCTCAGGCCCCGAAACGACCATTGGGGTGAAATCAGTACGAGCGCTTTGACGTCCTGCCCTTGTTTTCCAGTCGCCAGCTTCGGCCAACTCCAATCGAGCCGGGCCCAGTCGAGAGCCACGTTCGCCCCCATTTCCGCACCGACGAGGCACAGCTTTTCGACGTTCAGTTCTTCCTCGTCATTCTTTTCCAAAAGAAATCTCTTGACTGCCTCCATGTCCTGCGAGACCATCGCGAAAAAATCTCGCTTCGAAAGCGTCTTCGCGTCGAGCGGTTTCCTGGCTCCGATGATCTCCGTACTTCCACCGTGTCCCCGCAAATCGGGCACGACCACTGCGTGTCCCAGTCCTTGCAACCCCAACGCCAGTTCGCGGAAGTCGCCCCCGCTCCCCTCGAACATATGCAACAGCACGACCGGAACGGCCTGCTTACCCTTCTTGCTCGCGAAGTACGTCGCCTTCAATTGGAGCCCATCCTTCGTCGTTAACGCGATATCCTCTGGAGCGGGGATTGCCTCCGGCTTGGCGGTCCCGCCGGGCTGGGCCGTCGCCGGACTCGCAAGGCAGAAGAGAGACAGCGCCGTGGCGAGAATTACCAAGGCCGGATGAAATCCTTCCAGCGGCAAGAAGTATTGGATTCTTCTAAAAAACATGATTTACCTCGAATTGCGAATCGCTGGCTCCAAACAGGGCGTTTGATACTGCCCTATGCGGGGGATGCTCCCCGTTTTCCTTCGTGTTTCCCCACACTGTATGGTAGTTGGCGACTACGCCGTGGTCAACCATGAGCGTGCCGAGGGATTCGACTCCAACCCCGAGAAGCGGCCACCGGGAAGGTTCTTTAAGCACTCGCCGTCATGGCACGCGTTTTTCTACTGCCACCGAAGCCATCCGATATCGAGCCTTGGCGCGTTGGTCCCAGCGGCCCATCGGCCGCTTCTGCGGCCCGGCCGGTAATAGACCCGAAATATGTCGGAGTGGTCCAGCGTCTCCGAACCCGCGCCGTTTTCCACAAGTGTGCCCATTGATGGGCGCCCCACCATGGAAACCGCCGAGTTTAAGGCCGCTACCCTCTCAAGGAGATTTTGGGGATGGGGAGGACGCCGGGTCACCCTCGAGAGGAAAGCGCCCGGACGCTCCTTTCAACGTCCCCGGCCGAAACAAATCAGCTCGGCCGCGCCGGCGTCGAGCAGCCGCCGGGCCAGCTTTTCTCCGATGTCCGCCGCGTCGCGAGGATCGCCTTCTTCGGTGTCTTCGAGTCTCTCCCTTCCGTCGGCGCGGACGACTCGGGCGATCAGAATCAGGCGTTTCGTGTCCTCATCGACGCGGCCGGACGCGGCGATCGGGGCCATGCAGCCCCCCTCCAAAACGGCCAGGAGCCGCCGCTCCGCCGTCACGGCCGCTCGGGTCGAGGGGTCGTCCAGGCGGCCGATTGTCTCCCGGGCGGCGGCATCGTCGGCTCTCGTTTCCAGTCCCAGCGCCCCTTGGCCCACCGCCGGAAGCATCACCGCCTCGCCGAGGATCTCGCTGATTCGGTCTTCCAGCGCCAGGCGCCGCAACCCGGCCTCCGCCAAGACGACGGCGTCGTACTCGCCCCGGTCGAGCTTCGCGATTCGCGTTTCCACGTTGCCGCGGATGTCGCGGATGTCCAAATCGGGCCGGAAGAACGTCAGTTGGGCACGGCGGCGGAGGCTGCCGGTTCCCACGACCGCGCCGGTGGGAAGCGCTTCGAGGAGGACCGACCCCTTGGAAACCAGGGTGTCTCGGGTGGGCCCTCTTGCAGGAACGGCCGCCAGCGTCAGTTCGGCCGGGGGAGACGTTCCGAGGTCCTTCAAGCTGTGCACCGCGACGTCGGCCAGGCCCTCCAGAACGGCCGCCTGCACCTCTTTCGTAAAGACGTTCGTCCCCCCCACCATGCCCATCGGACGCTGGTCGGTGTCCCCTCTCGTGGTGATCGGGACGAACTCGGTCTCGACCCCCAGTTCCCCCAGGCGCGCGGCGACCCAATTCGCCTGCCACCGGGCCAGTTTGCTCGCCCTTGTGGCGATCCGGATTCTTTCGCCCATTGATGCGCCTTCTTCCTGAACCTTGGTAGACATCATTCGTAGACATCATCCGCCGAACGTCGCCGACGCGTGGCTGTCGCGCTGGGTGGGGCTCATCCTTCCAAGCCCAGCAGGACGTTCTTCGCCGGAAGGCTAAAGGGGTCGGAATAGTGGTAGATCTCGCAGACCTCTTTTTCCCCCTCCAGCACGGCCGTCGGTTGCTCGACGATGAAGTCGGCGAAGTGGGGCGCGTTGAAGGCGATGAAGGCCAGGCTCAACAGATCGATCAGAGGTTCCGCTCGCCGGGCCAGGTCGGGAAAGGCGATGGGGCCGGTATCGACCTGGTATTTCCGGTCGCCGGGATGAATGTTCATCGTCTTGATGGGACACTCGATGACCGCGCGGAGTTTCGTTTCCGGATTGGATATCTCGGTCCGGCTGACGAGGGGGACCGCCTCGGCCGTCGCCTCCGCGATCTCCTCCCACGTGCCGAGAATGCGGACGTTCCTCCCCTCGCGGAGCTTGAGGATCGGCTTGCCCCAGTAGTCGTCCGATTTGGCCACCGTTTTGTAGCGGTCGCTCAAGTAGGCCGTGCGGCGAAACACCAGTACGTCTTCGGCCTCGGCGCCGCCGAAGATCGGCAGAAAATCGTAGTTGTCGGCGTGGAAAAGGTCTTGCTCGGCGAACGTGTTCTCGCTCTTGCAGGAGCCGCACTGGTAGAACTCGGTCGACGTCCCGTTCTCGTCGTCGAAAATCGTCGTCCGGCTCTCCACCCAGAATCGGACGGAGTTTTTCGGCGAGGTGTGGCAAATGAAGGAACGTCCGTAATCCAGACAAGGGGTTTTCCCGATCTCCGTCGCGGCGTCGGCGGTCCGGCCTTCCTCGGAACGCCCGACTTCGGCGACCAGTCCGAACCCGGCGGCGACGGCCGTGGCGGAAATCCCGGTGAATGAGGTGGCCAGAAAATGTCTGCGCGAGGTTCGTCTTCGGAATGCTGGGCGGCTCATGGTTCTCCCTATCGGTGGAATGAAAGTGGTGGTGGCTCTTCAGAAGTACGGTACTCCGCCGGTCGCAACCGTGCAAGTGCCGATCCGCCCCGGAGCCCCGCGAAGTCCGGGATATGGCTTTTTTTCGGCCGATCCGTCTCCTTCTGGGTGAAAAGTGCCGACCGAAAACGGATGTGCCCGACCTTCTCACCTCGGACTTTCCAAATAACCCATTGATGGTTAGGAGAAAGTACCGCGTACTAGGGGTTTTTGGAAAAAGAGAGAATGCGAGAATTCTGGATTGCGAGTTCGCGGCGCCACTCTTCCGTTCGGGTTTCGGTTCCGCTAGAATAAGATTCCTTTGTACCGTATCCTACCGCACGTCACGAATGGCCGTTCCATTCGACCCGACACCCCCTTTTTGCAGGAAGCAGGATTTTGCCATGGTTATGAAAAAATTCCTTAACGATCCCGCCAATCTCACGCCCGAGCTACTGGAAGGTTATTGCCTGGCCTATTCGGACAAGGTCAAGTTGGAAAGCCAGAAGATCGTCGTCCGCGCGACGCCGAAGGACACAAGCAAGGTGGCGCTGGTCACGCTCGGCGGGGCGGGGCACGAGCCGGCGCTGAGCGGATACGTGGGTGAAGGAATGTTGGACGCCAGCGTCGTCGGCGACATCTTCGCGGCCCCTCCGGGACCGAAGGTGCTCGAGGCCCTGCGGATGTTCAATCGCGATGCCGGAATTCTGCTGGTTATCCTCAACCACCAGGGAGACGTCCTCAACGGCAATATGGCCCTGGACATGGCGGCGAAGGAGGGGATCAACGTCAAGAGCATTCTCACCCACGAGGATATTGCGCCCGGTACCGCGGCGCCGATCGAGGACCGGCGTGGCTTGGGCGGCTGTATTCCGCTTTTCAAGATTGCCGGAGCGGCGGCCGAGGCCGGGAAGAGTCTGGATGAAGTCCTCGCGATCGCGGAGCGTTTCAATAACCAGATGGCGACCCTCGCCGTGACGATGAAGACGGCGACGGCTCCGCAGTCGGGCGAGTACATTTCAACGCTCCCGGACGACATGATGGAAATCGGCATGGGCCAGCACGGTGAAGGGGGAGGAACCGGCCCGCAAAAAATCATGAGCGCGGACGAGACGGCCGAGACGATGGTGAACAAGTTGGCCGCCGCGGTCGACGCGAAGAGTGGCGATGAGGTCATGCTGATCATCAACGGCTCCGGCGCGACGACGCTGATGGAGATGTTCATCGTCTTCCGCAAGGCGTACCAAGTGCTCGAGGCAATGGGCGTCAAGGTGGTGATCAGCCGGTGCGAGGAAATGCTCACCGTCCAAGAGGCGGCCGGTTTCCAGATGTTTCTGGCAAAGGTGGACGCCGAATTGCTGGGCTGTTTAAAGGCCCCGAGCAACGCGCCGTATTGGGTTACTCGGTAAGAGGTTTCACCGTCCGCTTGTCGCGCAAAAGACCGAACCATCCATGTCGAACACCCTGAGCAAATCGGACTTCGCCGCCAAGATATCGGCCGCGACGAAGAAGATCGAGAAGAATCTCGACGAACTCAACAAGCTCGACGCCGCGACCGGCGACGGCGACCACGGAACGTCGATCTTGCGGGTAATGAAGGCCGCCGATGCGGCGGCGCAAACCGGCGGTTCTTTCAAGGAAATGCTCGCGAACGTCGCAATGGCCGTCATGTCGGTCGGCGTCGGGTCGGCGGGCCCCCTGATCGGTTCGTTCTTCCTGGGGATGGGGGACGCGGTCGATGCGGAAGAGCTGAACGCGCCCGAAGTGGCCGCCATGTTCCGCTCCGGCGTGGCCGGACTGCGGAAGTACAGTAAGGCCGGGATCGGCGATAAGACGATGATGGACGCGATCCTGCCGGCGGTGGAGGTGATGGAGGGCAAGTCGGAACTTGCGGCCCTCTTCGTCACCGCCGCCGAGGCCGCCGCCAAGGGTGCCGAGGCGACCCGGGAAATGACCGCCAAATTCGGCCGCGCACGAAACCTCGGCGAGCGGACGAAGGGTCACATGGACGCCGGGGCGAGGAGCTTCTCGTTGATCTTCGCGGCCTTCGCCGAGGCCTAAGTGAGAATCGCCCGTGCGGGGGGAATGATTGCATTCCAACCCAAGTTGGCACCAAAAAATCCAAACGAAACCATACAAACCACGAAAGGAAATAACATGCCCGATGCAGACAGCGTGAGCGAAGGCAAGAAATACGGACTAGACACCCCTCAAAAGACGGAAGGCTATTTCCTCAAGGGCTCGTGCCACCTGGATTGGGGTATGCAGGACCGCCTATCGCGGGTTTTTAACCCGAAATCGGGCAAGACCGTGATGCTTGCGTTCGATCATGGATATATTATGGGCCCCACTACGGGACTAGAGCGTATTGATTTGACGATTGTTCCCCTCTTGGAGTACGCCGACAGCATCATGTGTACCCGGGGAATTCTCCGCTCGGTCGTGCCTCCGACGTTCAATAAGCCGGTCTCGTTGCGGTATTCGGCCGGTTCTACCATTTTGAACGACTTGAACAATGAGTGTATCATGGATATCGAGGAAGCGGTGCGTCTGAACGCTTCCTTGCTGGCGGTGATGGTGGCGGTCGGCGACAAATTGTTCGAGGCGCTGACGATCCGGAACCTGACCGAGACGATTGATCTGGGAATGCGGTACGGCATTCCGACGCTCGGCGTCACGGCGGTCGGCAAGGAACTGGTCCGCGACGCGCGTTACCTCGGCATGGCCAGCCGGGTTTGCGCCGAGAACGGCGCCCACGTCATCAAGACCTATTACTGTGCCGAAGGTTTCGAGAAGGTTACCGCCTCCGTGCCGGTGCCTATCATCATCGCCGGCGGGAAGAAGTTGCCGGAGCTGGAGGCGTTGCGGATGGCTTATCAGGCGATCGACCAAGGTGCCGCCGGAGTCGACATGGGCCGAAACGTTTTCCAGGCCGAGTGCCCCGTTTCGATGATCCAGGCGATCCGCGCGGTCGTCCACGAGGGAGAGAAGCCGGAGAAGGCATACGAGATGTACGAGACCCTCAAGAGCGAGGGATAAGAACCAGTGGAAGGTCACGGAAGACCAGCCTGAGAACAATCAATCCGCGCGTGGAGCGCCGCGCCCGAGCGGTTCGCCGCCCCTCGCGGTTTCGCGATAACCAAGAAACGATTTCCGGCGGGACAATTCCGCCAAGAGTAATTTTTCAAAAAAGGACAGCCCAATGAATCGACGTCAAATGTTGGGGTTTAGCGCCGCCGGTCTCGTGGCCGCGGCACCGTGTGGCAGCGCCATGGCCGCCGGCAAGAAGGGCGGTTTGCGGAAGTTTACGAACGAGGAATTCTACAAGAACGGCGAATTCGACCAGGAAGCCGGTTTGAAGGCCTACCAGGAGTTGTTCGAACACCACGACTACTCGCTGCGCGATTCGCTCAAAGGCAATAAGGACTTTTGGGCCGCCGACTTCAAGCAGAACGATTTCGCCCGGGTCGGAATGGGCGGCATCTTCTGGGTCAACGAGAAGGAATACGGCTATTTCGGCCACGAGATTTTCCTCCTGCCGGGCCAGATGATCGTCGAGCACGCCCATGCTCCGGCGGAAGACAAGCCGGCCAAGCACGAGTGCTGGCAGGTCCGCCACGGATCGATCTACACGTTCGGTGAAGGAGACGAGACGGTCGAGTGTGAATTCGATCTTCCCAAGAGCCAGAAGGGCCACATCACGACGAAGTGCGTCGGCAAGCTCGAGGTCGGCGACATGGCGGCACTGAACCGGCTGGAGGCGCCCCACTTCATGATGGGCGGTCCGGAAGGCGCGATCGTCACCGAATATGGCTCCTTCCATTCCGGTGACGGACTGCGGTTCACGAATCCGACGGTCGGATTCTGAGATCCAAGGACACCAGACTAAGTTTCCGGAGAACGCAAGATGCAATTCCATCACGTGGGAATCCCCACGGCCGAAAAGAAGGATTTCGCCGGCTACCTTGAAGGCGGCAAGGTCCATTACAGTGACTGCGAGAATTCGCCGTTTAAGGTGGAGTGGCTCGGTTTCGATGAAGACAGCCCCATGCCGGAGCTGCTGAAAACGACGCCCCACGTAGCCTTCCTGGTGGACGACCTGGCGGCCGAACTGGAGGGCAAGGAGATTCTGCTCGAACCGTTCGAGCCGTTCCCCGGCCTCAGATGCGCGTTTATCATCCACGACGGCGCGCCGATTGAATTGATGCAAAAGTCTTGAGCACCGCGGTACCGGTCGGCATTCGGCCGGTACCGTTGTTTTTTTCCGGCCGGGCCCTCGGGCCGGCCGGATGCGATTCCTGCCCCTGCGTGCCGGTCCGTGAAGCGGCCGGTTTTCCCACCTGATTGCTGAAGAATCTCATGCGCTACATCCTTGCCGTTTGCACGCTCCTTGCGCCGTTTTTCGTCCGCGCCGCCGGCGCGGACGATCTCTACGTGAAGAAGGCGACTTTTTCCGAAACCGTCGCCGCCACCCGAGCCGCGTTCGTCGCCGCCGAAAAGGCCGGCCGAATCCAGCCGAGCGAGGTCCGCTTCGGCCCCTGGTACACGACGGGGTGGATGAAGTCCGGCGGTTTTGCCGATGTCCTCTTCCCCGAGAAGGGAGTCGATCTCGAGGCGAAGAATGAGAACGGCGAGCCGAAATGGACGATGCGCGCGGACCTGGCCGACGGGGTGGTCCATATGCTGCCCGGTGGCGACGGCGGTTCGACTTACTTGTTTCGCGTGATTGAATCGAACAGCGCCGAGGCGGTTCCGGCCGGGTTCGGCAGCGACGACGGACTGGCCGTGTTTCTCAACGGCGAGCGGATTCTCGCCAACGACGTCCCGAGGGGACCGGCCTTGAATCAGGACCGTGCTACGCTCCAATTGAAGCCGGGCAAGAACGCGCTGTTGCTGAAAATCTACAATCGCACCGGCGGCCACGGTTTCGCGTTTTCTTCGAACCCGGTGCTGGACCAGAGGGTCCTGGGCGCCTGGCAACGGATCGAGGCCGATTTTCCGGTGCAGGGGGCGTGGCTTTGCCGCTTCGTCGATTTACAGGCGAATAACTGGTTCTCGGCCGCGAGGGGGAACGACATCGAGAAGGGCCTGCTGGGCAACCTGCTCGGTAAACTGGGCGAGAAGGGCTCCTTTTTGAAGGGAACGTACGAGCAACTCGTCGCCGAGGACGCCTCCCCGGACGATGCCCGGTGGCTGGCGATCTTCGAGCGGGCCGCTTCGTTGCTGACGGCCGAGGAGCGGCTGGCTCCGATCCGGTTCGACTCGCTCCGGCTGGCCGTGGAGGATTTGACCAAGACGTTCGGCGACCGGTATCCCGACGGTCCGGAATACCTCGAACGGATCGAGGAATTGAAGGGCCGCTCGGCCGTTATCCGCGAAGCGGTCGCCGGCGGAGATCCAGCGGCCCACGAGTCGCTCGAGAAGTTTCTCGCGGACTACGAATCACTCCGCCGAGACGCCCTCTTGAGCAACCCACTCATGGACTTCGACGCGCTTTTGTTCCGCAGGGCCCGGAACGCGGGTCTTCTGAATAACTGGATCAGCAGTTGCTCGCGCGGCAAGGGAGGATACGGAAACGAGATCGCCACCCTTTCCCCGCCTCGGCCGGATGGCAGGGCGGAAACCTTCCTCCAGCCGAAGACCGACACCTTTCTCGGCGACATGTGCCTCCATTGGGACGCCGACCGGATGCTGGTCACCTCCTTGGGGACGGACAACGAATGGCACGTCTTCGAAGTCGATATGGCCACGCGGGAGATGATTCAGGTCACGCCCGACATGGGAGAACAGGTCGACAACGCCGAAGCGATCTACACGCCGGACGGGGCGATCATTTTCAGTTCGACGGCGACCATGCTCGGCGTTCCCTGCGTGGGCGGAACGAACGACGTGGCGAATCTCTACCGCCTCGAACCCGATCGGAAGACGGTCCGCCAGCTCACATTCGAGCAGGACCAGGATTGGTGCCCCACCATACTCAATAATGGTCGGGTCATGTACCTGAGGTGGGAATATACCGACACCCCGCATTATTTCACGCGGGTGCTTTTCAGCATGAATCCGGACGGAACCCGCCAGATGGAACACTACGGGAGCAACTCATTCTGGCCCAACAGTCTGTTCTTCGCGAAGGCCTGCCCCAACCATCCCACCAAGTTCGTCGGAATCGTCTCGGGTCACCACGGCGTGGCGCGGGTCGGTGAGTTGTGCATTTTCGATCCGGCGAAGGGCCGTCAGGAGAACGCCGGCGCCGTGCAACGGATTCCGGGACGCGATGAGAAGGTACCGGGCCCGATCATTGACCAGTTGGTGGACGCCTCCTGGCCCAAGTTCCTCCATCCCTGGCCGCTGAGCGACAAGTACTTCCTCGTCTCGATGCAGCCGACGCCGCAAAGCAACCGGGGTATTTATCTGGTCGACGTGTTCGACAATATGCTGCTGCTGCACGAGGAGCCGGCGTACGGACTGTACGAACCGGTCCCGCTTGCGCCGCGACCGACCCCGCCGGCGATTCCGTCCCAAGTGGACCTGACCAAGAAAGAGGCGACCGTCTATCTTACGGACGTGTACATGGGGGACGGTCTCAGGGGTGTCCCGCGGGGACATGTCACAAGTCTGCGGCTGTTCACGTACAGTTTCGGCTACCGGCTCATCGGCGGTCACCACATGGTCGGAATGGAGAGTTCGTGGGACTGTAAACGGATTCTCGGCGAGGTGCCGGTGCAGGAGGACGGCTCCGCGGTTTTCGAGATCCCGGCGAATATGCCGGTCGCGATTCAGCCGCTCGACAAGGACGGCGCGGCACTGCAACTGATGCGGTCGTGGTTCGTCGGACAGCCGGGAGAACGGGTCTCGTGCGTCGGATGCCATGAAAAGCAGAATACGACGCCCCCCTCCAGGTTCACGATGGCCGGACAAAGCAAGCCGATGAAGCTGGAAGCCCCTTACGGCGGACCCCGAATGGTCGGGTTCAAGCACGAAATCCAGCCCATTCTCGACCGGTATTGCGTCGGTTGCCACGACGGCCAAGAGGAAGGCCGTCCGAACTTCGCGAACACGGCCCAGGGTCCCAGCGGGTTCTCGTATTCGTACCACGCCCTGCACGGATATACCCGGCGGCCCGGTCCGGAAAGCGACTACCACATGTTCCGCCCCATGGAATATCACAGCTCGACGAGCGAACTGACGCAGATGCTGGAAAAAGGGCACCATAACGTCCAACTAGACGAGAAGTCGCGGTATTTGCTCAATCTCTGGATCGACATGAACGTTCCCTACTTCGCCACGTGGACGGAAATCGCCGAGGCGGGCGGGATCGGACATAACCTTCGCGAGCCGATCGAGCACATTGCCGCGAAGTACAGCGAAAACCTCCTCAAGTACGCCGGAGTTGATTATCGCCCGGAGGAGGACGCGAAACGGCCCCTGCCGCCGAAGCCGGAGTTCGTCAAACCGGAGGAATTGCCGGAGCCGGACTATTCGGCGCCGGCCGTGTCGGGTTGGCCCTTCTCCGCCCAGGTCGCCACTCAGATGCAACGAGGCGAACCGCGCGCGGTTGAATTAAACGACGGCGTGGTAATGACGTTCGTGCCCATTCCGGCGGGTTCGTTCGTGATGGGGGACGTCGGCGGCGACCGCGATGAATTACCGCGGTCCCCCGTGACGATCGCGAGGCCCTTCCGGATGATGACGACGGAGGTGACCAACGCGATGTTCGCCGAATTCGATGCCTCCCATGACAGCCGCTATATCGACCAGCAGAGCAAGGACCACACGCGGCCCGGCTACGTCGCGAACGCCCCGAATCAGCCGGTCATCCGAATCACCTGGAAGCAGGCGAACGACTTCTGCCGGTGGCTTAGCGCGAAGACGGGGCGCGTCTGCCGGCTGCCGACAGAGGCGGAGTGGGAGTGGGCCTGCCGCGCCGGCTCCGATACGCCCATGTGGTGGGGCCAGACGGGAGACGACTTCACGGCGAAGGCGGACCTGGCCGACGAAAGCCTGAAGCTGTTCGTCGTCGCCGGCGTGGACCCCCAACCAATTAAGAACCCGCCCGATTGGATGGCATTCATCCCCATGGCCGAAGGATTCAACGACGGCCGGATGTACGCTGGCGACGTGGCCCATTACGAGGCGAACCCGTGGGGTCTTCACGACATGCACGGCAGTGTCGCGGAATGGACGTCGTCCGATTACCGCCCCTATCCCTACGTCGCCGCGGACGGTCGCGAGGCGGGGAATCCGACCACCGTGAAGGTCGTCCGAGGTGGATCGTGGCGTGACAGGCCGCACAGGGCGCGGAGCGGCTTCCGCCTGAAATACCAACCCTGGCAGCCGGTGTTCAACGTCGGATTCCGCGTCGTGATGGAAGAATAGAATCGCCACGGAAGTAGCCGTCGAGTTCCCGCGTTCCGAAGGAGAATGTCATGACGTTGAATTGGCTTCCGGCCGTCTCGTTCCTGGTGCCGGCCTTCTTCTCGGCCGCCCTCTTTGCGGAAGAGGCACCCATCCGGGTCGGCATGATCGGGCTCGATACGTCCCATGTCGTCGCCTACGCGAAGATCATGAACGATCCGGACGCGCCGGAGGAGGTCCGCGGCGTCCGCGTCGTGTATGGGTTCCCCGGTGGCAGCGACGACTTCCCGCTCAGCCGGGACCGCGTAAAGGGGTTCACCGAGCAACTCCGCGAGATGGGAATCGAGATCGTCGACTCGCTGGAGGCCCTCGTGGAGAAGTCGGACGCCGTGATGGTCATGAGCGTCGACGGTCGGCCCCACCTGGCGCAGGCGGAAGCCGCCCTGGCGGCGAAGAAGCCGGTCTTCGTCGATAAGCCGTTCGCGGCATCGCTCGCAGACGTCGTGGCCATCTTCGCGTGCGCGGAGAAACACGGCACCCCCTGCTTCGGAAGCTCCTCCAGCCGTTTCAGCCCCGGATACATCGAATTGACGATGGATGAGACGGTCGGAAGGATAGTCGGGTGCGACGCCTACAGCCAGTGCCGCGCGGCGCCGCACCACCCGGACCTTTTCTGGTACGGTTGCCACGGCGTGGAACTGCTGCATACCGTTCTCGGCCCCGGGTGCAAGACGGTGACCGCCGCGCAAACACCGTATACCGAAACGGTCACCGGCATTTGGAGCGACGGTCGCGTGGGGACCTTCCGCGGCATTCGCGAACACACGCACAAGACGGGGCTGGGGGTGACCGTCTTCGGCGAGAAAAAGATCGTCTACCACGACCAGTACTACGATTATCGCCCCCTGGTAGTGGAAATCGCCCATTTCTTCAAGACCGGGAAACCCCCGGTCGCACCCGAAGAGACGATCGGCGTCTTCGCCTTCATGGCGGCCGCCGAAGAAAGCAAGCGACGAGGAGGGCAACCGGTTTCGGTGGAGGAAGTGCTCAAGGCGGCAAAAGACGAGAAATAGTCTTCTGCCCCGGTGGTGCCGTTTACCCTCCCGCGTCTGCAGCGACGAAGCGATCCTCGCGCATGGAACGACCCAAAGGCCAAGGAACGAACCGGCCCATGGTTGCTCGTGTTCTGGGTAGTCACGACCTGGGTCGGGTTCTTTCTTACGAACGCTTACCCTTACGATCTTCTCGAAAGCGGCCCTATTTCAGGCCCAGCACCATTTCGATATCCGTCTTCAGTTCGCTCATGTAGCGCCGCCATTCCGCCTGCAACGCGGACCGGTCCGAGCCGAATACCTCCTCGAACGCCGCGAGGTTCTCGTCCGGCGTCGCCGGCATGGGAGGTTCCCCGGGCTTGTCGGGATTGGGACGTCTTCGGCCCACGGCGCGATAGTACTCGATGAGTTTCGTGGGATGGCGTTCCATTAAGAAGTGGGTCAGTCCCCAAGACTGGCCGTAGCCGTGCAATACCGCCTCATCGGTCTTCGCGTTCATGAATATCCGGTCGGAAGCGATGAAGTCGACGTTCGAGTGCCGGCCGTCTTGTGCCAGGGCTCGGTACCAGTCGAGCCGTTCCTCGTTGACGGCGCCGATTCCGCTCCAGGCCGCCTCCTTGGGAGACTCGAAATAAGTCGCCAGCCCTTCCGCCGCCCACAGCGGTACTTGGGCGTCGTTCGGCATCAAGCCCGTGGCGGCCGCCATGTGGTGCGTGGCTTCATGGCTGACCACCTCGATATCGGAGTTCTCCCGGGCGACCATGGTCAGCAGGTTGAGCGTGTCGACCAATCGGACCAGATCGGCGGTACCGGGACCCCGTTGCTTGATTGCGCGCTTCTTCACTTCCTGGAGCTTGCCGTTGAGTTGATCCAGAACCTGGAATATCTCATTCGTTCCCTGGTCGAAAAAGACCGAGATATTGTCCTTCTTGGTGTAATAGCCCGAGGCCTTGGCCAGTTCCGGCCTCAATCCGGTCGAGAACCGGAGATAATCCTCTTTTTCGGCGAAGAGGACGGCCATCAGGTGCTCTCGCGGTACTTCCAGTTCCACGCCGGCCAAACAGAACTTCAGCAGAAAACTCTCGTATACCGTCTCCAGAAGCTCGAGTCGTTGGTGTGCCCGCGTCTTCCTCGCCTTGCCTTGCGGCGTTGGTGGAGTGTCGTGCAGAAGGAGAAAGTGCCGGCTGCGGACGAACTGCATTTTGTCCGACGAAGGCACGAACTTGCGCATGATCGCTTCTTGCTCCCGAGAGACTAAAACCGCGGCGTCCATCTTCCGGCGTAACGCGGCCAGTCTTTGCACGGTGGGATGGTCCGGGGATATCTGCCAGGCCGCCGAGGCCGCCTCGTAGAACTTCCGCAAAAGCCCCTGATGGAGCGCCCAGTTCGCCGCCTTCAGACAAGCCTCCACGTCTTGAGCCGTCGAAGCCTTCTGAATCTGCCGAGTGGCAAGCGTCGGCGTCGAGGGAATGTCGTACCAACTGACGTCATTCACCCGGAAGTAGAGGTTGCCCATATTGGGGTGACGGAACGTGACCGTCCCGCCCGGATTGACCATCACCTCCCCCTGGAGCACGAACGCGAGCTTCGTACCCGGAAGCGGATAAAGAAGGATGTCCGCCGAAAGGACGGAAGGCCAAAGGGCCACGATAACGAGGATACCCGAAAGGAGAAATCGCATTAAAATACCCCCCATGCGAAGGAGTTCGTGAGCCGAGAGCGCTTGCCGTTCGTCCCAAAAATGCTCGTTCACCATGAGGCAGCGAAAAACCGCGACCTCACGACCTGGAACTATTCTAACACGGCCTCCCTAGGCGCGCCAATCGGCGGGAAAGCCACTTTCGGTTCGTGCTTTGTCAAACGAAGGAATTGGGGTGGCCGTTTGGATTTCATCCGGGCGATTGCCGTACTGCGGCGCGCAGCCAAACCAAAACCTCAGTGTTGACGGAGCACCGAAGCGACAGGTTTTTCGCACTTTCCAGAAAACCTCGGTAGCGGCCGACATGCTCTTTCCCTAAAATAAAACCCAGAATCCAGGATTAATCGCAAAGCGGAAAGGTTGCCGAATGTTGAATTTTTCTTATTGGAACCCGGTGCGGATCGAGTTTGGGAAGGGGACGATCAGGCGGCTCGCCTCGTTGATTCCGAAGGAGCAAAAGGTCCTCTTGACCTATGGCGGAGGATCGATTAAGCAAAACGGCGTCTACGAGCAGGTCCGCTCGGCCCTTCGAGGCCGTGAGGTGCTGGAGTTTCCCGGAATTGAGCCGAATCCCCGGTACGAAACGTGCTTGAATGCGGTCGACGTGGCTCGGGCGGAAGGAATCGGGTTTCTGCTGGCGGTCGGCGGCGGCTCGGTTTTGGACGGGACGAAGTTCATCGCCGCCGCGGTGAAATACGAAGGAGAGGATCCTTGGGACATGCTCGACAAGGGGGCCGAGTTCCACGAGGCGCTCCCGCTGGGCTCGGTATTGACCCTGCCGGCGACGGGATCGGAGATGAACCCCTTCTCGGTCATCTCCCGGGAATCGACCGGCCAGAAGCTCGCTTTCTCCAACCCCTGCATGTATCCCCAGTTTTCCATTCTCGATCCCGAAACGACGTTCAGCCTCCCGGCGCGGCAGGTCCGCAACGGCATCGTCGACGCGTTCGTCCACGTCTTCGAGCAGTACATGACGTACGACGTCGCCGCGCCCCTGCAAGACCGGCAATCGGAGGCCGTCCTGCAAACGCTCGTCGAAGTCGCCCCGGTCGTCCGCGAGAACCCGAACGACTACGACGCGCGCGCGACGCTCATGTGGTGCGCGACCAATGCGCTCAATTGCAGTCTCGGCTGTGGGGTGCCGCAGGATTGGACGACCCACATGATCGGCCACGAGTTGACCGCGGCGGCCGGCGTGGACCACGCCCAGACGCTCGCCCTGGTCCTGCCGGCGGTCCTCTCGCACCAGCGTACCAACAAGCGGAAGAAGCTTCTCCAGTACGGCAAGCGTGTGTGGGAAATCGAAGGGACTTCGGATGAAACGATCGACGCGATCATCCGGCGGACGGTCGATTTCTTCGCGGAGACCGGCATGGCGACGCGGCTTGCGGAGTGCGGCATTACGAAGGAGCACCGCGACAGGGCCGTTGCGGCGATCAGAGCGCGCGGAGAGAAGCTCGGGGAACACAAGAATATCGGCTCGGACGAGGTCGCGGAAATACTGGCCCTCATTCCTTAAGGAGCACGGTCATGAACGTCATGGTGGTCGGTGGCGCTGGGTATATCGGATCGCACGCGGTGAAGCAATTATTGGACGCCGGTTTCCGCGTCGTCGCGATCGACAATCTCTACCGCGGGCACGCCGCGGCGGTCGACCCGCGCGCGGAATTCGTCCGCGCTTCCTTGAATGAAAAAGGCCGCCTCACGGAGATAATGCGGACCTGGGAAATCGACGCGGTCATGCATTTCGCTGCGCTGGCCTATGTCGGCGAATCGGTCGACAAGCCGCTTCTGTATTACGAAAACAATACGGCCGGAACCATCAGCCTGCTCCAGGCGATGGAAGCGGCGAACGTTACCAGGCTCGTTTTCAGTTCCACCTGCGCGACCTATGGGGAACCGGACAAGACGCCCATCGTCGAGACGTGTCTCCAGTCGCCGATCAACCCCTACGGCTGGTCGAAGTGGTGCGTCGAGCGGGTCCTGAAGGATTACGCCGCGGCCAACGAGGAATTCGCGTTCGCGAGCCTGCGCTACTTCAACGTGGCCGGGTGCGCCGAGGACGGCTCCCTGGGGGAGGACCACGAACCGGAGACCCATCTGATTCCGGTCGTGCTCCTGACCGCCCTCGAACGGCATCCGAAACTCACCGTCTTTGGGAACGACTATCCAACTCCCGACGGCACCTGCATCCGCGACTACATCCACGTGGACGATCTGTGCGCCGCCCATATCACGGCGATGCAGTCCCTGAGTGCCCCGGATCGGCGATTCTACAACCTGGGGATCGGAAAGGGGTACTCCGTCCGCGAGGTCATCGACGCATGCCGCCGCGTGACCGGGCGGGACATTCCGGTGGAAATCGGCCCACGGCGCCCCGGCGATCCGGCCGTTCTCTTTGCCGATCCGAGCAAGATCCAAGCGGAAATCGAGTGGGAGCCGCGCTATACCGAGATCGATCCCATCGTCGAGACCGCCTGGAACTGGTTCCGCAACCACCCGAACGGTTACGGCGACTGATGCGGCATCGATCCGCATCGCGCTGCGAGCATTCATGGTTGCCACGGGCCGCGGCGATAAGCAGCCCGGAATCGATGAAAGTACGCACTGGTGGCACTAGCTTTACCCCGAGTTTCGATCTCCTCGTCGTTCCATGCGGTCGCGATCAATACCATCCCAATCCAGAAAAGGCGCACCGCTGGACTCGATTCGCCGGCGGATCTCGCGCAGGCGACGACCAAGAGGTGTACGAGCCTCAACGGGCGTTGGATGCGGAGTCACTTCAGAGGGCGAGAAGGTTTCCGTTGCAGCGCTGTCCTCTAGTGATCATAACCCATCCCGAGCTAGAGGTGGAGAGATGTCGCCAGTGACGGCTCCGGATCGTGGTTGTCCCCTACTTCGCCCCCACGAACGGCGAGATTTCGCGGAGGCGTTGGATGATGGGGGGCATCTGTTCGATGACGTAGTCGACGTCTTCTTCGGTATTGTAGCGGCTGAGGCTGTAGCGGATGGAGCCGTGGGCCGCGGTGAACGGGACGCCCATCGCCCGCATCACGTGAGACGGCTCCAGCGAGCCGGACGTGCAGGCGGAACCGGACGAGGCGGCCACTCCGAGGGCGTCGAGGTGCAGCAGGATCGACTCCCCCTCGATGAACTCGAAACTGATGTTCGTCGTGTTCGGCAGCCGGTTCGCGCGATCGCCGTTGACCCGCGTGTCGGGACAGGTCGCGAGAATGCCTTCCTCCAACCGGTCCCGCAGCGCGGCGACGCGGGTGGTCTCCTCTTCGAGGTGCTCCATCGCCAGTTCGCACGCCTTCCCCAGGCCGACGATATAGGGGACGTTTTCGGTGCCGGCCCGTTTTCCCCCCTCCTGATGCCCGCCGAGGAGCAAGGAGTTGACCTTCGTCCCCTTGCGGACGTAGAGAACGCCGATCCCCTTCGGGGCGTGTAGCTTATGGCCGCTGAGACTGAGCATGTCGACCGGTACCTTCCGGACGTCGATCGGCATCTTGCCGGGGACCTGGACGGCGTCGGTGTGGAAGAGGACGCCGGCGTTTTTCACCATCGCGGCGATTTCCTCGATGGGAAATACGACGCCCGTCTCGTTATTCGCCCACATCACGCTGACGACGGCGGTTCTCGCCGTGAGGGCCTCGCGGAGTTCGTCCAGGTTCAAGCGGCCGTCCGCGTCGACGCCCAACTCGCTCAGGCGGCAACCGCGGCTCTCCAAATAACGGCAGACGCCCAACACGGCGGGGTGCTCGACGCGGGTGGTGACGACGTGGGGATAACCGCCGCAGGCGTCCACCGCGCCCCGGACCGCCATGTTGTCGCTTTCCGTGCCGCAACTGGTGAAAATGATCTCCGAAGGATCGGCCGCGCCGATCAACGCGGCCACCTGCTGGCGGGCCCTTTCGATATCGGCGGCGACCCGGCCGCCAAAGGTGTGCATGCTCGACGGGTTGCCCCAGTAGTCCCGGAAGAAGGGGATCATCGCGTCGACCACTTCCGGCGCCACCCTGGTGGTGGCATTGTTGTCCATGTAGACGATGCGGTTTGCGCGGGGATTGTCGGCGGCGTTCATGTCAAATCTCCTCGACCATCAGGTCATCCGAAACGAACTCGCGGAGCCGCGTCTGCACGACGTCGCTGAGCGTGAACTCGGCCACGCGGCACTGCGCACACGCGCCGCGGAGCGACACCTTCACCCGGTCGCCGTCCACGTCGATCAGTTCGATGTCCCCTCCGTCCTGGCGCAAGTGAGGGCGAATCTCGCGGTCGATCGTCTCCTGAATGAGGCGGATCTTCTCCAGATTCGTCCGCGGCTTGACCTTGGGAGGTTTCACTTCCTCGATCTTCTCGCCGCGAACCTCGGCGATGATCTCCCTGATTTGAGTACGGCAACCGCCGCAGCCCCCGCCCGCCTTGCAGTAGTTGGTGACGTCCTCGACCGTCTTCAGGTCATTCTCCCGGACGACGTGTTCGATCTCCGGCCGGGTGACGCCGAAGCAGATGCACACCACCTCCCCTTCGAGCGATTTCGGCCCCTGTGTCCCCTTGCGGTAGTTCTCGATCGCCGCCTCGAGCGCCTCGCGGCCCAGCACCGAGCAGTGCATCTTCTGTTCCGGCAGCCCCCCCAGGTAGACCGCGATGTCCTGGTTGGTCACCTTCTCCGCCTCGTCAAGCGTCATCCCCTTGACGATCTCGGTCAGGGCGGAGGAGGACGCGATCGCACTGGCACAGCCGAACGTCTTGAACTTCACGTCCGCGATCCGCCCCTCGTCGTCCAGCTTGAACGTCAGCCGCAGCGCATCGCCGCAGGCCATCGAACCGACCTCGCCGATTCCGTCCGGGTTCTCGATCTCCCCCACATTCCGCGGGTTGACGAAATGATCCTTAACTTTTTCCGTATAATTCCACATTATTATCTATCCTCATATCGGTAGCATTGATCTCTGGAATTTTAGGGCTGTTGGGGGTGGGGTACAAGCGGCATGTGGGGGAATAGCAAGACCCGCCGGGCGATTCCTTGGCGGTCGTGGGGGGTTTTGGTAGGCTAGTGTTTTGTCACACGTAGGAATTGGGGTTGACGTTTCGGTTTCATCCAGGCGATTGCGGTACGTCGGCGTGCCGCCAACCCAAGACTTAGCGTTGTGGCCTCTCGGGCCACATTGAGCGAGGATGAAAAAGTCCGGGATGGACTTTTTCAACAGCCTGCTAGGCTTACACGGTTTGCAGGGAGCTTGACGCCGGACATTGCGGAAGCACCTGATCCCAAGTCTACCGGGACATTTGTGTCAACGAACGAAAGAATGCGTGTTTAACCCCACCGAAGTGGCGGATGATAACCCTGGGGAGTCTACCTGGGAATCTCAGGTAAACCGCGAAATCGCTTGACTGGATGCATTGATGTCGGAACAGAAACAACAACCGGACGACTTGAAGGCTCTCGAAACGCTTTCAAGAGCCCGAGCGGCAATCATTAAGGCGCTGTCGAGGGTTGTCGTCGGACAGACGCAAGTCATCGACGAGATGCTGACCGTGTTTTTCGCCGGGGGGCATTTGCTTCTCGTCGGGGTGCCGGGCCTGGCGAAGACGCTTCTGGTGCGGACTCTCGCCGGAACGCTCTCGCTGGAATTCCGGCGAATTCAATTCACGCCCGACTTGATGCCGTCGGACATTACCGGAATCGAGGTTTTCCGCGAAGACCGCGCGACCGGCAACCGCGAATTGACTTTCGTGCCGGGGCCGGTCTTCGGGAACATCATTCTGGCGGATGAGATCAACCGCACCCCTCCGAAGACGCAGGCCGCCCTTCTAGAGGCGATGCAGGAATTGCAGGTCACCGCGGGCGGCAAGCGGTATCCGCTGGCGCCGCCGTTCATGGTGATGGCGACGCAGAACCCGATCGAACAGGAGGGGACGTACCCGCTGCCCGAGGCGCAGCTCGACCGGTTCATGTTCGAGACCCGCATCGATTATCCGAGCGAGGACGAGGAGTTGGAGATCATCCTGCGGACGACGGCCGAGGAAGAACCGGCAATCGAGCCGATCCTCTCCGCCACCGAGATTAAGGCCCTGCAGCGGCTCGTGCGGCGGATCCCGGCTCCGGAACACACGGCGCGCCTGGCGATGTTTTTGGCGCGCGGCAGCCGCCCTGCCGAGGACAATCCCCACGCCTTCGTGAACCAGTACGTCACTTGGGGCGCCGGTCCCCGGGGCGCGAAGCACCTGCTTCTGGCGGCGAAGTCCCACGCCGCCTTAAACGGCCGCGAGTGCGTTTCGCTCGAAGACGTCAGGGCGGTCGCGCTCCCGGCGCTGCGGCACCGGATCATGATGAACTATGACGCGGAAATGGAAGGCGTCCGGTCGGACGATATCGTACCGCGGCTCTTGGAGGCGGCGGAGGTGGAAGCAAACCGGCAAATCGCGTTTCTGAAATCGTCGCCGTCACCCCCGGGCGGCCCCTGATGGGGCGCTATCTCCCGAGAGACACCGCCGCACGCGGTGTTTACTCCTTCGGTCCGTACACCTGAAGATCGTCGAAGCGGCTTGTTCCCAGTTCGCCGGGGACACCGTGATCTTCCGCGGCGCCGTGGGGGCCGGTCTTGCCGAGGCGGATGCAGGTCGGGTCCTGCTCGTACGGCTCGCCGGGGAGCGTCGTAACGACGTTCCAATACTTCCCGTCCTTGGAGACCTCGAATCGGGCCGATCGTTCCCCGGCGATGAACCGCAGGAATAGCTCTCCGTCCGCGGGACACGCGCCAACGAGATACGTGTTGGTGCCGTCGTCTACCTGGAACGTCCCGTCGACCCGGGCCGCCGCTCGGAAGACCGAACCGCCGGGCCAGACGATGGTCAGCGCCGGTCCCCAGGTCGCTCCGCCGTCGGTACCGCGCGCCAGGCGGACTTGCACCAGGCGGGTACCCGGCGGCAGGGGGCGCTCGGCGTACGCGACGCAGTTCGCCGCCGCGGTAACCGCGAGCGCGCCATCGGCCGGTTTCACCTGGGTGCCGGGGTGTTTCGAAAGGGTCGTTTTCCACGCGCCGCCGAGTGATTCACGCTCGAAAGAGTCTTCCAGCAGCAGCTTCCGCCCGGCGGTCGCGTCCTCGACGGTGAAGAGATCGGCATTTTCCGCCAGGTCGCGGTGCTCCTCGTCGATCCCCAGCATCCAGCCTCGTCCCGGAAAAACGGGAAACGGCTCGTCCGACTTGAACAGGGCCGCCGGCTGGACACCCTCGATGGGCGGCGCGTAGAGTGTCGCCTTCCGGGGATCGATCCCCAGCGATTCCCAGTCGATGGCCAGCTTGCACTCTTCCACCGTGGGCGCCCAACTCGCCACGACGACGAGCGTCCGCCCCTTCCGGACGTAGGCGGTCGCCAGAACGTCGTCGCGACCCGTCTTCACGGGGCACTCCGGCACCCAGTAACCGACCATCTTCGCCTCGGCGATGCCGAAATCGTCCCAGAGTTTCCAGGTCGACACCGGGCTGGCGCCCCAGCCGAGCCGGCCGGTCATGCCGTAGAGCATCCCGCGCCAGGGGTTGACGTGCCCGCCGAGCATCTCCCCGAACAGGCCGTAAGGGATGCCCGAGATTTCGACGAGCCACAAATCGGGCGGGGCGTCGTAGCTGAATCCTTCGCCGAACCAGAGGCTGTCGATGTAGGGGAACAACTCCATGAACTGGCAGGCGTTGTTGATCCGCAGGTCGCGGAAGGGGAAATGGTTGCCGCAGTGGAAGTCGATCAGGCACCCATGTCGGGCCTGGTCCATGACCTTGCGAACCCGTTGCATGATGTCCCGGTCGTATCCGATGCCGTCGAGATAGAGGCCGTCGATTTCGACGTGCTCGATAAGCCACCGCAGGCCTTCGAGGTAGTAGTTGTGCCACCGCGAGAGGCCGGAGGTCGAGATGGACGCGTCGACGTGCCGGCCGATCGGATCGTGCCAGGCCGGGTCGTAGTCGCTCACCAGGTGCTCGCGAAGCCACGTCGACCCACCCCCCGGTCCCCCGGTAAAGATTTCCCGTCCCAGGCTCCGGCAGGGAAAGAGTTCCGCGCAGAAGTTGCTCAACTCGCGGACCGTGTAGTACACCTTGACCTTCAGACCCTTTTCGTGGCCTTGCTTAACGTATTGCGACAATTCCTCGGTCTGGAGAAACGGGTAATTGATGTACGGATTCAGCCGGGCCGCCTGGTGGATGTTGACGACGGTCACTCCCTGTTTTGCCACCTCGTCCAAATCCGGAACGCCGGTGTTGTGGAAATACCGCCACGACCAGTGCCGCTTGTCAAGAACCTTCAGCGGTGTCGGGAGGATTCCGAACCAGTACTCGCGCTTCTCCCCGGCCTTGAGGGTCGCCGGACCGCTCCGGGCCTTGGCCAGAACCGTATCGTCGCCGACCTCTTCGACCGTGCAACCGCCGCGGCCGTCGTTGTCCCACGCCGCCGGCAGGCCACAATCTTCAAGCGTGTAGACGCTCCAGCGGTAATTCGGCCCCTTCAGCTTCAACTGCATTCCGGCGTTCACGTCCCCCAGCCAGAGGAAGTTGTTCGCCTTGGCGATGTCCCATTTCCACTCCCAGCGCTCGGGACGATATCCGCCGGGGCAGCCGAGTCCCATGATGTATTTGGCCGAGCCGGCCGAATAGGGGATGTCCAATCGCGTGTCGGAAAGATCGATGTCTTTGGTTGCGGTTAGCGTAAGGCGGTAATTGACGTAGCCGTCGAATTCCATCTTCGCCCAGCAGTGGAGCGATAGCCCTCCGGCCGTGGAGGTCGACTCCCACGTGACGTTGCCCGGCGTCTTCCCGAGGAACGTTGTGTCGCCCCCTTCCCACTGAAGTTCGCCAGCGGCCGTCTCGACGACGAACCGCATGGGCGCCGCGAGGATCGGCTTCGGCGGGGCGTCGGTCGAATCGACCGTCATGGGGAAGGTGGATTCGATGGCGGTGGGAAGGCCGGTTTGGGCGTCGATGGAAATCCGGCGGCCGAGACACGCGATGGTCTCTCCCTCGACGACCAGGGGCGTATAAGGGGCGGTGACGTCGTCGTCGATGCCGATCGTCGAATCGAGCCAGCGGAGCCGGGCAAGACGCCAAAGGTCGTTGTCGCCGTGTTCGCTGATGGGATCGCCGGCGATCGTAATCGCGACGTCGACCTTCGTCGAAGGGACTCCGGCGGCGGCGACCGTTGCGGTGCCGCGGTAGGTCCCGGCGGCGATTGCCTCCGGGAAGTCCACGCCGCACCAAAGGGCCTGAACCTTCCCCTTCTCCACGGCGAGCCGCTTCGTGAAGGAGTTGCCGAGCCAGTCGGTTCCGCCCGTGTTGAACGAGCGGAGGGCCGACGCCGGAATCGCGGCACCGTCGTCCGACTTCAGTTCGGAGAATTCGACGGTGACGCCATCGAGCGATTCTCGCGCGGCGAAGAGGCCGAGTTGGAAGACATAGAATTCTCCGGGCCGGGCCTCGCCGGCGAATTCGCTTCGCGGTCCGGACTGAATCCACCGCTGGGGCAGATCGTCCGTCATGCGGATGGGGTATTTCCGGTCCTCGGGGAAGACGAGGTAGGCCGCATCCGAATGGGCCTCGAGGAGGCCCGCGACCTCGTCGGCGGTCGCGATGACTTCCATCGGGTCAAAGCGATGGAAGTCGCTCTGTGCGTCAAACCGGACGACCTGGGCGGTCGGAAGCGCCGGGGGAGTCCGGTTCGCCCCGATCTTCGCGAGCCATTCCCGAGAAGCCGTCTCTTGCGGGGCCACGTACTCCACCGGATACGGCGGCCCGGTCCGCCGCTGTGCGCGATATGGCATGTAGTAGACCGCATACTCGCCGGGCTGTTCCGCTTGAAAGACGATGTCCCCGTACTCCCGGTTGTTCTCCAGCACGAGTCGAGTTGCGACCACATTACCCGGCGCCAAATACACCACCACCACCAACGTAGTGTGAGGTT